>CAYNFK010000051.1:0-33582 GCA_964396405.1 uncultured Enterobacteriaceae bacterium
CCGGCCGCGTGGCCTACCGCGCCGAGATCCGGATGGTGCCGGCGTTGGGTGTGGCACCGAAGGCTCCGGCCTCGCCTGCGCTACCGGCCTGGACGGGCGAGATCTATGACGGTGACGTGCTGTTCCATGGTCCGGCTTTCCACGGACTGTCGTCCGTGGCGGTGGGTGCCACGCAAGCTACAGCCTCGGTGCAGGGGCTGAGCGCCTTGGGCTGGAAGGCAGAGGGCTTCCGCTCCGATCCGGCCGCGCTCGATGCGCTCCTGCAGCTCGGGGTGCGCTGGGCGGCAGAGGCCCTTGGGGGTGCCACGCTGCCGCTCTCGGTGGGCGGGTTTGTGTTCTACCGCACGGGTCCGCTCATGGGGGCGCTCCAGGCTGTGGTCACCGGGTCGACGGCGGGCAAGGATCAGGCTCGCTTCGACGCTGTGCTCGCCGACGCCGACGGCAGCGTGGTCGCGCGGCTCGATGCGGTGTCGGTGATCCGCGTTCCGGCTGCGGCTGTCGCGCCGCTGTCGGCCTGACATGACCGCTGTGCCCATTGCGATCGTCGGTCGGGGTTGTGTGCTCCCGGGCGCGCTCACACCCGACGCGCTGTGGGCTCCCCTCCGCGCGGGCGTCGACCTCACGTCGGCGGCGCCGGCGGGTCGCTGGGGGCTGGACCCCGACCTGGTGTTGGCGGGTCTGGGGTCCTCCACCGCCGATCGCACGATCTCGGACCGGGGCGGCTACGTCGTCGGGTTCGAGTCCGTGTGGGACGCCAGTGGCTACGCGGTGCCCGCGGAGACGCTGAACGCGCTCGACCCGCTGGTGCAGTGGCTTGTGTACGCCGGGCGGAGTGCCCTTTCCGGCGTGCGACGCGGGACAGAAGCTGGGCGTGAAGGCGGGGTGATCGGCAACCTCTCGTTCCCCACCGTGGCCCTGAGCCAGGTGGCGGAGCGGGTGTGGCTCGATCGTGCCGCCCCTGGCCTCGCCGACCGCCTGGGTCGACCCCAGCGCAGTCCGCTCAACCGGTGGTCGTCGGGTCTGCCGGCCCAGCTTCTCGCCCAGTCGTTGGGGCTCGGTGCCGGTGCCTTCGCGCTCGACGCCGCCTGTGCCAGCAGCCTCTACGCCCTTCGCATCGCCTGCGATCGCCTCGCTTCGGGTCGACTGGATCTGGCGCTGGCCGGCGCGGTCAATCGGGCGGACGATCTGTTCCTGCACGTGGGGTTCACGGCGCTCCAGGCGCTGTCCAAGAGCGGTCGCTCGCTCCCGCTGCAGGCCGATGCCGACGGCCTCCTGCCGGCCGAAGGTTGTGTGATCTTCGCCCTCAAGCGGCTTGCCGATGCTGAGCGTGACGGCGACCCGATCCACGGCGTGATCCGCGGCATCGGACTCGCGAATGATGGCAAGGCGGGTGGGGTGCTGTCGCCAAGCAGCGAGGGCCAGGAGCGGGCCGTGCGCGCAGCTTGGCACAGGGCCGGCCTGGATCCGGCCGAGGTCGGGTTCGTGGAGTGCCATGCCACCGGAACGCCTGTGGGCGACGGGGTAGAGCTGGACACGCTCTCCCGGGTGTTCGCCGCCAAGAAGCACCTCCCGATCGGGTCGATCAAGGGCAACCTCGGTCACCCGATCACGGCGGCTGGCGGCGCCGCGCTGCTCAAGCTGCTGGGCGCGCTGGAGCACGGCGAGCTTCCGCCCACCGTGGTCACTGAGCGGCCGTCGGCCGGCATTGCGGCGGGTGGATTCGACCTCGTGGCGTCGGCGCGGCCGTGGTCGGGGCGTCCTCTGGCGGCCGTGAGCGCGTTTGGGTTTGGCGGGAACGACGCCCACCTGATTGTGGAGAAGTGGGAGAAGCCAGCGCGTCCGGCACGGGTGACCACCCCCAAGTTGCCGGTGCTGCCAAGCGTCGCGGTGGTGGCCGTGGCGGTGCGGGCCAGTGACGTGAGGTCAGCGGCCCAGCTTCGTACGGCAAAGGGTCCACCGCAGGCGCTTGGGCCGATTCGGCTGGTGCCGTCGAGCCTGCGCATTCCCCCGGTGGACCTGGCGGCCTCTCTGCCCCAGCAGCTCACGGTTCTTGAGGTGGCCCAGGAAGCGGTCCTGCAAGCGGGGACCATGCCATGGGCCCGCACGGCGGTGCTGGTGGGCATGGGCGTGGACGCCGAGGTGGCGCGCTGGGGGGCTCGCTGGCGGCTGGCGCAGTGGGCGCGTGAGGCCGGCGTGAGCCTGGACCTCACAGCAGCGCGTGAGGCGGTTGCACCCGTGCTCACGGCGGCGGGTGTGGTGGGCACGATGCCCAACATCCCGGCGAATCGGGTGCAGGCGCTCTTCGATGCGCAGGGGCCCGGGTTCACCGTGTCCAGCGAGGAACTCTCGGGGCTGGATGCGCTGGAGTTGGCCCAGGACTGGCTGCAGTCCGGTGAGATCGACGCCGCGGTGGTCGGCGCCGTCGAGCTGTCCCGCGAGCCGGTTCATGCTGCGGCTCACGCGGCGATTGGACGGTCCGAGGTGCTCGGCGACGCGGCGGTCGTGTTGGTGCTGCGTCGTCTGGACGACGCACGGGCCGACGGGCTTCGGGTGCTCGCGGTCCTCAGCGACGAGGCGCCGGCCGATCTCCTGGTCGGCGGACTCGGGCTGGACGTGACGAAAGCGGTGGGCCACGCGCAGGCGGCCGTGGGTCTGCTGCACGTGGCGGCTGCGGTGGCCGAGCTCGCGCAGGTGGGCGGCCACGCCGATGGAGCGGAGGTGCGGCTCACCCAGATGTCGGGCCGCGAGCCCTTGCGCCTTGCCGCGGGAGACCGCGGCGGACTGCCGGCGGTTCCGTCCACCACGCCGGCACCGGGCGAGATGAGCTTCGCTTCGCACCTTCCGGAGGTCGTGTTGGACCGCCTTGCTTCGGCGCTCGACGCGCCCACGATCCTGCCCCTCCCGCCGGAGCTGGCCCCCGTGCTGCCCGTGGCCACCCCGACGAGCATGCCCGTGTCCGCGCCTGCGCCTGCGGCGATGCCCGTGGTGGCGCCGTCGATGGCGGCGGCACCCTCCCAGCGGCCACTCCCTGCGGCCGCCGCCGTTGCGCCGCCCGCAGGAGCGCTGCCCTCGTGGTGGGTCCAGCAGCAGGCGCAGGTGTCGGCCGTGCACGCGGCGTACATGAGTCGGCAGCAGGCCACCCACGCGGCCTTCCTCACCCTGCGAGAGCAGAGCCTCGCTGCGTTCGCCCAGCGCGCACGAGGCCTCGGGTCGGCGGTGGTGATGCCAGTGCAGGCGTTGCCTGGGGTGCCGCGCCCTGGGGTCCTCACGCCGAGCGCCCCCGTGGCACCTGTGGCCGATGCGCCCCGCGCGACCCGACCTGAAGCCGTGGTGGTTCCGCCCGCGATCGCTCCGCCCGCCGTGTCGCCCGTGGCCAGCCCCCAGCCGGCGAGTGTGCCGAAGAAGGCTGTGCCTACCGGGCTCACGCTCGACCGCAAGGGCTTGGAGGTTCATGCCGGCGGCGCGATCTCCACGATCTTCGGGCCGCTGTTCGCGCAGCAGGATGGCTTCGCCCGTCAGGTGCGGATGCCCGAGCCGCCCCTGTTGCTGGCGGATCGGGTCACCGGGTTGGTGGGTGAGCCCGGTGTGCTCGGCAAGGGCACCGTGTGGACCGAGACCGACATCCGCTCCGACTCCTGGTACCTGCACCAGGGCCGGATGCCCGGCGGCGTCATGATCGAGGCGGGTCAGGCCGACCTGCTGCTCATCTCGTGGATGGGGGCCGACTTCCTCAACCAGAGCGACCGGGTGTACCGCCTGCTGGGCTGCACCCTCACCTACACCGACCGCCTTCCCAAGGTGGGCGACACCATCACCTACGACATCCACGTCGATGGGCACGCCAAGCTCGGCGACATTCGGATGTTCTTCTTCCACTACGACTGTGTGGATCAGCACGGACGCACGCGCCTGGTGGTGCGTGAAGGCCAGGCCGGGTTCTTCACCGACGAGGAACTGGACGCCTCCGAGGGCATCCTGTGGAGCGCAGAGACCGGCGAGCACCTCCCCGATGCCCGGGTGGACGCGCCGGCGCTGGGGCTCGCGAAGCGCTCGTTCGGGCCCAGCGAGATCGAAGCGCTCGCAAGGGGTGATGCGTTCGGTTGTTTTGGTGCTGGTTTTGAGCGTGCGCAGACCCACTCCGACACGCCGCGCATTCAGCCGCCACCGATGCTGTTCTTCCACGACGTGGAAGAGGTGAGCGCCTCGGGCGGACCGTGGGGACGGGGCTACCTCCGCGCCTCGTGGAACGTCCGTCCCGACGACTGGTTCTTCGAGGGCCACTTCAAGAACGACCCGTGCATGCCCGGCACGTTGATGTTCGAGGGCTGTCTGCAGGCCCTGGCCTTCTACCTGGTGAGTTTGGGCTACACGCTGCCGCGTGATGGCTGGCGCTTCGAGCCTGTACCCAACAACCCCATGCCGATGCGCTGCCGCGGCCAGGTCCGTCCTTCGGCTAAGCGCCTCACCTACGAGGTGTTCGTCGAGGAGGTGCATGACGGCCCCTGGCCCACCGTGTACGCCGATCTGCTGTGCACCGTGGATGGCCTCGGCGCGTTCCATGCGCGCCGCTGCGGACTGCGCCTCGTGCCGGCGTGGCCGCTCGACTACCGTGCAGAGTCCTCGCTCACCGATCCACCCGGTGCGATCGTCGCAGCCGACGACGGCTTCGCATTCGGCGTGCGCTCGATGACCGCGTGTGCCTGGGGACGGCCCAGCGAGGCATTTGGCCCCCGCTACGCGCGCTTCGACGACGGCACACGGGTGCCGCGTCTGCCCGGACCCCCGTACCTGTTCGTGAGCCGCGCCGAGGAGGTGGTGGGCCCGATGGGAGGCATGAAGGTGGGCTCGAAGGTCAGCATGGCCTGGGAGATCCCTGAAGACGCCTGGTACTTCGATGCGAACGGCGCCGAAGTGGTCCCGTTCGCGGTGCTGCTCGAGGCCGTGCTCCAGCCCTGCGGCTGGCTCGCCAGCTACGTCGGCTGTGCGCTGTCGGTGCAGGAGGAGCTGTTCTTCCGCAACCTCGACGGCACGCTGGCCGTGAGCCGTGAGCTCACGCGCGCCTCACGGGTGATGCGCACCGAGGTCGTGCTCACCAACCTCTCGCGATCCGCGGGCATGATCATCGTGAACTTCGAGGTCCGGTCCACCGACGAGGTGGGCGAGGTCTGCACGATGAAGACCGTGTTCGGCTTCTTCCCGGGCGCGGCGCTCGCCGCCCAGAAGGGCCTGCCGATGCCTCCCGTCCAGCAGGCGCTGCTCGCGCTCCCCGCGAACGTGAACCTCACGATCCGTGAGGATGCTCGGCTCACCACCGGCTCGTTGCGTCTGGCGGATGAGCGCCTCCTGATGATCGACCGCTTGGTGTCGGTGGTGCGAGCGCCCCGTGAGGGGGTGGTGGCCGCTGTGCGCGCGGAGAAGGACATCTCTCCCGCCGAGTGGTTCTTTAAGGCCCACTTCTTCCAAGATCCGGTGCAGCCGGGCTCGCTGGGCATCGAGGCCCTGCTGCAGACGCTCCAGGCTTGGATGATCACCGAAGGCCTCGGAGCCGAGCTGGTCTTCCCCCGGTTCGAGGCCACGGCGCTGGGTGTGCCCACCACCTGGAAGTACCGAGGCCAGGTGCTTCCCCACAACAAGCTGGTGTCGTCGACGATCGAGGTGACGCGGGTGGAGCGCACCGAGGATGGTGTGCTGGCCGTAGCGAACGGCAGCCTGTGGGTGGATGGCACGCGCATCTACGAGGCTGTGGATCTCGCGATGCGGATTGTGGGCACGGTGCCTGATGGCGCGCTCCTGATTCCTGACGATCCCGACGTGCTGGACCCCGCCGTGGCGACGTGGCTGCTCGACCACCGTCCCACCTGGACCCTTCCTGCCGTGCCGCTCGCCAGCCTCGTCGACCGGATGGTCGGGGCTGCTGAACGTCACACGGGCCGGGCTGTCGCAGAGGTCGAGGTGGCCGAGGTGCGGCGCTGGGTGGTGGTGGAGGGCCCTGTTCGCTTCAGGGCCCGCGTGAGCCCCGAGGGGGATCGTGCCGAGGTGACGCTGGAGGCGTCTCACGATGACGGGGCCTCGTACTGGAACGCCGCCCGCGCCGTGGTGCGGATGGGGGAAGCGGCGAGCTCTCCCGCCGCCTGGGATGCGCTGGGAGGCGTCGAAGATGACGATGCGTACGCGGCCGGTCGGCTCTTTCACGGGCCTGCTTTCCAGGGCCTCGCTCGCTGTGTCACCACCGATCGGGGCGCGTCTGCCGTGCTGGACCTCGACCGCGTGAGCGTGCCGCCGGGCGCGCTGGGTCAGGGTCTGCTCGACGTGGCCACCCACGCCATTCCTCACGACGCCATCCACCGCTGGAATGCGGCGGTGCCGGCCGACGTGGCGGCCTACCCGCTGCGCATCGAGCATCTGCGCCGCTTCGCGCCATGGCCGATGCGCGGGGAAGTTCGGGTGGAAGCGCGCTTCGATGGGATGGTGGACGCACGCCATGTGGCCACCCGCCTGCAGCTCTCGGCCCACGGCGTGGTGGTCGGAGAGCTTCGTCTGGTCGAGGTCCTGGTGCCGAAGGGTCCTATCGGCACGGCCCCGCCGCTGCTTCGTCGACGCTTCCTGCAAGATCGGGCCTACGTTGAAGGGGTGGGGCTCGGCGTGCGCTCGGCCGAGGGCACCGACGTGCGCACCGATGCGCTCGCCGCTTCCGACTGGCTGCCGGGCACCGTTGCGGCCGTCTACGGCACACCCAAGCCCACGCTGCTGGAGGTGGCCTCACGAGATCACGCGGCGGCGGCGCTGCGGGTGCACCCGTCGCAGATCACGGTGGACCACGGCGAGGCCCGCACCGTGAGTCGGCCGCTCGAGCGCGTGAGCCTCACGGCTGCACCGGTGCCGGGGGGTGTGCGTGCTTCCGGGGCGCTCTCGCTGGACCTGAGCACCCTGCACACCTACTGGCGGGAGTGGTTCGGGCTGGGTGCGTGGCTGATGGAGGACCTCGACTATGCGCTCATCGAGCGCTTTGTTTCCTCCGTTGTGGTGCGAGACCCAGCGTCGTTCTTTGCGCTCAAGGGTCGGCCGGTGCTGTTCCTGGCCAACCACCAGACCGCGATCGAGTCACTGCTGTTCTCGGTGATCGCGGGTGCGCTGCTCGAGGTGCCCACCGTGACGATCGCCAAGGCGGAGCACCGCGGTACGTGGCTCGGGAAGTTCATTCAGCACGGCTTTTCGTACCCAGGGGCCCGCGATCCGCGGGTGATCACCTACTTTGACCGCGAGGACAAAGAGGACCTGGGTCGCATCATCAGCGAGCTGGCGACCGAGATGGCGGCGGGTGAGCGCTCGGTGATGGTGCACGTCGAAGGCACAAGGGCGTACTCCTGTCGGGAGCCCGTACGAAAGATGTCGGGTGCGTTCCTCGACATGGCGCTGGCCGTGGGCTGTCCCGTGATTCCTGTGCGGTTTGTCGGCGGGCTCCCGGTCGAGCCGCTGCACGAGCGCACGGAGTTCGGCGTGGGACTCGCGCCGCAGGCGATCTACCTGGGCACGCCGCTGCTGCCCGAGGTGCTGGCCAAGCTGCCCTACAAGGAGCGCAAGCAGGCCGTGATCGATGGGATCAACGGTCTGGGACCGTCGAACGCCAGCGAGCAGCCGCACACAGGCCAGCCCGATCTTGAGGCTGAGGTCGACGCGTGGGTTGCGGAGCGCGGGGTGATCCCGGAGCACGCCGTGGTGGCGCGCACGCTGCTCGACAGCTCACGCCGAGGCTCGGCCGAGACCGCGGCGCTGGTGGCTGCGCTGGAGACGCGCACCTCACCGGACGGCCAGGATGCTGTGACGGTGTGGATCGCTGAACTGTCACGGAGGCTGGGCGGCGCGTGAGCTTCAGGCTTTCGTGAGCCTCACGCGGCTCACGCGCGCCCAAGGTCCGCACGAATCGCTTCGGGCAGCTTGATCAGCTTCCCGTCTTTGCCCACACAGACCAGCTCCACGACGCCCAGCACCAGCGGGGTGCTTCCACCCACGCGGTACACGTCTTGGGCAAAGCTGATCCGCCAGTCGCTCGGCCCCGTGGCCACGGTGCGGATCTCGAGCTCGTCGCCGAAGCCCGCAGGCTCCTTGAACGTGAGCTCGCACTTGTAGACCACGAACCCGATGCCCTCTTCGTTCCACAGACGTCGCAGCTCGTCGGGACCCAGCAGGTGCTCGCGCGCCCGCTCCATGTAGCGCAGGTAGTTCGCGTGGTAGACCGAGCCCGAGAAGTCGGTGTCTTCGTAGTAGATGCGCACGTGGTGCAGGTGAGGGCTCACTCGGACTCCGGCAGGTCATCGGCGTGGGCGCGCTGGCGGAGTGCGTACCGGCGCTCGGCGTAGGCCACGTCTTCCACCCACAGCCGACGGGCGCGGGCCTCCACCGTGGGGCGCGCGAGGCTGGCGATCCACCGCGCTGACCGCTGGAACCCTGCGCGTTCGGAGGTGGCGATGGTGGCCTCCACCACGGCCGAGCGACCGGCGTCGATGGGGGAGGCGTGCGTCTCTACGACAGATCCGACACCCTCACCGTTCACAATGGTCATCGTGATGCAGCGCGGGTTCGGGCTGTGGAAACGGGCGTCGACCTCCACGGCGAGGGGGCCGATCACCTTGTACGCCACGCGCACGGTGATGTCGGTCTCGGTGCGCTCCAACACCTTGAGGGAGCCGAAGCTGTGGGGATGGAAGTGGGCACCATGCCAGGGGTCGAAGCGGTTCTCGAGCACATCGCGCGGCTCGCAGCGGGCTTCCATGCGCACCACGGCATCGATGACGGGGCCCGCCGGACGTTCCGGTAAGTAGGGCAGGTCCGTGAGCGCCTGACCGGGCTCGTCGAACCGGGCCCACACGAGCACGCCGTCATCGTGGGTGGGGAGCGGCTTCCAGCTTCCCCTGGGGCTCCGACCCAGCTCCAGGCTGTGCCAGGGGCACACGACCTTCCCGTTGCACACCCGCGCGCCAGCGAGCTCGGCACCCATGTGGGGACACGCATCGGGGCCCACAACCACGCCAGCATCGTCGCGAAAGACGACCCAGTCTTGGCCCAACACGCGGTAGCGCTTCGCTGTGGCGTCGATGGCGCGGCTCGCATCGAGCACCGCCCACCCACCGGTGGGGCGAGCCAGGGCATGGCCGAGCGCACGCTGGATCCACCGCGGATCCGCCTGGCGCCAGTCGGGACCGGACAGCACCGAGGGGGTGTCGGGGAGCACGGTGCCAAAGCGGTACAGGCTGGCCACGTGGGTGCCCTCCGGGGGCCCCCTTAGCACGGCGGGGCCCCAGCGCCGGGTGAGTGCAACGACGGATCCGCGCAGGAGTCACCGGATCGGCGCAGGTGGAGCGTAGCCGGAGGCGGTGGGCCGCCATATGCGCGCCGGTCGGTTGCCGCGTGGCAGCTCGGGCAGCGCGTGTCTCTCCAGGAGGTCATCATGGTCCGGTCGTACGTCTGGGTTCCTTCGCTGGTGTTGCTCGCAGCGTGCTCCCGCCTGGGCCCTGCCGATGAAGACGACACCGATGGGGCGGAGACCGACACCATCGACGACACGGACACCGAGACGGAGACCTCGGAGACCGACGAGACCTCGGAGACCGACGACACGGATGGGACCGTCGAGACCGACGAGTACGATGGCCCCGGCATCCTCACCACCATCCCCGAAGTGCGTCAGGGCACGGCAGGCATCGTGATCGACGACCTGATCGCTGTGCAGCGGGTGGTGGTCAACGGCGTGGGCGACAACGGCTTCACGGTGCAGCAGATCGGCGCCTCCACCTACGCCGGCATCTACGTCTACAACGGTGCCAGCGGTCCGAAGCCTGTGCTCGGCGACGAGCTCACGGTGGTGGGCGAGTACGAGGAGTTCCTCGCAGGCGGCGGCACCGCGCCGCTCCAGAGCCAGGCCGAGATCTACATCGCGAGCGCCAACCCCGACCACGGCTGGACGCGCACGGCCTCCAACATCACGATCACGCCGGTGGACGTGGTGTGCGACGACTTCACCACGGCGGCCGACGCCGAGCCCTACGAGTCGATGCTCGTGAAGCTCACGGGCCCCGGCCGCATCATCGTGGAGGATGATCCCTACGCCGACGACAACTTCGGCGAGTTCGACGTCTACGCGAACGGCGAGCCCGGCAAGGCCCGCATCGACCAGGAGCTGTTCTCCACGGCGCGCGCACTGGAAGACGACGGCTTCGGGATTGGCGGCAGCTTCGCGAGCGTGAGCGGCGTGGTGTGGTTCAGCTTCGGCCAGCACAAGGTGGCGCCGCGCCGCACCTCCGACATCGTGGACTGGATGGCCCCCGTGGTCGAGACCGACGACACGGACACGGACACTGTGGACACGGACACGGTGGACACGGACACCGATACGGTGGACACCGACACCGATACGGTGGACACGGACACTGTGGACACAGACACTGTGGACACGGACACCGACACGGTGGACACCGACACGACGCCGTGATCGCGCGCCGATCCCCCGACGCGTCGGGGGATCCAGGTGCCGCGCGCGGCTAGGCGGGGACGGGCTCAGGCTCGGAGTCGCTGGATGCCCCGTCGTCCGCGGGAGGCTTGCCTTCCACCACCACCACGATCTCGCCGGCGACCTGATCGATCACGGCGCGTCCGCCGTTGGTGAGCGCACCGAACAGCAGCTCGTCGGCGAGCTTACGCTTCACCTGATCTTGGATGACACGACCCATCTCGCGGGCGCCGTACTCGGGGCTGTAGCCCTTCTTCAGGAAGAACTGCTTCGCCGCGTCGGTGGCCACGAGCGTGACGTCGCGCTCCACGAGCTGGCTCTCGAGCTCCAGCAGGAACTTGTCGACCACGCGCAGCACCACGTCTTCGCCGAGCGCCTCGAACCACACAATCGCATCGAGGCGGTTGCGGAACTCAGGCGGAAACACGTCCTTGAGAACAGCATCCGACTTGGCGTTCACGCCGGCGTTCGAGAAGCCCAAGGAGCTCTTCGACGCGAAGCGCGCACCCGCGTTGGTGGTGAGGATGAGGATGGCGTTGCGGAAGTCGGTCTTGCGGCCGTTGTTGTCGGTGAGGGAGGCTGCGTCCATCACCTGCAGGAGGATGTTGTAGATGTCGGCGTGGGCCTTCTCGATCTCATCGAGCACGATCACACAGTGCGGGGTCTTGTAGACCGCGTCGGTGAGCAGGCCAGCCTGGTCGAAGCCGACGTAGCCGGGGGGCGCGCCGATCAAGCGGCTGACGCTGTGCTTCTCCATGTACTCGGACATGTCGAAGCGGTGGAAGGTGACGCCGAGCGCGCTGGCGAGCTGACGCGCCAGCTCGGTCTTGCCGACGCCGGTGGGGCCAGCGAACAAGAAGCTGCCGATAGGACGCAGGGGCGACCCAATGCCTGCGCGGTTCATCTTGATCGCGCTGACCACCGACTCGACCGCGCGGTCCTGCCCGAAGATCACATTGCGAAGGTCGGTCTCCAGGTTGCGGAGGCGGTCGCGGTCTTCCGTGGAGACCGACTTGGGCGGGATGCGCGCGATGCGGGCGATGGCCTCCTCCACGTCGTGGAGGGTGACCTGGGTGCCGCCCTTGAGGTGCACGGCAGCGCCCACCTCATCGAGCACATCGATCGCCTTGTCGGGGAGCTTGCGCTCGTGGAGGTAGCGGACGGCGAGCTTCACGCAGGCCTCCACCGCTTCTGAGTCGTAGGTGACGCTGTGGTGGGTGGCGTAGACCTCCTGGAGGCCGCGCAGGATCGCGATCGCGTCTTCCTGGCTGGGCTCGGGCACGTCGATCACCTGGAAGCGTCGCGCGAAGGCTTTGTCCTTAGCGATCGACTGGCGGTGGTCCTCGTGGGTGGTGGAGCCGATCACGCGCAGCTCGCCGGCCGCGAGCGCAGGCTTGAGCAGGTTGCTGGCGTCCATGGTGCCGCCCGAGGTGGCGCCGGCACCCACCACGATGTGGATCTCGTCGATGAACAGGACGGCCTTGGGGTCGTCTTCCAAGGCGCCGAGGACGGCCTTGAGCCGCTCCTCAAAGTCGCCGCGGTAGCGGGTGCCCGCCATCAGCGCGCCCATGTCGAGGCTGAAGATGCGGACGTCCTTGAGCACCTCCGGCACATCGCCCTCATGGATGCGGCGCGCGAGGCCCTCCACGATCGCGGTCTTGCCCACGCCGGGGTCGCCGATCAGCAGCGGGTTGTTCTTGCGGCGCCGGGCCAGCACGTGGACCATGCGCTCGATCTCATCGTCACGGCCGATCAGGGGGTCGATCTTTCCGGCCGCAGCCTTCTCGGCCAGATCGACGCAGAACTCACCGAGCGCGGTCTCGGGGGTGGGGGCGGGCGGGCCGTCGGCATCGGGGCCGGAGCCCACGGGGCGACGGACCTGGTCGGGGCGGCTGCCGCCCTTACGAAGGCCATGGCTCAGGAACGACACCACGTCGAGGCGGGTGACCTGGTGCGCCTCGAGGAGCTGGACGGCCTCGCTCTCGGGCTCGCCGAACAGGGCGACGAGCACGTTGCCACCATCCACCGGGCCCTTGCCGGAGCTCTGCACATGGAGGATCGCGCGCTGCAGCACCCGACGGAAGGCGGCGGTCTGGATGGGATCGTCGTCGGGGTCGCCCTCGATCGGGTCGAGCGCGTCGAGCAGGCGCTCCACATCGGCCTCGAGCTTGCTGAGGTCGGCACCGCAGGCGTCGAGGATCTCGGACGCGCGCGGGTCGTGGAGCAGCCCGTGGAGGAGGTGCTCGGTGGTGAGGAACTCGTTGCGCTTGCTGCGAGCTCGCTCGAGCGCCATGCCGAGGGCTACGCGAAGGTCGTCTCCAAGCATCACTCAGGCTCCAGGGTGCATTGTAGCGGGTGGCCCGCCGATCGGGCGTACTCGATGGCCTGCTCCACGCGGGTCTCGGCGATCTCTTTCGTGTAGACCCCCGCCACGCCCAGCCCATTTCGGTGGATGGCGAGCATCAGGCGGGTGGCTGAGGCCGGCGTGTGCTTGAACACCGACATCAACAGGCTCACGACGAACTCCATGGTGGTGTAGTCGTCGTTGTGGATGAGGACCTTGAAGCGCTTGGGCTTCTGGGTGCGGGTCTCCTCGAGCACATCGCCCTTGGTCTGGCGATTCGGCGCGGACATCGAACTCCTCGGGCCCTGCCCGGAGTGTACGCGCGGCGGTGCGCGATGCGTTGTCGTGAAAGGTGAGCACCGCGGGGCCAACGGAAAGGGGCGAGGCGTCAACGAGCGAGGATGAGGTCGGCGACCACCGCATCGTGGTCGGAGCAGGTGGTCGTCTGGACCTGGGCATCCGCGACCCCGACATCCGGGCTGACGTAGATGTGGTCGATGCGCAGCGGGATCCAGCCGAACAGGAGGACGGTGCCCCCAGGGCGGCTGCGGGCACTCCCGAAGGCGTCCCGAAGGACGGCGCTTAGGGTGGCGTGCAGGGGGGTGTCGGGCGCGCTGTTGAAGTCGCCGGAGACGACGGTGCGGGTGGAGGTGGCGAGGGCGGTGGCGAGGGCCGTGCCCTCGGCGGCGTGCGACGCCGTGACGCTGGGCAGCCTCAACGCAGCCGCAGGGATGGCTTCGACCCCGTCCGCGAGCAAGCGCAGGGGGGCCAGGTGTACGCCTACGACGCGGAGGGGGGTAGGGCCGAGCGCCACCGTGGCGTCCAGGTAGCGCCAGTCTTCGTCGGCGCTGTAGGCGACAGGCGCGCCGCGCACCAGCCGGGTGCGTCCATCGACCGCGCACACGGCGAGACCGACGTGCCGGGCTCCGCTGCGCTCGCGGTAGGCCGCCCAGATGCAGTCCACTCCGAGGTCGCCTTCGAGGGCGGTCACGTCGGAGGCCGTGACCTCTTGCAGGGAGAGCACGTCCGCGTCGATGGAGCGCAGAGTGGCCACCACGCAGGCCAGCGCGGGTCGTTCTTCATCCGGGGGACCCCAGAGCCGACGCACGTTCCAAGAGGCCACCCGAAGCGGAACCCCATCTCGGACGTCGGGCGCGGGCGACAGTTCGGGGCCCCACCACACGAGGGACGGCACGGCGGCTGCCACGGCGAGCGCGGCGGCGTCGTTTCGATCGGGGAACACGGTCCAGGCGAGAAAGGTGAGCCCCACCAGCGCGCCTGCGAGCCACGGCAAGAACGTGAGCACGACGACCGACGGGCTAGGAACGGCCCAGCCTCCCCAGGCCGCAAACGCGGAGCCCCAGGTGGCGACCCACAAGGCGGCGAGCAGGATCATCGTGACCCGACCCCACCACCCCCCGCGTCGCTTTGGGGGCACGCGGAACGAGGCGGCGCGGGCTTCGGCGTCGGCGGTGGGTTCGTCGGTCACGTGGTCGCCGCTTATCCTCGTGCGGGGAGGGACGCGGAGTTGTCGTGGGTTGGACGCGTGGTCGATGTGGTGGTCGAGGTGCCCAGGGGCGGCTTCGTCAAGCGTCGGCCCGACGGGACGGTGGACGTGGCGAGCCCGCTGCCGGTGCCGTGGAACTACGGGTCCGTGCTCGGTGAGCTGGGAGGGGACGGCGATCCGCTGGATGCCATTGTGCTGGGCCCGCGCGTGCCCGCTGGAACCCACCTCCGGTTGTCGGTGGTCGGCGTCGTGCACTTCGTGGACGGCGGCCTCGAGGACGACAAGCTGGTCTGCGGCACGCCGACGGCGTGGACGCGTCTAGGTCTGCGGGCGTTCTTTGGGGTCTACACACAGCTCAAGCGGGTCCAGCGCCGGATGCGGGGCGGCACCGGCTGGACAGGCGTGCGAGGCGTGAGCGGCCTTTGACGGCAGGGCCCGCCGTCAGCGGCAGAAAGGACCCTCGATCTCGAAGCTGTTGTCGTTCTCGACGCACTCGTTGATCATGCCAGGGCCCGTGCCGCCACGGTTGTCGATCACCACGCGCAGGGCATCCGCGTTGCGCACCAGCTCCGTGCGGATCTGGAAAGTGAGGTGGTCACCCGACTTCGACGGTGCCAGAAGCTCCGTGGTCTCCACGGTGAGCAGCTTCTGGAGGTTGCCCGCCTGCACCGCGAACAGCGTGACCGGCACACCCGCCGCGATCTCCCGCGCTTGGGTGCGATTGATCGGCTGCACGGCGACGTAGAAGAACCCGAGGTCGCACTCCGCCGAGCAGGTGTCGACGATCTCGGCCTGGAGGTCGAAGCGCTCGGAGCCGCCGCTGTCGTCGACAGCGGCCGCAGCGTGCCAGGTGTTGTGCGTGGTGAAGCCCTGCGGGGGGTTCGAGGGGATCGTGAGATCATCCTCGACGTTGTTGATGCTGTAGGCGTGCTGGTTCCAGACGGTGCGGGTGGGGGCCCACCGGCCGTCGCCGTTGCCGTAGACCGTGAGGCCGTAGGGCGAGCCGTTGTGGCACACCAAGATCTCAGCGCTGCCGTCCGCGTCGACGTCGACGATGACCGGGTAGTCCATCATCGTGTTGGAGTCGTGACGGTCCGAGTAGAACTTCACGTCTCCGGTCTTGCCGTCGAAGGCATACATCGAGAGCTCGTCGATGTAGACGACCTCAGGCGTGCCATCGCCCTCGAAGTCGAAGATCGAGGCACCCGTGGCCCCCGAGCAGTCCTGGATGGTGGTGGCTCCCGTAGGGGGGCCGCCGGTGAAGGGCTGCACGGGCTCTTCGGCGCACAGCTCGGGATCGGCGGGACCGGAGGCCCAGAGGCGCGAGCCATCGTGGTTGAACACCACAAGCTGGCTTCCGCCTGCCACGATGATCTCCGGGTAGGGATCATCGTCGAGGTTGCCGATGGCGGCCGGCGACAGGATGTTGGCCGCCGCGTTGAGGACCTTGGGGCCCCAGATCACGGTGCCATCGGTGTCGACGGCGCGGATGTTGTTGCTGGAGACACCGATCCACTCGCCCTCGGGATCGTCATCAAGGTTGGCGACCGAGATCATCGCGTCCTGCTGGTTCTTGTCGTACCAGAGTTCGGTGCCATCCGGGCCGTACTTGGCGTTTCCGACGATGACCTCCTCCACACCGTCGAGGTCGAGGTCGGCCACAGCCGACAGCGAGCTCTCTGTGGGGATCGTGATCGGGCCCAGCTTGCCGCTGCTGTAGGCACCGCGACCGCGCGTGCCCTTGCCCAGCACCTCCAGGTCCATGTCGAAGATGACGCGACCGGCGACGATCTCGGGCTTGCCGTCGTGGTCCATGTCGGACACCGAGATGCCCGTCGCATAGTCGAAGTCCTTGTTCTCGAACCAGGCTGACTGGTCGACCATCACGCCGGTGTTGTCCCAGATCGCAACCTGGAACGTGGCGGGCGGTACGCCCGGAATCGGGAGGCTGAGGCCGCCGACCCCGCCGCCCTTTCGCCGCACCCCGATCACCTCGGTGATGCCGTCGCGATCGAGGTCTGCGAGGGTGAGGCCGCTGCCGTAGCCGAGGTCGGCGTTCACGTCCTTCCACAGCACGCGACCGGAGGCGCCGTCGACCACCCACAGCTGACCGAACCACTTGATGAGCGAGTAGAAATTGACCGCGACATCGGGCGTGCCGTCGCCGTTGATGTCGCCCACGGCAGGAAGCGACGTGCACGAGAGGTTCTTGCCCACCTCCCACTCGATGAACGGGTTGAAGCCTCCGATGTCGTAGGGGCCGCAGTCTTCGAGCGGATCCACGCTGCGGCCTTCCCAGGCGAACGAGCACAGGCCGTAGCCAGCGTCGCTGTCGGGCGGGTCGATCACCTCGTCGTTCTTGTCGCCGCCGAGGGTGTACTCCTGGCAGGCCGCGACGAGCACCAGCGTGAACAGCGGGTTCCGGCGACGCTCGAACATGGGGACTCCGGGGCCACAGGACTTGGAAGGCGCCAGTCTAGCGCACGTTCCCCCAAGCCGCTTGCACCCAGGCCCACGCACCCTGTGTGGCGTTTGCAAGGCGTGAGGACGACAACACCGCGCCGTTTGCGGATCCGGGCCAGGTGTCGGCCCCGTCGGCGATCGTGCAGGCGGCGAGGGGGGCACCGCCTGACCACGTGGTGCAGGAGAGCGCACCATCGTTGAGGGGCTCGGCAGGCTGGGCCTGGTTTCGCACCTGCCACAGCGCGAGCGACGCGGACAGCGGCACATGACCGGCGGTCTCGACCTTGGGGTGGAGCACACCGGGCGAGCCGTCGGCGGGCACGAAGCGGTCGGCCCCCCCGTGGTAGTGCAGCACCGGGATGGGCCGGGACTGAGCGCACGCGCCGGTTTGGAGCGCGCCGCCCACACTCACCACCGCGTCCGGTACATCGCTCTCGCAGGCCCAGCGCTCGGCCATCATCGCGCCGTTGCCGATGCCGGTGGCGAGCACGTTCCCGGTGGTGCACGCCGCGGCCACCTTAGCCACGATCGCGTTGAGGAAGGCCACGTCATCGACGCCTTGCTCCATCGCCCGACCGCAGCAGGGCCCCGCGTTCCACGTGCTGGACTTTCCGTCGGGCGCGAGCAGCATCACGCCAGCTTGCTGCGCGTAGGGGATCCACCCCGAGTAGTGCTGCTGACGCAGGGGATCCGAACGAAACTCGTGCAGGTTCACCACGAGGTCCCACGGGCCGCGTGTGGGCGGCAGCCAGACGAGGCCGCGGCGGTCGCGATCACCCACCGTGACGTCCACGACGATCGGACCTTCCGGGTAGGCCGCCGGGTCGCAGGGATCGCTCGGCAGCGTGTCGGTCCAGTGGGGCTGACTTCCGCAAGCCGCCAGCAACAGCCACACCATCATCGGTCGCTCCTCTCGATGGGCTGGCTCGGCTTGAGCTCGGGATTCGGCACCCAGATCACGCCAGGACGACGTCGCCAGCCGGTTCGCGGCATCAGGGCTCGACCGGTGAGGGGGATCACGGTGGCGCGCACGTAGGCCTTGGAGAGTCCGAAGCCCATGCCCTCAGGGGCGTCGACCACGGTGCCGTAGTGGTGCTGTTGGATCGCCTCCAGCACGTCGCCGGACTCCTTGTGGTAGGGGCCGCCCGGGTGGCGCACGTCCCACAGGGCGATCAGGTGAAAGCCCGGCGGGTGGCCGGCCATCGCGGCGATCCACGGCGCGAACGGCGAGAGCACGGGCCCGGGACGGTCGACCAACGCAGCGACGACCTCCTCCCCCGCCGCGACATCGACCTCGTCGGGGATGAGGCGATCGAGCTCGAGGCGGTTCCAGTGGTGCGTGAGCTGCAGCAGTGCCACGCACGACGCCAGCACCGATCCCTTGGCACCTGGCAGCTCTTCCAGCACATCGGCGACGAGGGCCACGAGGGCCGCGCTCAGCACCCAGTGCAGGGGGATGAACACGTTCATGAACCCGCCGTGGTGGGCACGCATCATGCCGGCGGTGACGAACGCGGTGAGCAGGACGCCGGCGCCGAAGGCCCACGGTCCATCGACCCGGCGACCGATCGCGCTGCCGACCGCACCCGTGAGCACGGCCATGAGGCCGGTGCCCACAGCGAGCGCGGCGGCGGTGGCCTCCAGCGGGGTCGCGTCGGGAATGCCCATCACTTCGGGCAGATCGCCGATCACCCACACGGCAGCAAACGCTGCGAGCGCACCGGGGACCACGTGAAGCGGAACCGGCAAGCCGGGTGCCGCACGCGGTGTGGCGGACAGCGCCCAGGCCGCCAGGGCGGCCGTGACGATCGGCAAGGCCGTTCCGATCTCGCGCACGGTGCCGGGCACGAAGCGGTTCATCACCGAGGGGTGACTGGCTGGCACGTCGATGAGGTAGCCGAGGAAGTGCCCGTCGGTGGAGAGCTGCATCACGAGCGTGAACAGGCCGGCGGGCACGGCGGCAGCGAGCCCAAACCACAACGCCGGGCGGGTGCCACGCCACGCCCACAAGCCGAGCGCCATCGGCACGCCGTACGCCGCAGCGTTGTGCTTGGTGCCAAAGGCGAGCGCGAGCAGCAGCCCGGAGACGACCAGCGCGCGCCGCGACGACTCGGTGGCGAGCACCAGCGACCACGCGAGCAGGCCCATCGCGAGCGCGTCGGGCCGCACGAGGTCGTAGAAGGCGCCGCTGTCTTCAAAGCAGCCGATGAACACACCCGCCCCGAGCAGTCCGAGCAGCGGGTTGCCAAAGCGTCGATGGGCGACCCACACGAGTGCGGCCGCTGCGGCGAGGGTGCCGACGATGCTGACGGAGCGCCCGAGGGGTGCCGACAGGCCAAACACCCATGAGAGCGTGGCCACCACGTCGTAGTAGCCGGGCGGGTACACCATCGGGATGAACTCGGCCGAAGGCGGTGCGTAGATTGGCAGGCCGTGCTTCACCCGCCACGCGTGGGCGAGGACGCCTCCTTCCATCCACTCCAGGTCGAACGGGTACAGGAGACGGGCGGCGATGGCCGAGCCCACGCGGGTGATGACCCCCAAGGCGAGCACGCCTGGGAGCAGCAGCAGCACGTTCCAGCGGTTGGGAGGCAGCGTCACGGCGCGGCCCTAACCGTGCCGGTCGGGCGCATCCCGTGTGGACGCGGTAAGTGGCCGGGATGTTTTGGGCCCTTCGGCCCCTCCACCGTCAGGACGTCATCATGCAGGTTCCGTTCACGGAGTGGCCCGCCGCCATCTCCGCCGCCACCGACGAGCGGTCTCGCCGTCAGCTCCTGTCCGACATCGGACGCTGGCGTCTCTCGCACCTCACGCACCTCCCTTCTCAGCGCGAGGCGCTGTGGGCGCTGGCCGAGATCTACCGCCAGCTCGGCGAGCTCGCAGCCGCCGAGTCCAAGGCCGATGAGGCGCTGCGCCTGTGCCAGGTGCCGCCGCTCGCCGCGCGGGAGGTCACGCGCACCGTGGAGCGTCTGCTCGAGCGCATCCGCAAGGTCACCAGCCCCCCGCCGCCCGATGCCCGCTGGGGCAAGGCGCTGTCGGCAGCGGCTGAGGGTCGCTTCGCCGAAGCACGGTCCCTCGCCGGGCGTGCGAAGGGTCCGCGTGGTGCGCTGTTCAGCGTGTGGACGCAGCTCGCCGAGGCGCTCACCCTGGAAGGGGAAGCGCAGACCACCGCGCTGCGTGCGCTGGAGCAGGATCTCGGATCGCGCTTTCAGCCGGGCGAGCCCGAAGAAGAGAGCAGCACCGAGGCCGCGGGCCCCGCAGCGACGCGTCCTGCGCGTCCGTCCCGTCCTGCACAGCCCGATCGCACGGGCACGGCGCTCGCCGACCTGATGGGTCAGGGCGTGCCCGCCGATCGCGATGAGATGGTCGCGGCGATGGAGGCCTGGCTTGCCGAGCACGCGGGCTCGGAGGATGCGCTCGCTGCGGCTGCGCTCCGGCACCACGTCACGGTGGAAGGCACGGAGGCCGTGGCCCCGTGGCTCGCATCGTTCACGGCGCGCGCGCTTGCAGGCGGCGAGGCCCCGCTCACGCACACCGCGCTCGCCGAGCTGAAGGGTGCCTGGGCGCTCACGCTCTACCAGGAGCCCCCGTTCGGGATGGCGATCACCATGCTGTCGTCGCCGGAGGGCCAGGGCCGCACGCTCGTGGCGTTGCGGAGGGGCCTGGGTCGTGGCGGGCGCGCCGAGTCGGCGGGCTGGACGCTCCGTACGGCGCGAAACGGCGTCGAGGGCCTGGTGGTCTTTGTTCCCCCCGGTCTGCTCGGCGACGCGCGGGATGCCGGCCGCCTCGTCGACCGGGTGCGTTCGCTCTCGCCGCGGGCGGTGATCGTCGGAGAAGAGCGCGAGCTCGCGGCCGCGGCTGCGGCCAAGCGCATCCCGCTGGTGTCGTCGGGCGAGCCTGTGGCCGTGTGGACGGCGCTCGATGCGCTTCCGCTGGCACCCGAAGCGCCGACCCCAGGGTCGCGCGAAGCGAAGACCCTGACCCGTCCAGCGCGCGCCGCTGCGGCGACGGAGCGCCCGGAGCGTCCCGAGCGCGCGGAGCGTCCCGAGCGGGCACCTCGTGCCGATCGTCCCGACGACAGCAGCATCCTCGACGGCATTCGTGCTGCGTTTGAGTCGGTGGAGGTGGTCGCTGCCGAGACGTGGCCCAGCCTGCTGACCGGCCTCGCGCGCTCGTGGCGCGCCTTCTTGCCGCTGCGTCAGCGCCTCGAGGCCGACCTCGATGCGGCGCTCGATGCGCGGTTCGCCCCGTTCTTGCGCGGCCTGCATGAGGCCACCCCCCCCGGCGTGCGGTTGGCGGAGGCCACCACCTGGGCGCTGAGGATGGCTGCCGCGGTGCCCGATGGCCAGACCGCCGCGCTGCTTGCTTCCGACACGCCGGCGGCGGCTCGACTCGGCGGCCCGCGCATCGCGGGTCTGGCTGCGGCGGCCCGTGAGCTCGCGGAAGGTGGCTGGACCATGCGTCGGGTGCTCGAGGGCATCACCCGCAGGGAGAGCAAAGACAACGCGGGGCTCGCGGCGCTGGATGGCGAAGTCCATGGCGTCTGGCGGCTCGTGGTCGGCAAGGACGATCGCCGCGGTGAGGTGTGGTGGATCGATGCGCCCAGCCCGGGCGCCCTCGCGGCCCTTCCGCTCCTCCTTCTCGATCCGCGTCCGCGCGTGATCCTCGTGCCCGCGGATGCCGATGTGGCGCTGCCACCCGGCACCGAGGTGATTCGATGGACGGGCGCGGAAGGTGAGGCCCTGCGCGAAGCGGCGAGCGGCTTCGCTGTAGGTGCCGAGGAAGACCGCACGTGACCTTGCGCGTCGTGGTCACCGGGGCCGGCTCCGGCTTCGGTGCTGCCGTGGCTGAGCGCCTGCTGAGGGCAGGCCACGCCGTGGTCGGCACCGACGTGGATCCCCAGGCGGTGCAGGCTGCCTTGGGTCCGTCGTCGCACCTCACGGCGCTGCGTCTGGAGCTGCGCGAGCCCGGTGGCGTGGCCTCGGCGGGGCGGGCGATCGTGGAGGCTGGGCCGGTTCACGCGCTGGTCAACAACGCCGGCTACGCGGTGTTCGGAGCGCTGGACGACGCCGATCTCGACGCTGTGGCCGCGATGTTCGACGCGAACGTGCTCGGGCAGGTGAGGGTCACGCGGGCGCTGCTGCCGGCGCTGCGGGCCACCCGAGGCACGGTGGTCTACCTCTCCTCGGTGGCCGGGAAGATGGTGTTCGCGGAGTCGGGCTTCTACGCGGCGAGCAAGCACGCCGTGGAGGCGCTCGCCGAGGCCACCTACGTCGAGAACGCGGCCTACGGTCTGCGGGTGGTGGTGGTGGAGCCGGGTGCGTTCCACACCGGGTTCGCGGCACGGGCCACGGCGGCAAGCCTGCCGCGCCCCGAGCGTGGGGTCCATGCCCAACAGTACGCGGCGTGGGACGCGACGAAGCGGAGCCTATTGGAGGCACCGCAGCCCGCCTCGCTCGTGGCCGACGCCATCGTGGGCGCGCTGAGCGAGGGCCCATCGTTTCAGCGACTGGCGGTGGGGGCCGATGCCGTCCGCATCGTGGCCGAACGCGAGGCTGTCGGAGACGACGCCTGGGTGCGTGCCTTGGCGGCCCAGATCACCGGACACCTCGGCAGCACCTCATCCTTCGGCTGAGCTGGCGGTGCTTGCGGTGCCGGGGCACCGTGAACCCATGTTTGGACTGACCGAAGCGGAAGCTGCACGCCTTCGTCGCCCGCCGGCGCGGCTTCGCCCGCTCGTGGTGGGTGCGCAGCTCATGCTGGCGGCGCTGGCTGTGGTGCCGTTCCTGGTGCTGGACTTCATCCTCACGCCTGAGGGCGTGCGCTGGGTGGCCGAGCGTGCCCAGCGGGGCCTCCCGTTTCACATCGGCATCGACGACTTCGTGCCGCTTCCCACAGGCGACTGGCGACAACCGAACTCTTGGCGCTTCTTGGCGTCGGCGTTCACGTTCTCACCCCCCAACCCCAAGGCGCCCACCTTCTCGCTGGACCGCGCCACCCTCGGGTTGGAGGTGTTTCGTCGACCCGACGGACGCTGGGAGATCGACATCGGTGAGGGCGTGGTGACGGGCTTGGCGATCTCGGCCCGGCAGCAGCGCCCGCCACCGCCGTGGGAGATCCAGCGGCTGGCTGTGGCGCGGGTGTCGGCCAAGCGGGTGCGCATCCGAGACGCTCGGTTCACTGCACCCCGCGACGAGCCGCTGGGTGCCGTGGAGGCCATCGGGCTCGTGGGCGTGCTGAACGACGTGGTGTTCGACCCGGGATCTCGGGAGGTGAGCGCGGAGGGGTACGTCACCGGCGAGCGCTTCACCACCGGCGCGATCACCCTGCACCGCGTGAACATGGAGGTGTTTCGGCTCGTGAGGTCGAGCCTGCACCTGGAAGGGAACTTCGTGTTCGCCGACGCGCCCGCCACCGTGGTGGGCGACATCTTCACCTTTCACATCAAGTCGGCGGTGGATCTCTCGGTGGCGATCGACAGGCTGTCGCTCGACGCAGCCGTTCAAGCGGCCACGGGTCGGTCGAGTCCGATCGAAGGCCGGCTGGGCCTGCGTCTGCGGGTGACGGCGGGCGGCGACCTGCCGCGGGGCGGGTCGGTGGTGGAGGGCACGGGCACGCTCCGCGAAGGCAAGATCCAGCTGGGTCCTCGCACCCGCTACCTGGTGCTCGACATCCTCACGATCGCGCCCTGGGTGCAGGTCGGCGAAGATCGCAAGGTGCGGCTGGCCGACATGCGCGGTCGTCTGCGGTTCGAGCGTGGTCTGGCCTCGCTGATCGAGCTGACCTACCCGGCGGGTCAGCGCACGATCCAGCTGGACGGGTCGGTGTCGGGCGGCGTGTTCCACTCGCTGGTGCGCTTGCTGCCCATCAAGAACGACGGCCTCAGGCCCGGGCTGGGCGTGGTGCTCGAGGGTGGCAAGGACGAGGGCATGAACGTGCGCCTGGCCACCAAGGATGACGTGTTCCGCGAGCGTCCGTGGCTGCCCCCTTCGGCCGAGGAGCGCGCTGCGGTCGAGGCCAAGCGGGCCGAGCGGCGGGCGGCGATGGCGCCGAAGCCGCTGTTTCCGAAGCGGCAGCGCGCGATCGATCGCGATCCCCAAGCGCCGCTGACCGAGCCCTGACCGAGCCCTGACCGAGCCCTGACCGAGCCCTGACCTAGCCCTCCTGCCAGGTCCGAATGGTCTCCAAGAAGGCCGCGCCGTAGCGGTGCCACCGCACCTCGCCCATCCCGTGCACGGCCAGCATCGCCTTCTTCGTGGACGGCCGAAGCTGGGCCATGTCGTCGAGCGTGCGGTTGCTCGCGACCACGTAGACCGGCACGTTCTCGTCGCGCGCCAGCCGGGTCCTCAGCTCCCGTAGGGCCGCGTGCAGCTCGGAGGACACCGCGGCGGACGGCTTCGCCAGCGGACGCCGACGTACCAGCTTGTGGGCGTGGGGAAACGCGAGGGGCGGCAGCGCCTCGGGGTCGCGGAGGGCGGCCCAGCCGGTGGGCGACACCGTGTAGGTTCGCCAGGTGCGCGTCTTGCCTGCCACGTTGCCGGTGACGTAGTCCTCATCGAGGAGCTTGGCCTCGGCGAGCACCCGCACCAGCTCCTGCGCTTCAGCCTGCGTCCAGCGCGGACCCTCGCCGGCTGCACCCAGCACGCCGTGGGTGGGCAGCGTGTGCAGGCCGAGGTCGGAGAGCCGCGCATCCGAGGCCCCGACCGCCGAGAGCGTGAGCAGATCCATCGACCAGCCCGTGCGTCCGGTGTGGCGCTCGATGCGGGCGAGCGCTGACAGCAGCTTGCGGACCACCACGATCTCGTCGGCCGAGCACGCCCGCGCCTGCGTGGACAGGGTGGTGCCTGCGCGACACGCATCGCAGGTGCCGCAGCGATCGTAGGGTGCCACCTCGCCGAAGTACTCGATGATCGCGCGACGGCGACAGCCCGCGTGGGCGTAGTCCACCATGCGGTCGAGCTTCGCGTACTCGCGAGAGCGGCGCTCCTTCATGCGGCGGTCGTCGACCGTGAGCGGAGCGGCCGGGTCGATCAGCTCGACACCACCGATGCGCTCGGGCGCCCTGTAGACCAGGTAGCCGCGGTCTTCGAGCCCGCGCAGCGCAGCCACGATGCCATCGCGCGGGGCATCGAGCTGGTGGGCCCAGGCGCCCACGTGGAGCGCGTAGGGCACGCCCGGCTGAGCCTCTGCGCGGCACAGACCCCACACGAGGCCCCTCAAGCCTGAGGGCACGGCCACGGGGGGGCGGCGGTGGAGGATGAGCTGCGCGGGCCGATCTGAGGGGGCGATCCGCCGCGCACGCCCCTCGCGCACCAGGATGTGCAAGCACGAGGAGACCGCGCGGTCGCCAGCGTCGGCGGGCAACAGGCCCGCCATCTCCTCGACGGAAGCGAGCACCGGGTTCTCGCCGCGCGCCGTGAGGCCCTCCCACAGCGCATGCACCCAGGCCGCGGGGGGATGGGCGGCGTCGATGAAGAAGGTGTGGATCCGGCGGTCGCCCGCCTGAAAGAGCAGCACGGCACGGCTGGGCTTGCCATCGCGACCGGCGCGCCCGATCTCCTGGTAGTAAGCCTCGACGGTGCCGGGCATGTCGACGTGCACGATCGTGCGGATGTCGGCTTTGTCGATGCCCATGCCGAATGCGTTCGTGGCCACCACCACAGGCAGGCGGCCCTCCATGAAGGCGTCCTGCACGCGGGTGCGGTCGGAGGACTCGAGGCCTGCGTGGTAGAGGCCGGCCGGCACGCCTGCGGCGCGCAGGGCGGCGGCGGCTTCTTCCACCCGCTTGCGCGTGGCCGCGTAGACCAGCGCGGGGCCGTGGGCCACCAGTCCCGGCAGCAGGGTGAGCTTCTCGGCGTTGGTGTCGACCTCGACCACCTCCAGCATGAGGTTCTCGCGGTCAAAGCCGCGCACGAAGCGCGCTCCGTGCTCGATGCCGAGCGTGCGGATGATGTCGTCCTGCACCTCGGGGGTGGCCGTGGCCGTGGCGGCCAGCGTGGGGGGCCGACCCAGGGCCTCACGCACCTTGCCGAGCTTGAGGTACTCGGGTCGAAAGTCGTGGCCCCACTGGCTCAAGCAGTGGGCTTCGTCGATCACGAACAGCCGCACGTCCACCCGAGCGAGCGTGGCGAGGAAGGCGGGCGAGAAGCGCTCGGGCGCGACGTAGAGCAGCTCGACGTCGCCGCGCTCTAGTGCCTCTTGCGCCTCGCGCCGTGTGGAGGCATCGAGCCCGGAGTGCAGGGCCGCCGCACGGATGCCACGCTCCACGAGCCCGTCGACCTGGTCCTTCATCAGGGCGATGAGCGGCGAGACCACCACCGTGGTGCCGCCGCGTGCGAGCGCGGGCACCTGGAAGCACAGCGACTTTCCGGCGCCTGTGGGCATCACGACCAGGGCATCGCCCCCGCTGGCGACGTGGGACGCCACCTCTTCCTGACCCGGACGGAAGGAGGGGAGGCCGAAGCGCTGCTGCAGGAGGGAGGTGAGGTCCATGGCCCGCCTGTGTGCCACGTGCGCCGCTGGGGGTCCACCCGTTCACCGGGGATCGCCGATGGACTTCCGCGCGATGGAGCCGCTTCGATCCTTGGCTTACGAAACAATGCCCACGATCCCGTCGGCACCTGGACCGCCCGTGCTATAACCATGGGCCGCGCGCCAACTTGGGGTGTTGCCGCGGCGTTCGAACTACCCCCTTGTTGGAGATCCCATGACGAACGCTGTTCGCTCGCTCGCGGCCCTTGCCGCGGCCACCTTCTCGCTCACGGCCTCGGCCGATCCGGGCCCTGAGGGCCTGTTCCTCGACATCGACGGCGCCGTGTTCATCGGCGAGACCCTCACCTTCACGGCCGAGGGCGCCACCCCCGGCACCTACGCCGCCATCGTCTACGGCGGCGCCGAAGAGACCGGCTTCGCGTGCCCTGCCGCCATCGCGCCGATCTGCATCGACGTGAAGAACTGGCAGCTCCTGGGCCAGCCGAAGCGCGTGCCCGCGTCGGGCACGGTCACCTGGAACGTCAACGTTCCCGCCTCGCTCCCCCCGGGCGCCCTGGGCTACTTCCAGGTCGTGCAGAACGGCAGCGCGGCCGTGGCGGCTTCTTCGCAGGTCGTGGCCAAGTTCAACCCGCGTCCCGCGGGCGGCGATCTCGGCGTGGTCCTCGCGAGCCTCTACACGATCGGTGCGGGTGCCAGCACCCTCAGCGGCTTCGACCTCGAAGAGTACTACGTCGAGCGCCCGGTGGGTGCCGGCACGGCCTACCTCCAGTGGTGCCGCATCGGCTGGGACTCCGTGGGCGTCACCCCGGCCATCGACTGCCCCTCCTGCGAGTGGGAGTTTGACGTCGTCAGCACCAACCCCACCGATGCGTCGGTCACGGGCGACTGCCTCGGCTACCTCGGCCTCGATGCCACCACCGTGGGCGACAAGACCCAGGGTTGGGGCTGGGATCCCGACTACTACTTCGCTGGCTACGGCAACTACGAGACGATCCTCGGCACCTACGACGCCGACAGCGATCCGCTCACCCCGGACGTGTGGGGCTGGTTCACCCGGTCCATCGTGCCCTACCCGATCTTCTACACGGGTTCGGCGGGCTCGGGCGGCGATGCCACGATCGTCTTCGACTACCCTGGCTTCATCCCCGCCTTCTACTAGGCCTTGCGCGGATGCCTCCCCCCGGGGAGGCTCCGACTTCCGAGACCCCTGCGTGGCCCTGTGCCCCGCAGGGGTTTCTTGCTTTCGGAGAGCGCCCGCGTCCGCTAGGCTGGCGGAGCATGTGGTGGCTCCTGCTAGCGGCCTGCGGGCCTTCAGAGGCGTTGGATCCGGTCGATGACGGGGTCGACACGGCGTCGTCGCAGGTCCACCTGCTCGCTGATGCGGTGGACGCGCCCTTCGGAGCGCGCGTTCGGGTGGGGCCCGTGGTGGTGGTGAGTCCGCTGCTGCGTGACGGCACGGCGTTCTATGTGCAGGAGCTGGCGACCGGTGAGGGCCTCGAGGTGCGGGCCGGCCTGCGCTGGCTGGGGCCTCCGGCGGTGGGGGAGGTGGTCGACCTCTCCTTGCTGTGGGTGGGGTCCGCGGCCGCCCCATCCGGCTGGCTCACGGATGAGGCCGGGCTGGAGCTTCTGGGCGTGCAGGCTGAACCGGTGGTGAGCTCTGCCGTGACGGACGCGGGCCCCTTCGCGCTTGTGCGGTGGCCCGACGTGGTGGTGCTCACGCACGCCACGGCGTCGGGGCGCGTCCAGCTCTCCAACGGACAGGCGCTGGATGGGGCGTTCGGCGTGGCCGTGCCGCCACGCGGCAACCTCGGCACGGTCACCGGCGTGCGCTTGCGGGACGGAGCCGTGGCCCCACGCACGACGACAGACTGGGAGGGACCGCGGGTCGCGCTCGACGTCGTGGAGGCCACGGTCGAGGAGGTCGCTGCGGGCGCGCACTTCGCCGGAACGCTGGTGCGGGTGCAGGCCACTCAGGCCGCGCCGTGGTCGCGGGATGGTCGGTGGACGGTGCTGCAGGGTGTGTCGGGTGACGGGCTCTGGCTCGATGCCGAAGGGTGGGCCGCCCGCTGGACCGTTGCCCGAGACCACGGCTTCTGGACCGCCGAGGTGGTGGACGACGGCGAGCGGATCCACCTGCGCGGGTGGACGGCACCCGACATCACGGAGCGCCTCCTCTTCGCAGCCCCCGCGTGGGGCCTCGTCCAGGTCGACGGGCTGCCGCCCGATGGTCGGGTGGTGGAGCTGACCTACACCGGGCTGGGACGCCCCGACGGGTGGGGCGAGCGCACCACCGCCGAGGGCGTCGTGCTGGACGATCGCTTCGTGCCCATCGACACGATCGGCGTCGACGGCGTCGTACGCGGCGCGATGGATCGGCGGAACGGTCGGCCGATCTTCGCGGTCAGCCGCGCCATCGAAGCGCGGCCCACAGCGCCTAAGTAGGGCAGGAGCCGCCCGCGCTGCCGTCTTCGTCCTTGAGGTCGGCGAAGTCGATGGCGCACTGGTCCACCGTGTCGGCATCCGCCGTGGCCGCGAGATCGAGGAAGGCGTCGCAGTCGAAGCCCGTGTCGTCGGCGTGGCACTCACAGACGTAGTCGGCGTACCGATCGCACGCGGTCTCTTCCAGCAGGTTGCCCTCACAGGCGAACAGCACCCCAACACCAAGCGCCAAGCCGATCAACCGCATGTTCGTGTCCTCTGCCTGCTAGGACGAACGACGCCGTCCGGCCTTCAACAGGATAGCTGGCGCGGGCGAGGACGACACGGCGATGACGGAACCCGCGCTGGAAGTTGAAGGCCTCACCCGCAGCTACGGCGCGCGTGTGGTGGTCAACGACCTGCACCTGTGTGTCCAAGAAGGGGATGTCTACGGGTTCCTCGGGCCCAACGGCGCCGGGAAGACCACGGCGATGCGCTGCATGCTGGGCCTCATTCGACCCAACCAGGGCACGGTGGCCTTCTTTGGAGAGCGCGATCCGGTGCGCGCCCGTCACCACGTGGGCGCCATCGTGGAGACGCCCGCTTTTCACGGCTGGATGACCGGCCGACAGAACCTGCAGCAGGCCTGCGCCTACGCGGGCCTGTTCGGTGCCGAGGCCGAGGCGGAGATGGCGCGGGTGCTCGAGCGCGTGGGGCTCACGGAGCGCGCGCGGGATCGTGCGGGCACCTACTCGCTGGGCATGAAGCAACGGCTGGCGATCGCACGCGCCCTGCTCGGCCGTCCGCGGCTGCTGATGCTCGATGAGCCCACCAACGGGCTCGACCCGCGCGGCATGCGCGAGATGCGCGACCTCGTGCGCAGCCTCGCCCTGCACGATCGCATCACCATCTTCATCTCCAGCCACCTGCTCGCCGAGGTGCAGGCCATCTGCAACCGCGTGGGCATCATCCAGCTCGGCATGCTCCGGGCCGAGGGTCGGGTGGAGGAGCTGCTGGTGGAGGGGGTCGATGTCACCACGGTCGAGGTGGGCAGCCCGGATCCCGCGGCGCTCGCTCTGGCCCTTGGCGCCATCGAGGGCGTCGAGACGCTAGGACCTGGCCGATCGGGTCGGCTGCTGCTGCGCCTGTCGGGCCTCAGCACGGAAGTGCTGGTGGGAAGGCTGGTGAGCGGCGGGGTCGCGGTGAACGCCGTGGTGCCCACCGAGCGCAACCTCGAAGACGTGTTCTTGGAGGTGACTCAGTGAGCGGCCGTCCAGCCCTGGCAGGCCTCGTGCGGGCCGAGTTCGTGAAGCTCTCCACCCGCTCCAGTGTGCGGCTCACGATGGGCGCGCTGGTGCTGGTGGCGCTGTTCACGCCGCTGCTGATGTGGGGCGTCACGCAGATGATGGAGGTGTCGGCGGAAGCCAAGGAGGCTGGCGTTGACCCGCTGAACTTCGAGCTCTCGCGCGTGCTCTCCACCACGCTGGCGATCCGCAACTTCTTCTTGTTTCGCGCCGGCCTGATCGCGGTGGTGGCGGTGTCGTTTGCGGGCGAGTTCGTGGCGCGCACGCTGCGCGAAGATCTCGTGCGTCCCGTCGCGCGAAGCACGGTGCTCGCTGCGAAGTGGGGGGCGATCCAGGTGCTCGTGCTGCTCGCCACGGTGGTGCCGTTCGTCGTGAGCGGCCTGGTGGGCGCTGTGTTGTTTGGCGTACAGGGCGATCTGCGGGAGACGCTGCTGAGCTGGGCGCTCACGTGGCTCGGCGATGTTGGCTTCGCCACGCTCGTGATCGCCATCTCCACGGTGCTTCGGTCGGTGCCGGGCACGATCGGCGGCGTGTTCCTCTACTGGGTGGTCGACCGCGCGCTGGGCTGGTTCTTGTGGGGCGTCGAGAAGGGGCGCAGCTTCCTGAACGCGCTGCTCGAAGCCTGGAAGATGACCGAGCTTCGCGGGCTGCTCGACAAGATGGAGCAGGCGCGCCCGTGGCTGCCCTCATCGGCCTTCGACGTCTACTGGGAGCAGGGCATCGAGGGGCCCATCGTGTGGCAGAGCTTCGCGGCCCTCGCGCTCTACACGGTGCTCTCGTACGGCGTAGCAGCGTGGGTCTTCCACCGCATCGACGTGGACTAGCTCAGCCGAGTGGCCAGGATCCGCCAGCCCACGAACAGCAAGAACCCGAGCGACACGGGCGCCGACATCGCGAGAGCCTGGGCGGAAGCCCGCGGTCGCGTCTCCCGCCAGGTGTACGAGGCGGCGAGGCCCACGAGCGGGGTGAGGACCACACTCACGAGCAGCAGCAGCGCCCGGTCGCGCGGGCTGAGTCCGGCGTCCTGGCGCGCATGGGTGCCCAGCGCGTAGCGGGCACGCTCCAGCAAGGCGTCGCTCGGTCGCACGGCCTCTCCGGCCTTCAGGCGCAGGGCCGTGGCGTCGAGGGCTGCGGCGTCGAGGTGATGGGACGAGAGCAGCCACGCCACCAGCAGACCTTCGCCCTCAGGCACGTGCCCGCAGGAGGCGCAGATCGCGTCGTAGCTTCGTTTCGACCCACCGCAGCGCACGCACAGGGCCCGGTGCTCGGTCAACTTGACTCCCGGTCGACGAATCGACGGCGGATGCAGTGGACACCCGCCGATCGCTCAGGGACGATATCGACCCCGCACGTCCTGTCGAGGTGGTGATGCTCGCCCTGTTGCTCCTTCTGGCCCAGCCCGCCGAGGCCGGTCGCCCGTTCTTCGGTCTGGAGATCAAGCCGCTGTCGCGCCGCGACCTGGTGTGGGTGGAAGAGGACCGCACCAGCGGCACAGCGGTCGGTGAGTTCGATGGCACGGGAACGTCGGTGCTGTCGGCTTTCGGTGGGGGTTGGTTCAACCGCTACGTAGGGTTGCAGGGCAGCTTGGGCGTCGCGCTCACCCAGCAGCGAACCGATGCAGGGGAGGTCACGCGGCAGCGCACCATCGCCGTGCTTCGTCCGGCGCTCGACGTGCGGCTGGGATGGGCTGAGCCGAAGCTCCGACGGCCCCTCCCGTGGGTGCTGGTGGGCGGGTACGGCGACATCCCCATCAGCGCCGACGTGTCCAACGGCTACTCCGAAGAAGAGCAGGCAGCGGCCGACGAGGCCGTGCTCAACGAGCGCTACCGCCTGGGTGGAGGGGGCGGACGGGTTGGTTTTGGCGTGGATCTGGAGGTGATCCAGGGCCTCGCGCTGGGCATGGTCGCGACGATCGGACTGCACCGCTCGGGCTACGCTGGCGGCGACCCCGACTTCGCCAGCCTGTGGCTCGCTACCGACGCGTCGCTCCTGCTCACCTACCTGTGGCCCGAGCGGCGAAAAAATAGGGACGAGGCGGTGAGTTCGGAGACTGCACCGCAAGCACCGTGATCGCGTCGTCGGTGGTTGACCCGAGGGGTCCGTGACGATACCAGCGCCGCCCCGGTCGATGGACCCCGGAGGGGCCCGATGCAGATCATCCCCGACCCCATGTTCGCTTCGCTGATGACGTTGCCCTTCGTGGCAACGCTCTTCGGCCTTTGGCTCATCCTGTTGGAGCCGATGCGCGCCTACCTGGAGGGCCGTGAGCACGCCACGGTGGGCGTCCGCCACGAGGCCAAGCACCTCGATCACGAGGCCGAGGTCAAGGTGTCCGAGATCGAAGCCCGGCTGGTGAAGGCGCGCGAAGCAGCTGCGGCTGCCCGTGATGCCACCCGCCGCACCGCGCTCGCCGCCGAAGCTGTCGCCGTGGAGGCCGCCCGTCGCGAGGCCGATGCCCGCATGGCCGCCGCGCTCGCCAGCCTGCAGGCCGAAGCCGAAGCCGCTCGCGGTGCGCTCCGCACCCAGAGCGTGTCCCTCTCCAACGAGATCGCCGGTCGTGTCCTCGGACGCGACGTGGCCGCGTAGGAGGCCCCATGAAGCTCAAGCCTTTCCTTCTCCTCGCGATCGCGCTGCCGGCCCTGGCATCCGAGCCCGAAGCCCAAGTGCCTGCCGATCACGCCACGCCCGCCGACCACGCGGCACCCGCCGATCACGCGGCACCCGCAGTGCCCGCGGAAGGCGCGCCCGCCGATGCCGCCCATGGTGAGGCTGACGCCCACGGTGACGATGCACACCACGGCGGTCTGCACTTCACCGGCGACCTCGACCACGACGGCACGCCCAACTGGCTCGATGCCGACGCCGGCGAGGGCACCTACCAGCTCGCACCCATCGCGTTCCACGCCCTCAACCTCGTGTTGTTCGGCTTGGTGATCGTGTTCGGGTTCGGGGCCTCCATCCGCGACAGCGTGCGGGCTCGCGCCGTCGGCATCCGCACCAACATCGACGAAGCGGCCAAGCTCCGCGATGAGGCCGCTGCGCGCCACAAGGCGCTGTCGGGTCGGCTCGCCAGCCTGGAGACCGAGATCTCCGCGATCACCTCGCGCGCCGCCGAGGATGGCGCCCGCGAGGAGCAGCGCATCCAGGAGCGCGCCGATGCGCTCGTCCGTCAGGTGGCCGACACCGCAGGTCGCCAGATCGCCGATGAGGCCGAGCGGGCGCGTGCTGCGCTGCGCCGCGAGGCGGTGGAGCTGGCGGTCGACCTGGCGGAAGGCATCCTCACCAAGTCGCTGAAGGCGGAAGATCAGTCGCGCCTCGCCGAGCAGTTCTTGGCCTCTGTCACCCCCGAGGGCCGCCATGTCTGACATCTCGGCCGCCCGCCGGTGGGCCCTGGCCGTCGACCAGCTCGCTGTGGAGTCCGGCAAGCCCGAGGCCTTCGCAGCCGACCTCGACAAGGTGGCCACCGTCCTCGCCAGCTCGGGGCGTGAGCTGCTCGATGCGCTCGCCAGCCCGCTGTTCACCGCGGTGGAGCGCCGCGCCGTGCTCGACG
>CAYNFK010000052.1:0-33391 GCA_964396405.1 uncultured Enterobacteriaceae bacterium
GAAGGGCTTCGAGAAGTACGCGAAGGCCCGCGCCAAGTCCGACGCCAAGAAGGAGGCGGACAAGGCTAAGGAAGAGGCCAAGAAGGGCGAAGAAGCTCCCGCCGAGCCCGCGCCCGCCGAGCCGGCTCCGGCCCCTGCTGTGGCACGCCGCGACTGATCCCTGGGGCATCGCCGGCCTGCACGTGGGCCGGCGACCTCATCCCATGCTCATCCCCGAGCGGGGATCAGCCTAGGAGCGCTTCGATGCGCTCTAGCGCGGCCTTCTCGACGCCCGAGACGGCACCGATGCCGAGAACGCCGCCCGATGCGCGCGCGATGCGGCGGGCCTTCTCGGTGAGGTCGTCGCGGATCTGGGCGCGCTCTTCCGCCGACAGGTGAGGGGCGAGCGAGGTGTGGAAGCTCTGCCACGCCTCGAACAGGTCGTCACTCGGGCCACGCTCCAGCCACGCCTGCAGCAAGCCAAAGGCCGCCGAGTCGTGCGCGAGGCCCATGGCTTCGGCCTCGACGAGGATCGCAGCGCGCTCGGCCGGGTCGAGCTCGCGGTCGGCCCACGCCACGTGGAGCAACGGCACCAGCGAGAACGCCGAGAGCGTCTCGGGCTTCACGCCCAGGCCCACGATGCGCTCGAGCACCGCCTGGTTCTGGATGCCCGTGACACCGCGCAGGTCGGTGAGCGTCTGCTCGGCTTCGGCCTTCTTCCGCAGGCGGGCCAGCAGCTCACGGTCGCGTTCTTCGAAGAACAGGTCTTCCAGGGTCTTGCCCCGGGCGTGCAGCGCATCCGTCATCTTGGTCTCCCGACGCCGGGCGCTTGTCGCCGGCAGGACGCTGGCCCTAACGAAACCCGCGCTGACCTTCCACGCCCATCGACCACCCCAGACCGATGGACGCCGCCCAGGATGCAGGGCTAGGTTCGGGACGGTCACGCTGGGGGAACGATGGACGGCCTGCACGAGCATCGTTTCGACGGCCTGGGCGACCTCGACGTGTTCGATCTTCCCCCCTCCGATGGGGAACTTCCGCCACCGCCCCCGCCTCCCGAAGGGGGCGAAGGGGGACCCTCGGGTAAGCCCGCACCGCGCCCTCCCGCACCGCACGAGACCGGCCTCTCCGGGCGTGTGGTGCTCGCCGTGATCACCACCTTCGTGCTGCTCACCGCTAGCCAGCTCGGCACGATGCTCCTCGGCGCGCGCGGTGGACCCGTCGCCGCCTTCGGCCTGTCGCTGTGGTTCGTGACGCTGTTCGCTGTGCCCTATGTTGCAGGCGCTGTGTGGCTCGGTCGCCTGCGCGACGCCGATCGTGCGCGATGACCGACGCCATCACCATCTCCGCCAACGATCTGCGCCTCGCGGCCCGCGCCTGGAAGGAGCGCGCTTCCACCGAGCCCGACGGCACGCTGGCTTCGATTCGGGCGGCTCGGCTGTGGCTCGAAGTGGGCCGGCTCACGCCTGCCATCGCTGTGCGCGACGCGCTGCGCGACCTTCCCCTCGAACCCGCAGCCGCGGTGGCGTTCACCGCCCTGCACGCGCTGGTGCTGTCGCACACAGGGGAAGCCGATGCCGGCTGGCAGGCCGCGCGGTCCGCGCACGACCTTGCGCCCGATGACGACGAGGTGCGGCTCGACGCCGCCGCCTGCGCGCTCGCTGCCGGTCGTCTCGGCGAAGCAGAGGCCCTCCTGGCCCACCGCGCGCCGCACCCCCTTGCAGGCCGCCACAGCACCCTCGTCGCGCTCCTGCGGCTCGCGAAGGGCCAGGCCGCCGGGGCCGTCGTCCCCCTGCGCTCGGCCATCGGTGCCGCGCGGGCCGCCGATGACCGCGTGAGCGAGACCGCCCTCACCGGCCTCCTGGGCCGCGCGCTGGTCGACCTGCGCGACTACGGCCGCGCGCGCCCCATCCTGGAGGCCACCGTGCGCCTCGCAGCCGCCACGGGTCAGGCCCGGGTGGCCGCGGCCGCGCTGGGGGGCTTGGGCCTGTGCCGCCTGGGCGATCCGCGCAGTTCGGCCTCGTGGGCCGAGGCCAGCACCTTCTTGCGCCGCGCGGTCGCCGACTGCGCGCAGCACGGCGACCCGGCCGCCGAGAGCGCGTGGCGCGCGCACTTGGATGAGGTGCTGGTGGGCATGGGGCGCAACGACGAGCGCATCCGCGAGCTGCCCAGGTGGATCGCTGTCCTCGAGCGCCTCGGGCACCTCGCGCGCGCCGCAGCCGCCCGCGAGGAGCTGGCGGCGATCAGCGGGACAGCGCCTCTTCGACCGCCCGCACCACGTTGAAACCGGCACCCGACTTCTGCACGAACTCCACGTCGGTGAAGCCGCCCAAGGCTGCGATGGCGTCGGCGTCGTAGCCGGTCATCGCCACCATCTTCAGCCCGCCATGCCGCTGGGCGAGCGCGCTGGCCTCGAGCCACCCATCTGAGCCATCCGCCAGCCGACTGTCGGCCACCACGAGGTCGACCGGGCCCGCTTCGAGCGCGGCCGCCAGGCCCTCGATGTCGTCCACCTCGATCACATCGTAGCCCTCGGAGCGGAGCACACGCGCCACCCCACGGCGGAACAGGTGGTCGTCGTCGAGCACCACGATCGTGGCCCGGGGGGGATTGGCGTTGTTCTGTCGATCTCCGGGCCGGTTGCCGCCTGGCAACACCACGTCCCGATCCCGCACCGTCATCGTCCCTCCGGATGGCAGGCGTTTACCACGGGAGTGTACCGCGATGCGGGCGGCACGCGTAGCTGAGTCACTCCTGAACGACGCGAAGCACCTGACCGGCGGGCACGTCTTCGAGTACCTGGCGGGTACCGTCGGGCCAGATCACCTCGATGCGGTCGGCCTGATCGTGCTCGCCCAGCCCGAAGTGCAGCCGGCGATCGTTCTGACCCGAGGCGTGGGTGCCGGCGTTGGCCTCGCGCACCTGCTCCGTGTCGCCGGCCGTGAGGATCACGGTGGACCCGATGCCGTCGCGGTTGCTGCGCGTGCCCACCAGCTCCACCAGGAGGCCCCGGTTGTCGTTGCCCTTGTTGTGGAAGAGCTGGTGCGGGCCCAGGTTGAACGGCGGCGCGGCGTACCCGTTGGTGACGTACAGATCGAGGAAGGTGTCGTCGTCGTAGTCGCCCACCACCACCACGTCGCCGCGTCCGCGATCCGTGCCTTCCGCACCATGGCCCGTGAGCAGCTGGAACCGACCCTGGCCGTCGTTGAGGTAGAACAGGTCGGGCGTGTTGTTGACCGGCGTGGCGCACGCCAGGAACAGGTCGAGGTCCATGTCGTTATCGAAGTCGCCGGCCACGGCCGACGTGCAGGTGGTGGGCGTGGTGAAGCCCCGCTTCCAGCCCTCGTCCACGAACGCGTCGCCCTTGTAGATCCACAGGCGGTCGCGGTTGAAGTTCGCTTCGTCTTCCGCGGTGGGCGTGCTCGCGTCCACATCGAGGTCGGTGATCGGCGCGGTGGAGCGCACGGTGAGCCCGCCCCGGTCGTAGAGATCGGTGGCCACGCGCAGGGTCCAGGTGTCGTCTTCCACGCCGATGAACAGCCCGCGCGACTCGCCCGCCACGATCGGGCAGTTGCCCTGCACCACCTCATCCTCCGCCGACAGCGTGGGCGTGAGGTTCACGAGGCTGGTGCACTCGGCCCCGGCGTAGACCTCAGAGGCGGGCCAGAACCAGGGCGGGTCCAGCGTGATCGTGACGTCGCCATCGGTGCGAAAGGTCATGCCTTCGCTGGTGCCGAACAGCCTCAGCGCCATGCGCACGCCTTGGCCGTCCGCGTCGGCCACCCAGTCGCTGGTCTCTTCCCAGCGCGTGACGAACACGTCGTTGCGCAGGTCGCCGGTGAGGTCGGCGATCACCACATCGAACGGACGGTTGGCGGGCGGCAGCTTCACCTCGGCCGACACGTCGCGAAGCGTGGCAGAGCGGCCGTCGTGGGCGCTCATGTGCAGCGGGCGTCCGAAGCGCACCACCTCCATCACGTAGTCGCCATCCAGATCGGCAAGCTGACCGCACAGCGCGGTGGGGTGCTCCGTCTCGGGCGGAATCGCCGACTGCAACCCGAAGGTTCCATTCTCGCGCTGGGTGAAGAGCGCCGAGGGGGCCTGGCCGTCGCTGCGGGGCTGGTTGACCGCCAGCAGATCGAGCCGCCCGTCTTCGTTCCAGTCGTACGGAATGACGCAGCGACCCGAGCCGAGGTTGTAGTCGAAGCCGAGCACGGTGCCCTGCTCCACCAGCACGTCGTCTTCGAGCCTGTAGATGCGGTTGGCCCCGGCACCCGTGCCGCTGTTGGCGCCGACCACCTCGACGATCTCGGCCACGCCGTCGTTGTCGAGGTCGACGATCGCCACGCCGTGGCCGTCGTACTCCTGACGGGCTGGCAACCAGGCCGCGCTCATGTCGGTGAACGTGCCATCCCCGTTGTTGAGGAAGATCGACTTAGGGCCCGCATGGTTGCCGTTCCACAGGTCGAGATCCCCATCGCCATCGAGATCGCCCCAGCCCGAGCCGTAGCTCTGGCCGATGCCCGAGAGGCCCGCCGCCGCCGTGACCTCTTCGAAGCCAATGCCCAGATCCGCGGCGTCGAAGATCTGCCCCGGCGGGTCCCGATCCAGGAACCCGCACCCGACGAGCAGCACGAGCGACAGGTGGCGTGACATCCAGACTCCCGCCACAACCTACAGCCGCCGCAGGGGATCGTAAACCGAGGCGCGGTCAGACCTCGTCGTACTCGCGCCGCGCCGAGCTGAACATGCGCTTGAGGAGCCACAGCAGCGCGCCGAGCACCACGAGGCTGCCCGCGCCCATCGCCAGCGTGATCGGCGACGTGGGGCGGTAGACGAGGAAGTAGCGCACCTGATCGCCCATCCCGGCGGGGTGGTCGCCTTCCAGCGTAGAGGACGCCACCAACGCGGTGAGCGACTCGGCGAACGCAGCAGCCTGGTTGGGGGCCCCGAGCACCCAGGTGCGCGAGATGCCGCCACCGTAAGGCACCACCGCCATCGCCAGCGTGCGACCCGCCAGCTCCGGGCGGTAGAGGAAGCCGGTCTGCCCGGAGGCCGCCGTGAGCGACGTGGCCGGCGGCACAGGCGTGGTGCCGAAGATGTGCTTGCGGATCACGCCGTCGACGCCGGAGAAGCTGTAGGCATCGACCACCCCGAGCAGCAGGCCGCCCGGGCACGTGATCATCACATCCGGCTCAGCGAGGGCGCGCGGGTGCAGGGCCGACCAGCAGCTCTCCTTGAGCTCCACGCCAAGCTTCGCGGCACCGGCTTCGATGAGCGCGGCCTCAGCCCCGATCGCCGGACGCCAGCCCGGCGGCAGCTTCGCCGACAGGCCCGGCGCCGACACGGTCTGGCCTTCCGGCGATGCCTTCGGCGGACGACGGGCCTCCAGGCGACCCAGCATCACCTCGAGCGCCTCGGTGGCCAGCGTGCTCCGACGCTCGGCCGCGATCGTGGCGAGGTGCACCATGCCGCCCTCCACCGCGAACGTGGCTCCCGACATCGCGCCTTGCAGCCCGGCGCCCAGCGCGAAGGTGAGCTCCACCCGCGCCGTGGGTCGCCCGGCGATCGTGCGCACCTCGCGGCCCCGCACGGAGACGTCGTGTCCTTCGATGCTCTCGGCCTTGTTGGCGAAGCCGCGGGCCCAGGCGTCGATGTCGCCGACCACGGGCTCGACCTGGGCACCGCCCCCCCACACGAAGAGCTTCACCGAGCGGTCGTCGGCCTCAGCCTCGAACACGCTGTCGGACCAAGCGCGCGAGCTCCAGCCCTCGGGGAGGTCGATGCGCACGCCGTAGTCGCCGAGGAGGTAGCGCTCCTCGTCGTCGGCGGCCCATGCCGACGTGCCCAGGAACCCCACCAGCAGAGCCGTTGCCGCCTTGTGCATGACCACCTCGTCGCGACGCCCACGTGGCCGAGCCGGCGTCGACGTGCAAGCCAAGGAATCGTCGTGGGCTGTCCCTGATCGCAGCCCGAGGCCTCGCAACGGGTCATTCCTGGGTCGCGGGGGAGGGGCGATGGCGACAGACAGCAGACCGCTGATGCTCCGCACGCTGTCGAACCTGCTGCCCTGGCACACGGCGTTCCGCATCGGCGTGAACCTCTACCCGCCCTTCGTTGGCGCGGGCGTGCGGGTGCTGGAGGTGCGGCCCGATGGGCGGCGCATCGTGGTGGAGATGGGCCTGCGCTGGTGGAACCGCAACTATGTGGGCACCCACTTTGGCGGGTCGCTCTACACGATGACCGACCCGTTCCCGATGCTGATGCTGCTGCACGCGCTGGGGCCCGAGTTCATCGTGCTCGACAAGTCGGCGACGGTGCGCTTTCGCAAGCCCGCCCGCGGCACCGTGCGCGCGGTGTTCGAGCTCGACGAGGACCGCCTCGAGAGCATTCGTGAGCGCATCCGCGGCGGCATGCTCCGGCTCGACGAGCTGTTCGTGGTGCCGATCACCGACGAGAGCGGCCTCGTGGTGGCGGAGGTCGAGAAGGTCGTGTTCATCCGGGCGAAACACGCCACGGGCCTCACGTCACCTCTGCCCGTGCAGGCGCTGCTCACCGCGGAGGGGCCCACCGCGCCGCCAGTTGCGGCCCGTGCCCCCACCGACGAGATCCGCCTCCCCGGCGCCCCGCACACGCTCATCTTCAGCGACATCCACCTCACCACCGCCGAGGCCCCCGACCCCCGGTACCCGCTGTGGATGCGCTACAAGCACCCCGATCTGTTCCCCGACGCCGCGATCGCCGAGATGATCGATCAGGTGCTCAACACCGTCACGGCGCCGATCGAGCTCATCCTCAACGGTGACATCTTCGACTTCGACGCCGCCACCGCCCTGCCCGACGAGCCGCTGCCGTTCTCGGTGTCACCGTGGGAGCGCCTGCGCGGGCTGTCGGCCAGCGAAGAGAAGTCCACGTGGAAGATGGACCGCATCCTCGATGACCACCCGGTGTTCGTGGACGCCGTGCGTCGGGTGCTCGCTCGGGGTCACCGGGTGGTGTTCGTGGTGGGCAACCACGACATGGAGCTGTTGTGGCCGGGCGTGCAGGCCACGCTGCTGGAGCGCTTGGGCTTCGAACAAGGCCACGACGTGCGCGTGTGCGACTGGTTCTACGTGTCCAACGAAGACACGTTGGTGGAGCATGGTCACCAGTACGATGCGTACTGCTTGTGCCACGACCCGATCTCACCGCTGGTGCGCATGCCCCCGAACGGGGAGGTGCGGATGCGCCTGCCGTTTGGCGACCACGCGGCGCGGTTCATGCTCAACGGCATGGGCCTGATCAACCCCTACGTGTCCGAGGGCTGGGTGATGCCGTTCGGAAAGTGGGTGGTGTTCTTCTACCAGCACGTGGCACGCACTCAGCCGCTGCTGCTGTGGACGTGGATCTGGACCGCGTTCGCCACCTTCATGGCCTCCGCCCGCGACGCCGTGCTGCCGGCTGAGCGCGATGTGCTGGGCCTCGAAGACCGGGTGGAAGAGATCGCGCTGCGCGCCCAGAGCACGCCGCGGGTGGTGCGTGCGCTCGATGCGATCAAGGTGCACCCCGCGATCTTCTTGCCGTGGAAGGTCCTGCGTGAGCTGTGGCTGGATCGCCTGCTGATGATTGTGCTCATCGTGCTCGGCAGCTTCCAGATCACGGCCACAGTTCACGCGCTGTTCGGGTTCTCGTTGTGGTGGTGGCTCCTCCTGCTGGCGCTTGTGCTGCTACCCTTCCTGTTCTACGCGCAGCGCATCTCCAGCGACGTGGGCAACCTCGACCGCATGCTGCGCCGACGCCTGCCTCTACTGCCCGATCTGCTCGGTGTGCACCGCATCGTGCTGGGTCACACCCACGAGCCCCGCCACGTGCAGATTCCCAACATGGAGGTGCTGAACCCCGGCACCTGGTCGGCCTCCTTCCGCGATGTGGAGTGCACGATCCCGGCCGGTCAGCGCTGTGTGGTGCAGATCGCGCCCACCGGCGAAGGCCCGCGTGTGGCCACCCTGGATGCGTGGACGCCGTCCGGGTTCGCCACGCTGGCGCCGACGCCCGAGGCGATCGAAGCGAGCGGGCTGATGCCGGGCGAGTCGTGGTGGGACTCGGACGTGGCGATCCCGAAGACGCGCAGGTTCTTGTCGCGGTGGAAGTTTCCGCGGGAGCGGTAGGGGGGCCGAAGGCCCGAGAAGCAACCGCCACCGGCGTGGTAGTCCTCTCCACCCCCAACCCCCGGACCGCCCGGTGGACCCGCACACCCCGTCCCCCACACCCCTCGACGCCAGTGAGCTCGCCCTCCCGGGCCCGTGGGAACTCGTCTTCGCGCTCGCGCCCGCAGCAGCTGCGACCGGCATCGCTTCGCTGGCGGGGCCGCTGTTGTCCGAGTCCGACGTCATCATGCTCTACGTGGCGGGCGTCACGGTCACGGCGTTTCGGGCGCGGCTGGTCACGGGCCTCGGGTCGGCCGTGCTCTCGGCGCTGGCGTTCAACTTCTTCTTTACGGCGCCGCGCTACACGCTCGCGGTCGACGACAGCCGCTACTGGCTCACGTTCGCGATGATGGGCGGCATCGGCGTGCTGGCGTCGGCGCTGGCGGCACGTCTGCGGCAGCACGCAGCGGCGCTGGCGCTGAGGGAGGCGCAGGCCCAGGCGATGGTGCTGTTCACGCACCGGCTGTCCCGCTGTGGCACACCCGACGAAGTGGCAGAGGTCGCGGCCCAACACCTTCATCGTGTCCTGACCACGCCCACCGTGGTGTGGCTGGGATCGGCGGGTGCCCTGCGCCGGGTCGCGCGGGTGGGCGCGGTGCCCGACGGAACGGGCGAGCAGCTCGCAGCACAGTGGGCGGCGGCGCATGGTCTGGCGGCAGGGGCTGGGGCCAACACGCCCTGGCCCTCGCGGGTCCACTACCGACCTGTGGGCGGTGAGGGCGCTGTGCTGGGTGTGCTCGGGTTCTTGCCGCCCGACGCCGCCAGTGTGATCGAGCCGAGCACCGCCCATGCCGTCGACACCGTCGTCACCTTGCTGCGGGAGTTCCTGGAGCGCCTCGCGCTGGAGGCCGCCGCCGAGACCGCACGCCTCGCGGTGGAGACCGAGCGCGTGCGCTCCACCCTGCTCTCCACGGTGTCCCACGACCTCCGCACGCCGCTGGCCACGATCACCGGGGCCGCCACCACCTTGCTCGACCCAGCGGCCCGCCTGCACGACCACACCCGTCGCGAGCTGCTGGAGCGGGTGTCGGGGGAGGCGCGTCGGCTGGAGCGCCTGGTCGACAACGTGCTGCGGATGACGCGTCTGGACGGCGGTCAGCTCACGCCGGCGCTGGAGTGGGAGCTGCCCGACGAGCTCGTGGCGTCGGCGGTGGCGCGGGTGGCGGCTCAGTCGCCCCACCGCGTGCTGCGGGTTCAGCCGTCGGGTCGGCCTGTGCTCGCCCGGCTCGACGCGGTGCTCGTGGAGCAGCTTGTGGTGAACTACCTGGAGAACGCGCTCGCTCACGCAGGCGGGGACGCGCCGATCGACGTCGCCGTCCGGGTCCAAGGTGCTGAGGTGGCGGTGGAGGTCGCCGACCGCGGCACCCGCCCGCTGCCCGAGCGTCCCGAGCGCCTGTTCGAGAAGTTCGTGCGGGGGGAAGCGAGCGGCGGTGCAGGCCTCGGGCTCGCCATCTCCCACGCTGTGGCGATGCTGCACGGAGGACGGGTCTGGGCGCACCCACGGCCCGGCGGCGGCGCGCTGTTCGGGGCCGCTTTTCCTCTCGGAGGCCCCGACGACCAGCCCGTGCCTACCTATGAAGACGTGCTCGACCAAGCGGAGCCGCGGTGACCCACACGCCCACCATCCTGATCATCGAAGACGAGCCGCCCATGCAGTACTTCCTGCGCAGCCTCGTGGAAGGCCACGGCATGAAGGTGCTCGTGGCGTCCACGGCGAAAGAGGGCGTGATGGAGACCGCCACGCGCGCGCCCGACGTGGTGCTGCTCGACCTCGGTCTGCCCGATGGGGACGGCCTCGACGTGGTGCGTCAGCTCCGCACCTGGACGTCCACACCGATCCTCGTGCTCTCGGCGCGCGGGCGCGATCGCGACAAGGTGGAGGCGCTGGATGCTGGCGCCGACGACTACCTCACCAAGCCCTTCTCGGCGCAAGAGCTGTTGGCGCGGGTGCGGGTGGCCCTGCGGCACCGCGCGCTCCGCACCGACACCGAGAGCCCGATCTACCAGGTGGACGGCCTGTGCGTGGACCTCGCGAAGCGCCGCGTGACCCGGAACGACGAGGAGATCACGCTCACCCCCACCGAGTACAAGATCCTGGAGGTGCTGGTGCAGCACGCCGGCCGCGTGCTCACGCACACGCAGATCCTGCGGACCGTGTGGGGTCCCCACCTGCTCACCAAGGCCCACTACGTGCGGGTGCATGTGCACCAGCTCCGCTCGAAGATCGAGCAGGACCCGGATCAGCCCCGCCTGATCCAGACCGAGCCCGGCGTTGGTTACAGGCTGCGTGAGGCGGACTGAAGCGTCCTACGCTGCGGCGCGAATGCTTCTGCGCCGGTGCGTCAACGAGCGCGTCACGGCCCAGCCGTCGCCGAGCAGGCGCAGCACGCCAATGCCGATCACGAAGAACTCCAGGCGACCGAGCATCATCGCGGCCACCTGGGTCGCCAGCACGGCATCCGGTGCCGACGGACTCGTGACGCCCACCGAGAGCCCCACGGTGCCCAGCGAGCTCGCCATCTCGAACAAGGCGTCGGGAAACGGAACCCCGTACACCAGCATCACGAACGCACCCAGGGCGAAGGTGGCCATGTACACGAACAGGAACGCGCCGGTGCGGGCCACCTGGGCGTCTTCGAGGAACTCGGTGCGGGAGCCGGACTGCACGAGCGGACGGTTCACAGCGCCCGATGGCATCAGGGCACGCGCCACCTCGAAGCGTGCTGCACGCCACAGCACGTAGACGCGGGCCAGCTTGAGCCCGCCCGCCGTCGATCCGGCCCCTCCGCCCACCAGCATCAGGCCCGTCAGCACCAGCCAGCCCGCCAGGGGCCAGTCCCTGTAGCCCACCGTCTGGAAGCCCGTCGTCGACAAGGCACTCACGACCTCGAACACGATGACGCGAGCGGACTTACCGAGCGTGGTGTACAGCCCGCCCACCCCCACCAGGGCCAGGGCGACACAGGCCGCCGGTATCAGCACGGCCATCAGGCGAAACTCGCCGCTTCCCACCACCTCGCGCCACTGACCGCGCACCAGCGACCACGCCACGAGGAAGTTGGTCGTTCCGAGGATCATCAGCACGATCGTGACAGCCTCGACGGCCGCAGAGTCCCAGTAGCCGATCGACTCCGGCCTTGTGGAGAAGCCTCCGGTGGACACGGCCGCAAACGAGTGGTTCACCGCGTCGAACCAGGTCATGCCCACAGCCCACAAGGCCACGGTGCCGACCACCGCGTACACCGCGTACATCCGCACGATGATCGTCGCCGAGTTCACGACGTTGGGGACGAGCTGCTCGCTCCTACCTTCCGCCGTCGACAGGCCTGCGCCGAGCGGACCCCCGGTGAGCGAGATCATGAGGATCGCGAGGCCGGCACCACCGGCCAGCTCCAGCACACTCCGCAGGAACAGCACCGTCGCGCTGGCCTTCGTGACATCCACCACCGAGAGCCCGGTGGTGGTGAGCGCGCTGGTGGCTTCGAACAGCGCCTGCAGCGGCGTGAGCTCGGTGAGCAGCAGGAACGACCCAGATGAGGTCATCAAGGCGAAGAACCACGCCAGCACCACCACGGCGCTGGCCTCGGAAGTCGACAGCGTGGGCGCACCGGTGGGAGCAAACCTTCGCCACAACAGGAGGCCCGGTAGGCCGAGCACCACGGCTGGTAGCAGCACCCTGGGCACCAGACCAGCGTCCTCGGGGAACGCAGGCACCACCAACATCGGCGACGCCACCACCACCGCGACGATCGCCGAGATCAGGCCGGTGTAGGCCGCAATCAACCCGTAACGACGCGAGAGCCCGCGCCGAGCCCCGGCGCCGTTCATGCGACCCGTCCCACCAGGGCCGCGAGCGCGCGCTCCTGCGCCCCGGCGTGCACCACCACGAGCAGCTCGTCCCCGGCCCGCACATGGTCGCCGCCGCGCGGGATGCGCACCTCTCCATCGCGGAGGATGCCCACCACCAGCGCACCTTCGGGGAGCTGAAGCTCCTGCAGCGTGCGCCCTGCGGCCGGCGCGTCGGCCTTGATCTCCACCTCCAGCAGCCCCAGGTCGCCCGCCCGCAGCGAGAGCCGCGCCACGATGCCTTCAAAGCCCGACTCCTGGCGGATGATCGCGCCCAGGATCTCGGCGGCCGAGACGACCTGCTGCACACCCAGCCGCTCGAACAGCACGCGGTTGTCGGGGTCGTTGACCAGGGCCACGGCCCTCGGCACGTCGAACAGCCGCTGCGCGACCTGACACACGATGAGGTTGTCCTGGTCGCGTGGCGTCAGGGCCACCACGAGATCGGCCAGGTGGGCGTCCACATCGCGCAGGATGGCCGGCACGGTGCCGTCACCCACCACCACGGTGGCGTCGAGGTCGCGCGCGAGGCGCTTGGCTTCGACGGGCGAGTCCACCACCAGCACGAGCTGGTGCGCGTTCTTGCGGGCCTCGCGGGCCACATGGCCCAGCAGCTCGCCGCTCCCGATCAGGATGGCCCTCATGCCGCACCTCCGTGCACGGCGCTGAGCAAGGCCGCCGCCGCGAGCGCTGTGGGGTTCACGATCTCCACGCCCAGCTTCGCGTAGACCTCCTCGCGCGAGGGGTCCGAGATCCTCGCGCGCACCCAGCGCACGCCAAACACCACCTGGGCCGCTTGGGCGATCATCAGGTTGAGGTTGTCATCCTCGGTGGTGGCGAACACGCGCGTTGCGCGCTCCATCTCCGCTTCCCGCAGCGTGCGCAGGTCGGCCGCGTTGCCCTGCACACGGAAGCCCGTGAACCCCGGCGGTAGCTTGGCCAGCACCGCCTCAGAGCGGTCCACGACCACCACCGAGGCCCCGCTGGCCGACAAGGACGACGCCAGGGCGCGTCCGACGCGACCCGCTCCCACAATGACCACGAACTCAGGCTTTTTCATGCCCTACGGGTACGGCGACCCCGCAGCAGCGGTCATCAAGCTTGGGGGCGTCGGTATCAAGGCCGCATCAAGATGGTCCGAGTGCGCTGCCCGCTACCAGGAGATCGAGACCTCCGCAGCGTAGTAGCAGGCCTCGTCCGTGCTCGGCGGAATCGCCCGGAAGGTCAGGTCGACGAAGCTCAGATCGAGCGGCGAGTCCACTGAGCTGCCCGAGTGGCTCGGGGCCGGGAGCGTCACGGAGCCTGTGCCGTCTGCGAGGTAGCAGGTGGTGTCGGACGGGCAGAGGTAGACGCAGATGCCGTGGGTGCCGCAGTCCGTGGGGAAGGTGCCAGCCTGCCCGGTCCAGGCGTCGCCGTACACGGTGTACAGCTCGACGTTGAAGTAGAAGCCGATCTGGTTGTCGTGCAGGTGGTAGAACGGGTCGCTGCCGTTGGCTTGGAAGCTGACGCTGAGCGGGGCCCACGACGCGGCGTCCAGCTCCACCTCGGTGCAGCCGTCCTCGGTCGTGCGATCGGTGATCGTGAGCCCGGAAGCGGTGGTGGCGTCGGTGTCGGTGTCGTCGGCGTTGTCGTCGACGACGGCATCGTCGACCCGCACGAACACGGAGCAGCCTGGAAGGAGGAGGAAGAACCATGGGCGCATGGGGACCCCGCAATGGCCGAGGCATCGACCCCTCCCAGCGTACCACAGGGTCCGTCCTGGCGATCACGCAGGCCTGCTCCCGCCCGCGCTTGTAGCAGTTGGTCGCGATACCGGGCCGGAGGCTTCGGGTGGGCCTATTCGGGCCGGTCGGGGTGGCTGCCCCTGCGAAGGACTCATGCGCGCTCTGTGGCTGATGGTGGGAATGGTCGGGTGCGGGTCGAGCCCCACCGGCGCGGCTAAGGGTTCGGGTGACGCGGCGGTGCCCGTGCAGACGGTGGAGGTCGCGCCCACGGCGATGGCACCGCGCACCTCGGCGATCGGCACGCTGGTGGCCGAGGCCGTGGTGGTGGTGCGCTCCGAAATGAGCGGCCGCGTGGTCGACGTGGCCTTTGAAGACGGCGCCGAGGTGCGCGCGGGTGACGTGCTCGTGCGCCTTGATGACGCCGAAGCGCGGGCGCGCGTGGCCGAGGCCGAAGCGAGCCTCGCGCTTGCGCGAGCTGCCGCGGCACGGGTGGAAGATCTCGCAGGTCGGGAGCACAGCTCGGCCGCCGAGGTCGACCGCGTGCGCGCCGACGTGGCGCTGGGTGAAGCACGCCGGGACCTGGTGGTGGAGGCGCTACGCCGCACGGTGGTGCGCGCGCCGCTCACCGGGCGGGTGGGCCTGCGCGAGGTGCGCGTCGGCGACGTGGTGGAAGCCGGGCGCGCCATCACCACCCTGGTCGACCGGGACCCGCTGCGCGCCGAGGCCCGCATCGCTGAGCGCCTGGGAGCATGGCTCAAGGTCGGCCAGTCGGCGGGGGTGCGCCTCGAAGGCACAGGCGGTGCTTTGCTTCCCGCGGTGGTCGACTACGTGGACCCCACGGTCGACACGCTCTCGGGCACGGTGCGCCTGCGGGTGCGCATCACAGATCCGCCCGCCGACGTCACGCCCGGCGGCACCGTGCGGGTGGAGGTCGACCTCGGCCCCGAAGCGCCCGTGGTCACCGTGCCCTCCGAGGCCGTGCTCACCCAAGGGGAGGGCGCGGCCGTGTGGGTGGTGGAGGCCGACGCCGCCCGGCTCGTGCCGGTCACGCTGGGCGAGCGCCTGGCTGGCGATATCGTCGTCACCGCCGGACTCGACGCCGGCGCCGAGGTGGTGGTGCAAGGCATCTTGCGCCTGCGTCCCGGGGCGGCTGTGCGACGGGTCAACACGCCCGACGTTGCGCCGAGCCCATGAGCCTCACGGACCTGTTCATCCGGCGGCCTGTGGTGTCGCTGGTGCTGAGCTTGCTGATCGTGCTGTTCGGGCTCGTGAGCTTGCCGCGCCTGGGCGTGCAGGAGATCCCCGACATCGACAGGCCCGTGGTCACCGTGAGCACCGTGTGGCGCGGGGCCGACCCGGCCAGCGTCGAGAGTGAGGTCACCGAGGTGCTGGAGCGTGAGCTCAACGGCATCGAAGGCGTCGACCTGCTGTCGAGTGAGAGCCGCGATCAGGTGAGCCAGATCACGGTGGAGTTCGACCTCGAGCGCGACCTCGAAGCGGCCGCGAACGACGTGCGCGACCGCGTGGCCCGCGTGCGGGCGCAGCTGCCCGACGACGTCGACGAGGCCGTGGTGGAGAAGGCCGACGCCGAGGCGTCGCCGGTGATGTACCTGCGTTTGGTGGGGGATCGCTCCCTGCTCGACCTCACCGATCTGGCCGACCGCATCGTGCGCGAGCGCCTGCAGACGGTGCCGGGCGTGTCCAGCGTGCAGCTCTTCGGCGAGAAGCGCTACGCGATGCGGGTGGAGCTCGACCTCGCGCGCATGGTGGCGCGGGGCCTGTCGGTGGACGACATCCAAGCGGGTCTCGCTGCGGGCAACGTGGAGGCGCCGGCGGGCCGGGTGGAGGGCCTCGCCACCGACGTGGGGCTGCGCATGGACGCGGGCCTGAGCACGGCCGAGCAGTTCTCGCGGCTGGTGATCGCGTCGCGCGGGGGCGCGCCCGTGCGTCTGGGCGACGTCGCTTACGTTCGGCTGGGGGCCGAGGACGAGCGTTCGGCCGCGCGCTCCGATGGCGTTCCGTCCGTCACCGTCACGATCGTGCCGCAGTCGGGCGCAAACATCATCGACATCTCCGACGCCGTGCAGGCCCGCCTGGAGGGTGTGCGGGCGGCCCTCCCGGCCGGCGTCGACCTCGACATCAACTACGACCGCTCGCTCGCGGTGCGCGTGGGCATCCAGGACGTGGTGTTCACGCTGCTGCTCTCCACCCTCGCGGTGATCTTCATCATCGGGGTGTTCCTGCAAGATGTGCGCGCCACGCTGATCCCCACGGTGGCGATCGGGGTCAGCGTGGTGGGCACGTTCGCGTTCCTGGAGCTGGCCGGGTTCACGATCAACGTGTTCACGCTGTTCGGGTTGGTGCTCGCCATCGGCATCGTGGTCGACGACGCGATCGTGGTGCTGGAGAACATCTGGCGCCGCATTGAGCTGGGCCAAGCACCTTTGGAAGCTGCGCTGGAGGGCACGCGCGAGATCGTGTTCGCCGTGATCGCCACCACCGTGAGCCTGCTCGCGGTGTTCGTGCCGATCGTGTTCGCCGGCGGCACCACGGGCCGCCTGTTCTTGGAGTTCGGCCTCACGGTGGCGGTGGCGGTGGCGCTCTCGAGCGTGGTGGCGCTCACGCTCTCGCCGATGCTGTGTGCGAAGCTGCTCCGCCCGCGCGGCGTGGTGGACCCCGACGCGGTCGAGACGCCGATGTCGCGGCTGTACGCGCGCCTGCTGGCGCCCACGTTTCGGCACCCCGGCCTCGCCGCCGTCGTGGTGGCGCTGAGCGTCGCCGCCGGCGGCTACGCGCTGTGGTCGGCCCCGCGTGACTTCTTCCCGGTGGAAGACCGCAACTTCTTCATCGTGCGCGCCACGGGCCCGGAAGGCGTCGGCTTCCCGTGGATGGACGCCCGCATGGCGGAGGTGGAGCAGGCGATCTTGGACCTCGTGCCCGAGCGCACCAGCCTGATCACCCGCACCAGCCTCGCGCGGGGAACGGGTCCGGGCGCGTCGAACTCGGGCATGTTCGGCATCCCGTTGGTGCCGGCGCACGAGCGTGAGCGCTCGCAGTCCGAGATCGCCGACGTCATCCGCAAGATGGTCAACGACGTGCCCGGCTTCCGCGCCATTCCCATCGAGATGTCGACGGTGTCGCGTGGCCTCGGAAGCCCCGTGCAGCTCGCCGTGCAGGCCGACGACGCCGAGAAGCTCCTCGCCGACCTCCCGGCCATCGAAGAGGTCGCGCGGTCCGTGCCCAGCCTCTCGGGCGTGGACCTGAACGTGAAGCTCAACCGCCCAGAGACCCAGGTGGTGGTGGATCGCGAGAAGGCGCGCCGGATGGGCGTGGATCTTGGCGACCTCGCCCGCAGCCTGCAGGTGCTCACCACCGGCATCGAGCTGTCCACGTTTCGGCTGCGGTCGCGGCAGTACGACGTGATCGTGGGCCTTGCGCCGAAAGATCGCGTGAGCCTCGAAGCGATCGGGGAGGTTCCAATCGCCACGGCCGACGGTCGGCGGGTGCCGCTGAGCACCCTCGTGCGCTTTGTCACCCAAGGCGCGCCGTCGAGCCGCTACCACGTCGAGCGGATGCCCTCGGTCACCATCTCGGGCAGCCCCAACGGCGTGGCGCTGAGTGAGGCGGTGGCGGAGCTTCGTGCCGCGCTCGCCGAGCGGCTGGGCGACGACGTGCGCACGGTGGGGCTGGGTCAGGTGCGGGAGCTGGAGCGTGCCTCGGGGGCGTTGGGCTTGGTGTTCGGTCTGGCGATCGTGCTGGTGTTTCTGGTGCTCGCCGCCCAGTTCGACTCCTTCTTCGATCCCGTCCCGATCCTCGTGAGCCTGCCTGTGGCGGTGGCTGCGGGCGTTGGCGCGCTGTTCGCTGTGGGGGAGACGCTCACCTTCTTCGCGCAGGTGGGCCTGGTGCTTCTGGTCGGTCTCACCACCAAGAACGGCATCCTCGTGGTGGAGTTCGCGAGGCAGCTCCAGGTGCAGGAGGGGCTTGACCCGTGGGAGGCCGCGTCGCGTGCAGCGCGCCTGCGGCTGCGTCCGATCCTGATGACCGCCACGTCTACGCTGGGCGGCGCCGTGCCGATCGCGCTGGGCCTCTCGGGCACGAGCCGCGTGGGCCTGGGCGTGGTGGTGGTGGCCGGCATGGCCGCGGCCACGGTGCTCTCGCTGTTCGTGACGCCGGTGCTGTGGGCCTGGCTCGCTTCGCGCGGTCGGCGCCCCGCCCCCGCGGTGCCGGTCGCGGGGGTGCTCGCCGCGCTGCTGGTGCTGTCGGTGTCGCTCCCTGCCCGTGCCGACATGACGCTCGACGAGGCCCTCGCCGCCGCCCGAGCCCGCGACCCCGAGGTCATGGCGGCCGAAGCCGACGCACGCGCCGCACGCGCGCAGGTGGGGGTGGCGCGCGGTGCGCTGCTGCCTACGCTGTCGGCCGGCGGGCGCTACCAGTACGGCAACAGCTTTGTCGCCGGTGGTGCGGGCGTGGGCGGCACGCCCTACTCGTTCCTCACCGCCACGGGGAACCTCGACGTCCCGCTGGTCGACCCCGCCGCCTGGGGGGCGCTCTCCGCGTGGCAGAGTCGGGCCGAGGCGCAGGTCGCGTCCTCGGAGGCTGTGGCGCTCGGTGCGCTGCGGTCGGTCGCCGAGTCCTTCCTCACGCTCCAGGCGGCCACGGCGCGGCGAGAGGAGGCGCTGGCGAACGTCGAGCGCGCCGAGTCCTTGCTGGCGCTGGCGGAAGACCGGGTGGCCGTTGGCGCCACCGTGGCACTCGACGTCACCCGGGCGAGGGTGGTGGTGCTGGAAGACCAGCTCTCGGTGGTCGAGGCGGAGCAGGCCATGGCGCTGGCCCAGGCCGCCCTCGTGGCCCGCCTGGGCGGCATCGAGGCTCCTGGGGCCCTCCGGCCGCTCCCCGAGCCCTCCGGGCCCCCAGCCGGGCCCGTTCCCGCTGAGCGCGCCGCCACCGCCACCGCCACCGCGGCTGCAGCCGAGGTCCGGCAGGCCCAGCTTCGGTTCGCCCCACGCCTGGCGGGCTTCGGGCAGGCCGGCGCGCTCACACGCCTGGACGACAACGGCTGGGTCCCCACCCTCGCCGTCGGCGCGACCCTGCAGTGGACGCTGTTCGGAGGGGCCGACATCGCCGACGTCTCCCGCCTGCGCGCCACGGGGGTGGCTGCCTCGGTGCGCGCCGTCGCGGCCACACGCGCTGCCGCCAGGGCCCGCGACGTGGCCAACGCAGCGCTCGTGGCTGCGCGCGCCCGTCGCTCCCTCGCCGAGGCCACCCTCGCGCTGGCGGTCGAAGAGCTCGCGCTGGCCCAGGACCGCTACGCGGTGGGTGCCGACGACCAGGTGCCGCTGGTGGACGCCCTGCGACGTCGGGCCGCCGCCGCGCTCGCGCAGGTGGACGCGATCACGGCGTGGAACCGGGCCGTGCTCGATCTGGCTGTGGCCCAGGGCAGCCTGGACGGGCCCTGGGCGCCGTAAGCAGCTTCGGCGCAGGACCGTCACATCAGATAGACGTTTGCGAAGTTTGACTAGGTCGAACGGGCGTGAATCGTACGATCGCGCGGGTGTTTAGGCGTGATCAAGCGCTTCGCGCCACTCGCAATTCGACCTCAGCCATGGACTTCTGATAGAACGGGGTCTGGAGCATGTGCACCTCGGGTTGGGGGCGACCGTTGCTTGTGCCCAGGAGATCAGGACCCGATCTTCACGACAAGCCCGATTTACCCGTCCTCTCCCCCGCCTCAGAGCCGGCTTCGAATCTCATGACCTCGACGCACACCGGCTGCCGACCAATACCCATTCGGCGAAAGCGCGGGTTGCGCGGGCCTGGAGCGGTGACCTAGCGAAGGCTCACCAGCGAGCATGTCGCGTGTCAGGGGCCTCCGCCCCCGCACCCGATGTCCATCAGGGTGCCTCACGGACGATGCCCGAGGCTGGATCGCCCCAGCAGAGCACCTCTCCGTCATCGCGCATCGCGCACCCGGTGTTGACGCCGACCGAGAGCGCGACGAAGCCTCGCTCGGCGGGGAGGTCGGTAACCACCGGCGGCGCGGACGAAGCGTCCAAGGCGGCTGCTGTCCACATGGGCCCCCAGCACTGGATCGCGCCGGCGGCGTCGAGCACGCACGCATTCTGACGGGAGAGGACGAGTGCGCGATACCTCGTACCGGCGGGCACCTGCTCCAGTTCGAAGAACTCGGAGGACGAGCAACGGATGGAGCCGTCGCGACCGAGAGCGCACCATGTGCCGTTGGCGCCGAGCGCGATGCGCTGCCAGCAGCCGTGGGTCAGGTCCGTGTCGTTGGCGAACCCAGTCCGCCCGAAGCAATGGACGCCACCCGTGGCGAGCAAGGCGCAGATCTCGTGACCGTCGGTATCCCATAGGATCTCGACCTGGAGCGATGCCGGAAGGCCGCTTGGTGGGATGGGGAGGCCGTCCGCGCAATGAAGGGTACCCGCCGACGTCACCGCGCACGCAACGTCCCCGAATCCGGACAGGTCGACGAGCCCGGTCCTGGGCAGCGCCGGAGCGAGCAGGTCTGCCACGGGACAGCACACCACGTCCCCGTCCGCCTCAACCAGGCAGGCGGTGCGCCCCTGGAAGCTGCCCGCGATCGCGCCATTGGGGTCGATCGGGCAGTCGTGGATCCAGTCCGGCGTGAGCAGATCGCCACCGGTCGGGGCGTCCCCCCACATGCGCAGGCCGGTCGCCGGGTGCCAAGCAACCGCGCCGTCGGTCAGGGAGAGAAACGGGGCGGACGGGTCGAGCAAGTCGGCGGGATCGAGCGCCGGGCAGAGGACGTCGAGACGGGCCGTGTCGTCCGAGTCGAACAACCCGTCCGAGTCGGTGACGTGAGTGTCGGGGTCGCCGTCCGGCTTGCCGTCGTCGTCTACGGTAAATGAGCCGGCGCAACCACCGAGGAGGCACGCAAGCGCCATGCCGACGGGGGCGCGCATCAGTCATCCATCCAGTTGGCGCACAGACCGGGTGGAGTAGCTACCGTAAAAGCCGGACAGTTTCCCCAACTTGAGCCGTGGGTGGTCAGATGGCCGCAGTTGCCCGAGATCGAATTCAGCTGGGTCTGGCTCGATACATGGGTGCCCGTTGTGGGCGTCAGGCTGTAGTACAAGATGTTCGCCTCCGACGCGCCGGGCCCGTTGGCGCCCTTCAGAACGCTGGAGAGGTCGTCGTCGCACAGGGTGTCCCAGCCTTCGCCTCCGAACAACTCGTCAAAGCCTTGCCTGCCAACGAGCGTGTCCATCTCCGGCCCGCCCCAGAGATCGTCATCGTTTCCGCCCCCAACGAGTTCGTCATTTCCGCTGCGCCCGTCGATCTGGTCGTTGCCGCTCCCACCTCGCAGTCGCTCGAAGTAGTCGATGTCAGTGGACGGAGAGCCATAAATCAGGTCGTTGCCTGCCAACGCTTCGACCTCGCAGTCGAGGTCCGCGTCCCACGCGTCGAGGATGTAGTCACCATCGTCGAACCTGATCACATCCCGTGCGGAACTGCCGTTGATCACCAGACGGTCCATGTTGTCGCGCTCGTCGTTCACGAGGCAGCAGAAAAGCCGCTGCGACGAGTCCATCCCGGTGATCGCGAGATCGTAGAGACGAGTGTCACCGAAAGGGCGGGCAACCGCGATCAAGTCGGGGTCGCGGTTCCCGTCCCGTGACTCATGTCGCACGTGACGGTGTCGGTCAGCGTGTTGAGCGTGCAGACCGGCACGCCGCCTGGCGAACAGGTCGTCGCGCCTAGCTCGGGCCAGATCGGAAGCCCTTGCGGCTCCTTGTCACAACCTATGACTTTGGCCGCGACGTTCAGGCGGTAGTCCCGCCATGCCCACGTTCCGTTTGTCGCGTTGACGAGTGTCCAAATCCGCACGGCGAGCGGGTCCGTTGTGGGCACCCCCGTGATCGTCGTCGACTGTGTGCCCGTGAACGGCCCCGCCACGATTGGCGACCCGAGGGCCACTGAGTCGATCCAAATGCGCACCGTCGCCGCCGAGTTCCACTGGAACGTCACGCTGGCGCTCGAGACGTTCGAGCCCGGAAGTGGTGAGATGAGGTACACGCCGCCGGGATCGATCGTGCTGGTGCGGTAGTTGGCCACGGTCGGCCAGGTCTCCCTAGCGCGCAGTGCGTCGTTCGCGTCGCGAGCGAGCAGGGTGGACTGATTGAGGGGGAGGTCGAAACCCGCTGGCATCCAGCTCGACCCCGGTGGGACTACCACCGATGAGGTCGTCCCGCTTGGCATGAACGTGTCTGGGAAGAACCTGCCGGCGTCCGAGTACCGGTTGAAGGCGGTCCACGTCGACGTGTTGCATTCGTCGGTGTCCTGGTAGGCCATCACGCTCCGCCGGGCCACGGTCGCACCAGACTCCACGGTGCAGGCGATGTGACCGAAGGCCTGACTCGACCCGCCGTTCACCTCCCACGCTAGTCGCCCGAAGTTCGGATCTCCGACGGACGTGACCGTGTTGAGTGCTGAATCCCGTTCGATCCTGTTGTGGTTGAGGCCGAGCAGATGTCCCAGTTCGTGGCTCGCGAGCTTAGGATCCAGGAGGAAGCTGTCCCACAGAATCGCAGCGGCAAACCTGTCTTCCGCGTAGCTAGCGTCGGGGTCGTTCGCCGGCGGCGCGAGCCCGCCAGCACCAGTCGTCTGGACCAGTGCGAGGACCACATCCGCATCGACGGACTCGCGGAGCGCCTGGATCGCGACCAGCCCAGCGTTCCCGGCAGGAGGCGTGCTGTCGTTGAGCGCATTCACCACGCCCTGCAGAGTGTTCGGTTCATTCCAGGCGACCTGCTTCGAGGCCACGAGTTGCACGGAGGTGCCGATCAAGCTGCTCTCAAGAGCATCCTGCCATGTGAATGCCGCGAGGAGTGCGAGTGTGTCGAAGTCGATGGCGATGCCCGTCGCTCCGGAGAACACTGCGGCGTCCGCCACGGCACCGGGCGTCCACACGACCATCAGATCGATGTGGTCGTCACCCGACTCGCTGGACGCGAGCATCGATGTCTCGGCCACACGGTTGGTCAGCTCAATTGATGGAGTCGCGCATGGCCAGTCGTCGTCCGCGTCCCATACGACCACGTCGCCTCCCCCGACGTACACCCCCCAAGTCTTACCTGCAATCATGATGGTTCCCAGCACTCCGGCGGGCCCCGACACGAGGATGGCGCGGTCGGTACCCGCGGTGCCGCCACGCGCCATGTACACCGGCAGGGCAAGGGGGCCGCCGGCCATGACCCGTCCAGCAAGCTCTACAACCACGCCATCTGGAAGTGTGACCTCAAGCACGCGCGCGCCGTCCGACCGCGTGGGCACCGGAGCGCTTGCGAGAGCGCGCAGGCCGCTCGCGACGTTCGCGCGGCTACCACCCACTCTTGCAGTCTCTGGCCGTGCATGCACTCCCGTTGCACGGAAGTCGAGTCGGGCCGATGGCGTGCGCGCGCGGAGCCAGCCTGATCGGGTCGGCGGCGCGGGTGGTTCCGCTCCGGCCGACAAGTGCTCGTGAGTCACCGTGTCGTCGTAGCCTGTGTCCTGGGCCCAAGAGGTTGCTTCGAACACAACGCCAAGGACGAGAGTCAGCGCTATCCGAAGCTCGAACGCCGTGAACATGGAGGCACCTCAATCGAGGGAACAAGGCAAACTGCTTTACGTCGTCAGTCGATCTTTGGGCATGTAGCGAGCGACCTGGCCGGCGATCAATCCTGAGTCGGCTCGGAATGTCCGCAAGGTAGCGCGGAGGGCGTCGCCCGGCCCCCGCGGTGCCGGTCGCGGGGGTGCTCGCCGCGCTGCTGGTGCTGTCGGTGTCGCTCCCTGCCCGTGCCGACATGACGCTCGACGAGGCCCTCGCCGCCGCCCGAGCCCGCGACCCCGAGGTCATGGCGGCCGAAGCCGACGCACGCGCCGCACGCGCGCAGGTGGGGGTGGCGCGCGGTGCGCTGCTGCCTACGCTGTCGGCCGGCGGGCGCTACCCGTACGGCAACAGCTTCGTCGCAGGCGGAGCCGGCGTGGGTGGCACGCCCTACTCCTTCCTCACGGCCACAGGAAACCTCGACGTGCCGCTGGTCGACCCCGCCGCCTGGGGGGCGCTCTCCGCGTGGCAGCGCCGGGCTGAGGCCCAGGTCGCGTCGTCGGAGGCGGTGGCGCTCGGTGCGCTTCGGGCGGTCGCCGAGTCCTTCCTCACGCTCCAGGCGGCCACGGCGCGGCGGGAGGAGGCGCTGGCGAACGTCGAGCGCGCCGAGTCCTTGCTGGCGTTGGCCGAAGACCGGGTGGCCGTCGGCGCCACCGTGGCCCTCGACGTCACCCGCGCGCGGGTGGTGGTGCTGGAAGACCAGCTCTCGGTGGTCGAGGCGGAGCAGGCCATGGCGCTGGCCCAGGCCGCCCTCGTGGCCCGCCTGGGCGGCATCGAGGCTCCTGGGGCCCTCCGGCCGCTCCCCGAGCCCTCCGGGCCCCCAGCCGGGCCCGTTCCCGCTGAGCGCGCCGCCACCGCCACCGCCACCGCGGCTGCAGCCGAGGTCCGGCAGGCCCAGCTTCGGTTCGCCCCACGCCTGGCGGGCTTCGGGCAGGCCGGCGCGCTCACACGCCTGGACGACAACGGCTGGGTCCCCACCCTCGCCGTCGGCGCGACCCTGCAGTGGACGCTGTTCGGAGGGGCCGACATCGCCGACGTCTCCCGCCTGCGCGCCACGGGGGTGGCTGCCTCGGTGCGCGCCGTCGCGGCCACACGCGCTGCCGCCAGGGCCCGCGACGTGGCCAACGCAGCGCTCGTGGCTGCGCGCGCCCGTCGCTCCCTCGCCGAGGCCACCCTCGCGCTGGCGGTCGAAGAGCTCGCGCTGGCCCAGGACCGCTACGCGGTGGGTGCCGACGACCAGGTGCCGCTGGTGGACGCCCTGCGACGTCGGGCCGCCGCCGCGCTCGCGCAGGTGGACGCGATCACGGCGTGGAACCGGGCCGTGCTCGATCTGGCTGTGGCCCAGGGCAGCCTGGACGGCCCGTGGGGTAGCTAGGCAGTGTCGACTTAGTTGGCCGGAAGCTCGAAGCTGTCGACCGCGTCGCCATCGAGCGACTTCACCGTGAACTGTGCGCCAGACTCGTCGAAGTCGACGACCACATAGTGGTGCACGGCTTCGGCCACTTCCTTGAACGGTGCATCGCCGATGCCCGTGTAGAGCTCCGCACCCGCGCCGCCCGATACGACGTAGACCGTGCCTTCGCCTTCACCCACCACCAGGTTGTCGCGGAGCGGCTTGGACCGCTCGTAGAGGTGGTTGTGGCCTGCGAGCACGAAGTCGAGGCCCAAGCCATCAAACGCAGGCGGCCACGCCGCGAACACCTCGCTGTCTGCGTCGTGGCTCGTGCTCACCGTGTAGGCGGTCTTGTGGTGAACGGCGGCCGTCCACAGGGCGTCGGTGTCGAGGTGCTCCTCCATGAAGGTGACCTGATCAAACGCGATGTCGGTGGGGTAGTTCGGCGACGTGTCGTTCAGCACGACCAACGCGAGCGAGCCGTAGCGCAGCGTGAACCAGTGCTCGGCGCCCGGCATCGAGATCTGCGCGAAGTAGTTGGTGACGAGCGACTCGTGGTTGCCGTGAGCGGGAACGATCACCCGCTCGGCAAACACGTCGCCCGTGGCGTCCCACCACGACAACCACTCCCACTGGTTGGACCCCAGCTCCACGGCATCGCCGCTGAACACGAACAGATCGGGCGACTCGGCGGCCGCCATCGCGACCACCTCACCCCACTTCTCGTAGGACCCCCGGCTGTCACCCAAGAACACCGCGCGGAACGAGGTGAACGAGTCGGGCGCGCCAGGGGTGGTGAACGTGTACACCTTCGACCAGTGCCCTTCGCCGCCCACCCTGTAGCTGTAGACGGTGGCGGGCAGCAGGCGCCCGCAGAGCTTCAGCTCGTGCACCCGGTACTCATCGCCGGTGCTGCCGCCGTAGCGGTAGGTGACGCCGTCGAGGGTGGTGGTGAGGGCGGCGGGATCGAGATCGGCGCCGCGCCCGATCTGCACCTGGCTCGCCAGCGTTCCTGCATCGGTGTTCCACACGAACGCGATCGAGGTGGACGTGTCTTCGCCCGGCCATCCGAGGTGGACCTGGCTGGGTGTTGGGCCGACTTCGCTCACCACATCGCCGCCGCGGAGCACCGACTGGGCACCGCCAAAGACCGCCTGATGGGGCTGCACGGAGCCATCCAGGACCGAGCCGAACGGGCCGGGAATCACGTAGGACTCCGAGCACTGGCTCACCGCCACCGTGGACTCTGAGATCCCATCACCGTTCGCGTCTGTGAAGGTGCCATCGACCACCACGTCGGTGTCGTCGCCCTCATCCTGCACGCTCACATCGCACGCCGACAGGCCCAGCACAGCCAGTGCCAGGCGCTCGCCTCGGTTCATGAAGCCTCCTCGGGGCAGTTGCACCTTCACGGTGCGGGCGCGACCACTTCGATGTCGCACGGCACGCCCTTCAGGCGCACGGCGAGCGAGAGCGCGTCGGGACGATTGTCTCCATCGGTGTCGAGGTCGGCGGCCTGACCGATGAAGCCACCGGCCCAGCCCGCGCCGAACTGGTCGAGCAGGTCGGTGACCGCCTCGACGCTGATGCCAGCGCCCACATCGAGCTCGATCTCCCCTTCGGTGACCTTGCCACGCACCTTGAGCGGCGTGGCCGTGGGCACCTCGAAGCCGAACAGCGGCAGCACACCCGCGGGGAGCTGGCCGGTGAAGCTGCCACCATCCCCGATGCGCACGGTGACCGCGGCCGTGGCGCGCCCGTTGGGCTGCACGCCCTCGGAGACCTCGAACACCTCGGAGCCCGACGTGTTGTCGTCGCCATCCCCGTCCGCATCGAACCCGGCCAGCAGGCCAAAGAACGCGCGCGGGTCTTCATCGCCCACACCGAACATCTGGGTGACGATCACCTCCTCCAGGCCCCCAACGGGCTGGTTGGCGAAGTCGCCGATCCACTGCTCGAGCACGCCGATGCCGTTGTCGGCATCCCCATCGCCATCAAGGTCGAAGCCGTCTTCGCTCGGCAGCAGGGCCACACCGTCGATCAGGTGGTGCCAGCGCAGCAAGGCGCCGCCGTTGCTGCCACCGCTGCCGTCGTCCGTGTCCTCATCCGTGTCGGTGATGGGGTCGTCGGTCTCGGTGTCGGTGCCGTTCACGTCGGTGTCGGTGCCGGGATCGTCGGTGAGCCCATCGGGGTCAATCACCCCGAGTTCGCCCGAGTCTTGGCAGGCCATCACCGACACGAGGAACAGCAAGGTGTGTGCGCGCATGGGAACTCCGCACCTGGAGTCTACCGAGATCCCGCGCGGTCGTCGTCGAAGGCGTGCAAGATCACGGGCTCCAGAGCGGAAGCCTGGGGGAGGACCCCAGGCGACGCGACTCAGAGCGTCTTCACGTAGGCCAGGACGTCGGCGACGTCTTGGTCGTCTTGGCCGAGCTCCTCGGCGTCGGGCATCAGGCCCGGACCCGTGAGGACGTTCTCCACCACTAGGCGGTCCGAGGCCTCCAGCACGCTCGGGAACGAGCCGGTACCGGAGCCATCTGCCGTGTGGCACAGCTCGCAGTCGCGCTCGTAGAGCGTGGCACCGGCCGTGGAGTCACCCGTGAGCGCGAGGATGGCATCGATCGGGTCGACGACGACGTCGGTCTCGTCCGTATCGGTGTCGTCCGTGTCCGTGGGACCCGGCGTACCGCACGCCACGAGCATCACACCAGCCCACCACGCAAACGACTTCATCCTACCTCCACAGGCCGCGAGGCCTATTCCATAGACGGCGGAGAGTCAGGTGGCTGTTTTGTCTTCGTACGTCGGCGAGAGACCGTACGATCTTGGCCGATCCGCACCCACCCGGAGAGCGCAGGACCCGTGATCCGCTCCAGCGTGGGGGATCCGCCGATGCCGAGCTCGATCCAGCGACCCTTGAAGTCCAGCTTGGTGGCCCCGCCAAGCCCGATGTCACCGCGATCGTCCGCCCACACGAGATCCGCGAACACACTCGCCGACCAGGTCATCTTCGGGCCCACCTTTCCGGCTTCGGGCCCGATGCGCAGGGCCGCGTAGTCCTCCACCCACAGCTCCGACCACACGGCCCCCGCGAGCTGCACCTCGTAGGGGTTGAGGCCGCCCAGCCGGGTGCGCACCGCATCGCTGGCGTGCTCAGCCCAGCCCGCACGCACGGTGACCGCCGGCCTCACGATCCACGGCAGCGACGTGGTCAGCGTGAGGTGCGCATGCGGCGACGGCCCCTCCACCAGCCAGTCGGTGCCCACCCGCCCCCAGAGGTGGGCGAACGGATGCCACACCCCGAGCAAGGCATCCGTGCGCAGCACGGGGGTGAGCCCGGGAACGTCGATCGCTGTGGTGGGGCCTGCGTTGAACACCCAGAGCTGCGCCGCCACGTCGAGCCCTGCGTAGAAACCCCGCGGGAGGTAGCGAACGAAGCCGCCGTTGAGCGTGGCGGACGAAGCGAACAGGCTGCGCGCTTCATCCGGCGCGCCATCGGACCAGCGCGCGAAGAACAGCCCAGCGAGCAGCGGCTCGACACGGGCCACCAGCCAGGCGCGACCACGATCGGTGGAGGGCTCCCACCGCACGTCCAGCGTGTTCGTGAACAGCGAGAGCGACAGATCGCGTCGGCGAAAGGTCAGCTCGAACAGGCCGCGCGTGCCAGCGTCCACCTGCGCGCCCACCCGGCCCTCCCAGGTCCAGGGCTCGGCCGCGAAGCCCACCGTCGACGCCAGCAACCAGCCCAGCACGCGCGCCTCCCCACCCTGCGATAGCACCGATCCCGTGACCGACGCCCTCCCGATCCCGCTCGACGACGCGCTCACCACCGTCACCGAGACCGTGGGCCGCCACACGTTCACGCTCACGGCGCTGATTTCGTTTGAGGCCGCCGTCGACAGGCTCTACGGACGCATCAAGGGCCAGGCCACCCAGCGGGAGTTGGAGGACCTCTCGCCGATGTTCGGCGTGATCTGGGGCTCCGCGCGTGCTCTGGCCGGTCGCTTGGACCGCATGGGGCCCCTGCTCGCTGGCCAGCGGCTGATCGAGCTCGGCTGTGGACTCGCGCTGCCGAGCTTCGTGGCAGCACGGCATGGTGCCGACGTGCTCGCCACCGACCAGCACATCGGCACCTCCACGCTGCTGCGCCGCAACCAAGCCGCCAACACAACCCCGTTCGGCTTTCAGACCCTCGACTGGCGCACGCCGCCCAACATGGGGACCTTCGACCTCGTGGTGGCCTCGGACGTGCTCTACGACCGCGAGCTGAGCCCCGCCCTCGCCGCCGCCATCGATGCCCTGCTGGCACCCCATGGCACGGCGCTCGTCTGCGACCCTGGACGCCCCTGGCTCGACGACTTCATCGACGCCGCCAAGGTGCGTGGTCTGCACGTCCAGATCGAGGTGGACCGGGTGCCGCGTCCCACAGGCCACGAGGACCTGTTCGTGCTCACGCTCAACCGCCCTTGAGCGCCCGCGCTTCGAACACGAAGGTGCCGCCCGGCAGGAGCGAGCTCACAAAGGCCGCCGCCGTGCGACCCCACGACCAGCCTTCCACCCGTGCCACCGAGCTGAGCGCCACCAGATAGAGCACCACGAGGATGCCGTGTGTCCAGCCCACCCACGCCACAGGGTGCGGGTTGCCGGCGACGTACTTGAGCGGCATCGCCACGCCCAGCAGCACCAGCATCGACAGGCCCTCGAAGCGGGCGATCCACAAGAACCAGCGCAGCGTGGGGCTCATAGGGCCACCTCAGCCGATGCTGCAGAGAGCATGCGCGTGCCCGGTCGCAGCGTCATGAGCGTCACGGTGGCGGCCAGGGAGCCCATCGCCACCAGCGCCACCAGCCGCCTGGAGCGGGTGGGCGTCTCCACGCCCCACACCACCGCCGCCAGCGACACGATCGACAGCAGCAGCGAGCTCGACACCCACGTGCTGCCCATCGACGTGCCGCCGATCCTCAGCAGCGCCCAGCCCGCCAGCCACGTGAGCACAAAGCCGGGCGTGGCCACGGCGTACACAGCGCGGCGGCGGTCTTCCAAAGACGACGGCAGCACGCCGCCGAACACGCCGCCCACGAACAGCAGCACGCCCAGCCACTTCACCAGCCGCCACACCAGCCACGCGCTCACGGCGCACGCTTCGGGAGCTTGGACGCCACGGCCGCCTTGAACTCGTCCGACGCCAACCGAGTGATGAACTGGTCGGCTTCCACACGCATCCGCGCGATCACCGGCTCCGTGACGCCCGTGCGCAGCAGGCGCTTCGTCTCGCGCACCGCCTGCTTGGGCCGCGCCGCCAGCTTCGCGCAGGCCTCCCGCGCTGCATCGAGGTGGCCGGGCGCCTCCAGAACGCGGTTCACCAGGCCCAGCTCCAGCGCGCGCTCCGCCCCGAAGGGCTCACCCAGCAGCAGCAGCTCAGAGGCACGCACCATGCCCAGGCGCGCCGGCATCAGCAGGGAGGAGGCCGCCTCGGGCACCAGCCCCAGCGGCACAAACGGCAGCGCGAACTTCGAGGTGGTGGCCGCAAACGCAAGATCGGCGTGCAGCAGCATCGTGGTGCCGATGCCCACGGCCGCGCCATCCACCGCACACACCACCGGTCGGGTCGCCCGCGCCAGCGCGTACAGGAAGCGGAACACCGGGGCCTCTTCGCCCTCCGGCGGCGCACCCAGGAAGTCGAGCAGGTCGTTGCCTGCGGTGAAGCTGCCGCCCTCACCGTGGAACAGCACGCTCACCACGGTGTCGTCGGCCTCAGCCTCGGCCAGCGCCGCAGCGCCCGCCTCGTACATCGCCAGCGTGAGCGCGTTCTTCTTGGCCGGGCGCGCGAACACGATCTCCAGCGTGGGACCGTCACGAACCACCTTCAGATCCGACATCCAACCCTCCGAGCGGAGCGGCCCGTAGCCCGCACCGCTTCGGGCGGCCCTGTCACCGAGCGTTGCGGGCGGCAAACACGGCCGACGCTCCCGGTGCCAAGCTCAGCGCCTCGAAGCGCACGAGCCGCTCCCCCATCGGCAGCGCCACCAGCTCGCCCGCCGCGGGACCCTCGATCTGCACGTCCACGTCAACATCAACGCCCAGCGGGATCTCCACCACCACCTCGAACGGCGCGTCCGCCAGCGACCTCACCTCCACCTCCCAGCCGTCCGCCCACCGCACCTCCACGGTGAGCGATGCGGCCCCCGCCGTGACGGGGCCGGCCACGAGCTTGTCCAGCCCCGAGGGCGCACGCGGCCGCACCCGCAGACCTCCGGGAATCGGCACAGCGCCCACCAGCCAGTCCAGCACGGCGTCCCCGACGATGCCGCCTTCCCACGGACGGTAGCGGGCCGCTGTGTCGCCCAGGCGTCCCACCCTGTCGTAGAGCGGCTGAAACGCGGCTTTGTCGCCGTAGTCCAGGCCTTCCGGGAGCATGCCCGACGGACTCGAGTACGCCAGCACCTGCGCGAACGCTTCAGGGGCTTCGGGGTGCCCCATCGCGGCGAGGTCGTAGAGCGCGTAGCCGGGCACCATGCCGGTGGCGAAACCCCCAGCAAACGCCGGTAGTTCGTAGCCGGCACCGGGCGGGCTCTGGATCGTGCCGTCCCCGCGCCCGAGCTGATCGAGCAGCGCCTGGAAGGTCGACAAAGCTAGCGGATCCTCGGGAGCCAGCGCGCCCGACCAGATCCCCGCCAGCGCTGCGTCCTCGAACGGTGCATCCAGAGGCGGAGCGGCGGCGTCGTACAGCTCCAGCGCCGCCAGGTGACCCTCCGGCCGCAGGAACGCATCGAGCCCCGCCCGAGCGAGGTCGGCACGGGCCTGCAGCGCACCCGCGTCGTCGGCATGACCGGCAGCAGGGGCCACCTCGGCCATCCAGCCCGCCGCCGCGATCATCAGCAGCGACGAGTTCGACGACCACGCCAGCGCTTGCCACGGCACCTCCAGCGGCTGGTCAAACGCGACATTCATCGCCAGCCGGAACGTCTCGTCGCCCGACCAGGTCTGTCGACCGTCGGCCTCCATCTGCTGATCGAGCACCGCGCGGCGCAGGTAGGGCCAGATCGGGTCGACCACAGCTGCATCTCCGCCCCAGCGCACCACCTCCCGCCACACGAGCGGCAGGTGGCTAGGCCCTTCCGCGCCCACCCTCCCGGTGAGCGGCCCCATCGACGACCAGCTCGGTTCGCCGATGACCTCGTCGGGCAGCAGGCCGCCGGTGCAGGCGTTCCCGATGTCGCCGCGCTTCCGATGGCACAGGTGCAGGTAGCGCGCCGCGGCCAGCACCTCGTCCACCCGACCTGCACGGGCCCAGAACCGGGCCGGACCGATCGTGTCGCGCAGCCAGGTGTCGGTGTAGCGCGACATCGGCGTGACGCCGCCGGCCGCCGACGTCTGCGCGCGCAGGGCCACGAGCATGCCCTCGATCCAGTCGGTGAGCCAAGGGTCGTCCACCGTGATCTGCATGCCACGGGCGAGGTAAGCGGCGTCATCGGCCAGGGTGTCGGCGAGCCAGGCGTCCGGGTCCGCCACCGACCACAAGGCCGACGTGGCCGCAGCCTCCTCCGCCGTGTCGGCGAACACGTAGGCCAGCGCGGCGTGGGCTTCGCCCGCGCCATCCGAAACGCCCAGCGGCAGCGTCCAGACGCCGTCGGACTCGACCCAAGCGCCCGCCGCGGGCACCAGCGTGAGCAGCCTCCCGCTCTCCAGCACCACGGCCGGCGAACCCTCGAGGTCCACCACCGCATCCACCGCCACGAGCCGCACGGCCACGTCGCTGCCGGCTTCAGCGCGCACCAACAGCTGGCGCAGCAGCACGGGCGGAACCTCCAGCGGCGACACCCCCGCAGGACGCACGCCCACGTCGACCGTCCACAGCGTTCCCGCCGACGTGTCGCCCCGGGTGATCAGCGCGGAGCTTCCGCGCGCACGGCCCACGAAGCCGGCCGTCTCTTCCGCGGGTACGCCGTTCACCACAAGCTGAAGCGCGAGGTCACCGAAGAATCGATCGCCGCGGTGGTAGGCCGGTCCCACAGCGCCGTGCAGCCCGTTCACCGGACCCTCCAGCGCCAGCATCGTGAACGCGCGCCCGTTGCCCACGCCGAGGTCGGCGCGATGGGCCGCGTCCAACGAGGGCGCCACCGCCTGGGCAAACAAGCTCATCTCGGCCAGGGACGGCCACTGCGTGAACCAGCCATGATCGAGCACGGGCCGCTCGTCGGTGCGCATCCACGGCGCTGGCTCCGGAGCCACAAGCTCGTTGCCGGAGTCCGTCGGAGACTCACAGGCTCCAAGCGCCACGAGCATGGCGGTCCAATCCAGCTTCCTCACGACGCCTCCCCGCTTTGTCCCCGATCCTCATGCCGATGTCAGGCGCTTAGCGTGCGAACGGCCTTTGGCGAAGGTACCGGGCCGCTAGAACCTCGAAACCCCGATGCAGGAGCCTCCATGTTCGGCCTCATCCCGCTGATCCTCGCGTCCACCGCGCTCGCGCAGGACCCCAGCTACGACAAGACCGTGGCGGCGCCGATCGCCCACGAGAAGCCTGAGAACGACCTCACGGCCGAGCTGGGCTTCGTGTTCACCGCCGGCAACTCGCTGAACATCACGCTCAACGCCGGCGCGGCCTACTCGCACAAGTGGCAGCAGAACCAGA
>CAYNFK010000053.1:0-31850 GCA_964396405.1 uncultured Enterobacteriaceae bacterium
TCGGCGACACCGTGAACGTCGCCGCGCGGGTGGAGGGACTCACCAAGGTGCTCGCGGCCAGCTTCCTCGTCACCGACGCCGTGCGCGCCGGGCTCTCGTCCGCCTCGGCCTCACGCCTGCGGCTCGCAGGTCGGGTTGGGGTGGTGGGCCGGGTGGAGCCGGTGCAGGTGTGGGAGGTGATCGACGCCGAAGGTCCTGCCGCCCGCGACGCTAAGCTCACCAGCCTCCCGTCGTTTCAGACCGCCACCGACGCGTTCTTCTCGGGTCGCATCGCCGAGGCGCAGGCGGGCTTCCGACGCTGCCTGGAGGTGTGGCCCGGCGACACGCTGGCCGCCCGCTACGACGCGCGCTGCCTGCGTCTGCTGCTCGAAGGGGTGCCGTCGAACTTCTCCGGGGTCGAAGACATCTCGGTGAAGTGAGCGCCGGGATAGGAGCCGCCCCGGCGGGTGCCGGGTCGGGAGGTCCGGTGTCACGGCGAAGGGTGCTGGTGGTGGGCGGCGGTTTCGCAGGCCTCCAGGTGGTTCGGGGGCTCGCCCGTGCCGATGTGGACGTGCTCCTGCTCGACAAGCGCAACCACCACCTGTTCCAGCCGCTGCTCTACCAGGTGGCCACGGCGGCGCTGGCCCCGTCCGACATCGCGGAGCCGCTGCGCGTGATCGTGGCGGGCCAGGCCAACGCCGACGTGAAGCTGGCCGAGGTCACCGGCGTGGATCTCGCCGCCCGCACCGTGCAGACCCATTCAGGGGAGTCGCTCGCGTACGACTGGCTCGTGCTCGCGACGGGCAGTCGCACCTCGTACTTCGGGCATGACGGCTGGGCGGAGCACGCGCCCGGGCTGAAGACGATTGGCGATGCGCTCGCGATCCGCAGGCGTGTGCTGGCGGCCTTCGAGAAGGCGTCGTGGTGTGAGGACCCCATCGAGCGTCGCCGGCTGCTCACCTTCGTGGTGGTGGGAGCGGGTCCCACGGGCGTGGAGATGGCGGGCGCGCTGCGGGAGATCGCGCTGGGGTCGGTGCCGCAGGACTACCACCGGCTGCGCCTCGACGAGGTGCGGGTGGTGCTGCTGGAGGGCGGTCCGGCCGTGCTGCCTCCGTTCCCACCCGACCTGCAGGTGGCGGCCCACCGCAGTCTGGAGAAGCTCGGCGTAGAGGTGCGCACGGGCGCGCAGGTGTCCGCGATCGAGGCCGGCGTGCTGAAGGTGGGGGAGGAGCGCCTGGAGGCCGAGACAATCGTGTGGGCGGCGGGCGTGCGCGCGAGCGGCGTAGGGGCGATGCTGGGCGCGCCGCTCGACCGCGGGGGGCGGGTGATCGTGGAAGCCGACACGTCGGTGCCGGGCCACCCCGAGGTCTTCGTGCTCGGCGACCTCGCGTGCTGGCAGCACGGTGGACGGGAGCGCCCGCTTCCCGGCCTCGCGCCGGTGGCGGTGAGCATGGGGAAGCACGCCGCGGCCTGTGTGCGTGCCGACCTCGCCGGTCGTGCCCGCACCCCGCTGCGCTACCTCGACAAGGGCAGCCTCGCGACCATCGGCAAGCGCCTGGCGGTCGCAGATCTTCCGGGGTTCCACCTACGAGGAACGCTGGCGTGGATCGTGTGGCTGGTGGTTCACCTCGCCACGATCATCGGCTTCCGGAACCGGGTGGTCGTGATGATCAAGTGGGGCTGGGCGTGGGCCGTGGCCGACCGATCCAGCCGGTTGCTCTGGCAGGACGAGGCGGAGCGAGCCCCTCGCTGACCCTGCTGTGGGCCGTTCGTCGTGCATCTGCGGGTAGCCGTCGGGGGCAGGCATGGTAGACGGCAGCACCGGAGGTCGCTGTGTCGACGCCTCGCCCTTGGATCCTGCTCCCCGCCCTTGCCGCATGCGCCCAGAGCGCCGAAGGCCTGTTTCCTACGCCGGATGGTGATGGACCGGTCGTCGTGGTGGACTGGGACCGCAAGCCGATCGCTGAGGTGCCGTTCCCCTCCGATCTGGCCACCAAGACCGACATCACGTCGCGCACGGGCCTGCGGTTGAACCTGCCCACGGTGGCGGGAACGGACTTCGAGTCCGAGGTTCGCGAGAAGATCAACGATCTGGAAGGCTTCGGCGTCTACCAGGCGATCACCGTGAGCTTTGACGCCGGCCTCGACGTGCAGAACCTCGTCGACCGTCACCCGAACGACTTCCACACCGAAGATCCGTACGGCGACGACGCGATCCTGCTCATCGACGTCGACCCCGACAGCCCCGAGTTCGGTCAGGCCAAGGCCCTGGACCTCGGCCACGGTCGTTACCCGTACGACGTGTTCGACACCCAGCGCTACTTCGCGAACGACCCACGGGCGGGTCAACCGGCCCTCATCTGGGAGACCGGCGACGAAGACACGAACAAGAACGGCATCCTCGACCCGGGCGAAGACACCGACGGCGACGGGCTCCTCGACTTCCCCAACGTGTGGCCCGAGGGCGGCGACGTGTTCGAAGACCTGCTCAGCTTCTACGATCGCCAGTCCTACCAGCTGGTGCTGAGGCCGGTGGTGCCGCTGCGAGAGAACACCACCTACGCGGTGGTGCTCACGAACCGCTTGGTGGATGAGCAGGGTCAGCCGATTCGTTCGCCGTGGCCCTTTGTGCACCACACGCGCCAGACCGGCGCGCTCGATCCCCTGCGCGACTTTCTCCCTGACTACGGGCTCGACGTCGACGACATCGCGTTTGCGTGGACCTACACCACCGGCGTGCCCACGGCCGACCTGCGCGATCTGCGCACGGCGCTCTACGAAGGCACGGGGCCGTTCAAGTGGCTGCAGCCGCTGTACCCGGCGGGCTTCACCGAGGGGCTTGCCGCCCGCGATGAGGGCGATCGCTGGTCGGTGTCGGTGGATGACCTGCTGTCGGTGCTGGAGCCGCTGGGCGCGCTCGGCGAGGGGCCGGGCCTGGAGATCGTTACGCGCTCCTTCCGATCGTTCACGGCTTACGCCGCCGGCATGGCGCTGCAGGTGCCGTACCTGCTCAAGGATGTGGACGACGGCGGCACCTACGACGCCGAGGAGTGGTTCAAGCTCGACGCTTACACCGGCAGCGTCGTGCACGAGTCCCAGCGCCTCACGATGCTCTGCTCGGTGCCGAAGGCGATCAACGGCTTCGAGCCTCCCTTCGATGTGTTCGTCTACGGCCACGGCTACGGCTCGAACCGCGTGGAGGCCCTGCTCTTCGGCGCGGTGCTGAACCGCTTTGGCTACGCGGTGTGCAGCACGGACGCGCCGGGCCACGGCGCCACGGTGTCGCCCGAGGAGTTCGAGCTCGCGAGCACGCTGCTCGAGCTGCGCGGCATCCGCTCGATGGGCTCGCAGCTCTTCGATGGACGTCAGCGCGACCTCGACAACGACGGCTCCAAGGACTCGGGCGGCGATCAGTGGTCGGCCGACACCTTCCACACGCGCGACATGGTGCGTCAGGCTGTGGTGGACTGGATGCAGGTCTTCCGCTCGCTGCGCGCCTGCGGCACCACCGAGATGCTGCTCACTGACTACGACGCCGAAGGGAAGCCGTTCCCCGGCACCGAGAAGCGCGTGAGCTGCGACTGGGACGGCGACGGCGTGGCCGACATCGGCGGTCCGGATGCGCACCTCGTGCTCGCAGGCGGCTCGCTCGGCGGCATCAACGTCGGTGTGGCGGCCGGCGTGCTCACCGACGTCGACGCGTTCGTCACTGTGGTGCCGGGTGGCGGTGTGGCCGATGTGGGCCTGCGCACCAGCATCGGCGGCGCGGTGGAGGCGTTCATTGGCCGCTTTGTGGGCCCGCTCATCGTGGGCCTGCCGGATGAGACCGGCCTGAGCATCGTGCAGCTCGTGAACTCGGTCACCGACATGGACACCATCCCCTTGGGTCACATCGAGACCTGGCCGGCGGGCGGCAGCGTGCGCCTCACGAACCTGCGCACGGGCGAGGAGCAGGAGGTCCCGATCCCGGCCGATGGTCGGTTCCGGGTGGCGGTGGCCACCGATGGCATGGATCCGGGCGAGAAGCGCCTCGCGGCCGACATCCCGCTCACCGGCCCCGTGGAAGGTGAGGCGTACGAGGTCGACGACGTCACGGTGCTCGGCGACGAGCTGCTCATCGAGATCTTGGACGCCACGGGCGTCACCGTGGCCACGCTCGACACCCTGGCCACGGACATCGTGCACGAGGGCGTCACCCAGCGGGCCGGCACGCCGATCGTGGCAGGCAGCGATGGAAACGGCAAGATCCGCGGCAGCGTCGAAGCCCGTCGCCTGGCGCTGCTGGCCGGCATGGTGCTCGAGCCCGGCGACCCGATCGCGTACGCGCCCCACTGGTTCCAGGATCCGTTCCCGGAGGTCGGCGAGAACAACGTGCTGATCGTGCCCACCGTGGGCGACAGTCTCGTCTCCATCAACGCCGGCATGGCCACAGCGCGCGCTGCGGGCCTCATCGAGTGGCAGACGGTCGACGAGCGCTACGGCATGACCGTGGACGCTTGGCTGATCGACCGTCAGGTGGTGCGCGGCGTGGAAGAGCGCGGGCCCTACATCGGCACGAACGGTGAGCCCTGCTTGTTTGACCCCGACGACCTCGACGACGGCACGGACGGCACGGGCGCGCCCTCGGATGCCCCGCTGAGGTCCACCCGCACGCTGCCCGGCGGCGGCGTGGCCGGGCTCCGCATCCCGTACGTGGATCAGCGAGGCAGCCACGCGTTCGCGCTGCCTGAGCCCGACAAACCCTTCGACATGCCGGCCTTCGCGCTCAACCAGCTCGCGGCCTACCTCACGTCCGGCGGCACGAAGCTGGAGGATCGTGCCTGCTACGCCACCTTCGACTGCCCCGAGTTCCCGCCCTTCCCGGAGGTGACCCCGTGATCGTCACCCTGCTGCTGGCGGCCTGGGCCGCTGAAGTACCCGCGCCTGATGCCGCTCCCCCCGCTCCCGCGGAGGTCGCCCCCGAGGTGCCCGTGGAGGGCCCCGTGGAAGCGCCGATGGAGGGCCCCGAGGACGCGGCGCTGGAGGGCCCGGAGGAGGCGCCTGCCGCTGAGGCGGAGCCTGCCTCCGAGCCGACGCCGGAGCCTGCGCCCGAGCCGGTGCTGGAGTCCGTGGCGGAGCCGGTGGCCCCGGTCGAGCCGGTTGTCGATGCGCCCCCTCGCACGTTCCCGCCTGGTGAGAACCGGTGGGCCTTCGGCAAGACCGACGGCTCGGTGGGGGTGTGGGGTCACCTGCGCGAGATCGTGCAGTACCACCCGAACACCGTCGTGGATGCAGACGGCAACACGTCCGGTGAGGTGGTGCAGCTCGATCAGCGTGTGCGTGTCGGCTTCGACGTGCGCGGCTCCGGCCTGCGCTTCGCGGTGGAGACCGACGTGATCACCGGTCGGCTGGCCGGCGGCACGTGGAACCAGACCTGGGATGCCGATCTGCTGCGCCAGAACAACGAGACCGCCTACACCCTGGCGGGCTTCTTGCCGCGGCGGGCGTCGCTCTCGGCGCGGATCGGCACCATCGTGCAGCTCGAAGGCGGCCTGATGCCCGCCCACAACTGGGGCCTCGGTATGCTCGCCAACGGCGGCGAGGTCGAGACGCGGTTCGGACGCGTGGATCGCGGCGACCGGATGCTGCGCATGCGCGTGGCGTTGGCGCCGTTCCATCGTGCCGGCCAGCAGCTCCCGCTGTTCGTCTCGGTGGGCTACGACCGCGTCGTGGAAGACGACACCGCCCGTTGGTGGCGGGGTCAGCAGGCCGACCACTTCCTCACGGCGCTGCTGTGGAACGATCCCGATGGCCGCAAGCTCGGCCTGTTCTACACGTACCGCACGCAGCGGGAAGAGACGGTCGCGCCGCGGCCCACGGATGTCTCCGTCATCGACCTCTACGGCGACCTGCCCATCCCGTTGGCTGAGACGGGCTGGACGATGCGGCTCGCGCTGGAGGCTGCGCTGATCACGGGCACCAGCGAGCGCATCCTGGCGTACGCTTCCCCCACGTCCACCGAGGTCCTCTCGGGCGGCCTGATGGGCAAGGTGGAGTTCCAGTCGCCGAAGAAGGCCTGGGCGGTCACCGTGGACACAGGCTACAGCTCGGCCACGGGTGACCCCGACGCGGGCGCGTCGAACGACTTCACCTTCGACGACAACGTCAACGCCGGCTTGGTGATCTTCGACGAGGTGATCGACAACCTAGAGCGCGGCCTCTACGCCACGCTGTCGAACCCCGACCTCTCCGGGTCTGTGCCCGACGGGGCCGATCTGCTCATCACGGGCGGATCCGTGCGGCGCGCGGCCTACGTCAACCCGTCCTTCCAGGTGCACGTCACGCCGTGGATGGACGTGCGCGCCGGCTACGTTGGGGCGTGGAGTACCGGGCCGATCGCGAACGCGTTCACCACGTTCCGCGCAGGCGGTGAGCCTCGGAACCACCTCGACCAGGTGGTCACCGATCGTACCCTCGGGCACGAGCTCGACGCTGGGTTCACGTTCGGCGGCGGTGAGGCCACGAAGGCGTGGCCGGCGCGGCCGAGCCTGGGCGTGCAGGGCGGCGTAGCGTTCTTGGGCGAGGCGCTGGGTGGCGGAATCGCGGGAACGTTCTTGGGGACGCTGCGGCTCGACTGGTGAGTCGAGCCCGTCAGCCCCCGAACGGTTCGCCGCGCTCGTCGCACCGTCGGCCGCGCTACGCCCTCAGCAACTGCACGGGGAGCGAGGCTCGACCGACACCACGGCGCCGCCCTCCAGTCGCACCGCGCAGCAGGCGTCGAGCCGTTCGCGGAGCATGCGCCGGCCGCGCTGGACGCGGCTGCGGGCACCCGAGGGCGACAGGCCCAGCCGGCGGGCCACATCGGCCTGGGAGCAGCCCTCAAGCTCCGAGAGGCGAACCGCTTCGCGGTAGGGCTCGGGCAGGGTCTCCACGAGACCAGGCAGCCAGGCGGCGACAAGCTGGGTGGCGTCGTCGGCGGCCTCGGTGGGGTCGGCGACGTCGAGCTCCAGCGGGTCTTCAGGACGCACCGCGCGGATCCTGTCGATGAGCACGCTGCGGCAGACCCGGTAGACCCACGGCAGCAGCCGCTCGCCGTCGCGCAGGCCCGCCAGGCCCTTGTGGATGCGGAGGAAGGCATCCTGCACGAGATCGTCGACGAGGTCGGGCGGTGCACGACGGGCGAACCACGCGCGCACATCACCCGACAGCGCCCCGTACACCTGGGTGGTGTCGGTCACGCGCAGCATCCTCGCGACGTGGGGTCGGCCACCGCACAGCAGGTGGATCCGGGGTCGACGGCCACGGGGGCCTGGTCGTCGGTCACCACGTAGACCTCCCAGGCGCGACCATCCGGGTCGGCCAGCCACACCTTGTCCTGCACAGCGTGGCAGCAGGTGACCGCGGCCTCGGTGGACCGCACCAGCCCCGTGGCAGCCAGGCGGTCGGCCGCCCGCTGCATGGCCTCGGGGGTGGCGAACTTCAGGCCGTAGTGGTGTGCGCCGGGTGTGGGTTCGCCCGGGGCGAGGCTGAGGGTGATGGGCACCTCGGTGGGCTGGAAGCGAGCGTAGCCGTCGCGCGTCTTGTCGGGGCCCACGCCGAAGAGCGCGGCGTAGAAGGCCGTCGTAGCGGCGAGGTCGGGGGTCTGCAGGGACACATGAACGCGGGTCATCGGAACCTCCTGTCCCCCCTCAGACGTGCGAGCTCCGGAACCGACGCAGCTCCCGGTGGGGATCCGAGCGAAGCCCTCCTCCGAGGTACCGCCCTGGGCTCACCCCCGCGCGGGCTGCCGCTACTTCGGCCCCAGCCCCCACGCGAGGCTGCGGTCTTCGTCGACCACCTGGATGGGCACGCGCAGGGTGTCGCTCAGCTCCTTCGCGAGCGCGTGCAGGCGCGGGTCGGGCGACGAGGTGCCGAGCGTGCGCTGGTCGGCGCGCTCGGCCCACAGGAGGGGCTGGGCGATGCCGTTGCGGCGGACCACCAGGGTGGTGCGGAGCACGTTGGGTCGGTAGCGGGCGCGGTGGCGGAGGTAGTGCAGCTCGATGGACTCGGCGCCGGCGGCCCGCTCGCGCACGAAGCTGGCGGGGTCGTCGACCTGGGCAAGGGAGGCGAAGGCATAGGGGATGAGCACGGCGCCGTAAGCGGCGGCGGCGAGGATGCACGCGTAGACGAGCCAGCCGTGACCGAAGCGCCAAGCGCCGGTGAGCACGAGCAGGCCGGTGGCACCGAGCACGGCGTCGAAGGCCACGGCGGCGCCGACGATCTGCAGGGAGCGGGTTCGTGTGGCGTCGCGCATCGGGCTCGGCGTGTCGACCGCTTGGCTGGCGCGCACCTCGTGGTGGACCATGCCGATCACGGTGGGGGAGAGGCCCATGATCAGCAGCACCAGCGAAGCCAGCACCCACGGGTTCGAGAGCGTTCCGGTCATGGGACCCCCAGCAGACCCTGACCGAAGCCTTCTGCAGCGTCGGCTGCGGCGTTGCCGGCGGTGTTGCCCACGGCCGTCTCGGCGACCTTGCCGGCCATCGCTTCGCTCGCTTCGCTGGCACCGCGCTGGTAGGACTCGCGCACGACCGACGAGCCCATCTCCTCGGTGACCTGGCGCGCGGCCACCACGCCCACCTCGTCGGTGACGACGGCGACGGCCTCGCGGGTGACGGTGGTCTGCGTGACCTCGAAGGCCTCGCGGGTAGCGGTCTCCGTGAACAAGAAGCTGGCGCGCTCGGCCGTCTCGCGGCTCATGCCCACCGTGAGCTGCTCACCCACCTCACGCTGCACCACAATCATCGCGCGCTCAGTGACCTCGCCGCCCAGGCGCGACACGATCGCACCGCCTTCCGACGCCACCACACGCGTGTAGGCCGTGGCCGTGACCCTCGCCGCCACCCTGCGCGAGAGCGCGCCCGCCACGCGGCTGCCGACTGCGCCGCCCGCCACGTTGCACAAGAACGAGATCGCCATCTCCACCAGCATCGTGCCGATGGCCACGAGCAGGTCGGCGAGCGTGACGCCGGCGAACACGTTCGTGATCGGGATGACCGCGCCCGTAGGCATCGACAGGGGATCCGCACAGTTGAGGATGGGTGCAGGACCCACGCCGATCGGCTTGTTGCCCACCAGCACCGTGCTCGCGCCCAGCATCACCTTGCTCGACGAGAACGGGATGATGATCGCCACCAGCACGTTCGGGCCCGGCGGGATGTGGGGAATCAGGTTCTTGATGTCGTGGAATTGGTTGGCCGCCGCCATGTTGTTGATGAACACGGTGGTGGAGAGCGCCGAGCTGTCGGCGACCCACCCGATCGTGGCGGCCACCACGTGCGGCGTCATCTTCACCACGGCCGGCGCAGGCGGCACGATCATGTCGTGGAAGTCGACGCCCAGCATGGGGTCGCCCATCTTCACCACGGGCATCATCATCGTGCACCTCCAGGGCCGCGGACCTGCACGTGGGCGGCCCAGTCTTGGTCGGGATCGTATCGAAAGGCCGTGCGACCCACGGCCACCACGCGGCTCGCCTCGGGCTCCAGCACCAGAAGGTCCCAGGTGAGCGGCAGCGACACCGCGCCCTTCGGACGCATCAGATCGACCTGCACGCCGGGGTCTTCGATCTCCACGGCGAACGGAGACGCTGAAGCGCCGATCACCTCGGCGCGACCGCGCGGAAACCCGGGCACCTCCAGCGCCGGATGCGCCTGCTGGAACGCCTTGCGCTCGATCGTGGGCGTGGACCCCTTTCGGCCCGGCGTGACCGCGCCGATCAGCCGCAGCGCCCACGTGCGCGGGTAGAACGCGAACCCGGCCGGCTCGGGCTGCTGCTCCCAGGCGCTGACCTTCTGATCCGGCCACTCCAGGTTCGGGAGCGGCGCGCCATCCACACGCTGCTTCTGGCCCGGTACGATGAACCCGCGCCCATCGGGGTTGGCGGGGAAGGGCAGCTCGGTGCCTTCGTCGTCGGCGATGCCCTTGCCACCGTAGGCCCGCGCCCAGGTGAGCGGCATGCGTTCGAACCAGCCAGGCTCGGAGGCCCGCACCCGCCCCAAGAACCCGCGCTGCCAGGTGCGGTCGCCGGTGACGTGCAGCGTCTTCGCAAGCCCGGGCACCCGCACGCTGACCTCGGCCGCCTGCACGGCCCGCCCGGTCACCGCATCGCCGAGCACCACCACGTCGCAGCGCGCCTTCGCGAGCAGCTGGTCGCCCGTGTGCAGGCGTCCGTCGACCTCCGTGTCCTTGATGAACACGTCGAGGGGGGCCTCGTGCGGAACGAGCGCGCCGCGATCCACCCGCCAGGTGCGCTTAGCGACGACGAAGTGCACGACGTGTCCGCCGGGCAGGCCGACGGGGAAGGTGTGCGCCGTGGTGGCTCCAGAGACCTCGAGCTTCACGGTGACCCCTAGTTCAAGAAGATGCGCGCGCCGCGCAGCCGGAGGTCGGCCTGGGTGACGATGTCGGCCTCGCGGGCCTCCAGGCGCAGGTGGCCCGTGCGCATCGTGAGCTTCTCGGGGGCCTCAAACGTGAGCTCGGGGCCGGTCGTGCGCACCACGGCGCCTTCGGGCGTGAGCCGGATCTCCAGCTGCGCGAGGCCTTCGCCCAGGTTGATCCGCAGCAGATCGGCCTGCGCATCGACCTCGACCTCCGCGCCCGACGCGCACTGCACCCGCACGGGGCGGCTGGAAGGGGCATCGGCCACGTCGAGCGCCGACGGCACGGCGTCGAGCAGGGTGGGGGCGAGGGGGTCGTGCTTCACAGTGGGCTCCCGGTACGTCGGATCTCTACGCCGCCGTATCGCCCACCTTTCACGCCGCCCCCGATCCGTCGATCTTAGGGGCAGCCGTCGCTGATCCGACCCGGGCTGCCACGGTCGCCCGCGCCGAAGACCACCGACCCGTCACACCAGTTCCCGGGGCTGTTGTTGCTGCTGGCGTCGAGCTTGGTGCGGCTCAGCTCCATCGAGCGCCCCGCCGTGCTGGGCCACCCGCCCACCCACGCCACCCTGTCGATCTCGACGCCGAGGAACGCGAGCGTGAGCTCGTCGCCGCTGTTGCCGAGATCCATCGCCCCACCGTACGCGTAACGAGGCGACACGCCGCCGTTCGCCGCGGTGTCCGCCGTGCGGGCGAACAACACGAAGCCCTTGGCCGGGATCGTCACGTCGGTCTGCACGTCGAAGGTGTCGATGTCATCGTCGACCACCGACCAGCCGCTGCACATCGCGATGGCCACGTTGGTGGGGTTGTAGACCTCGAACCACTCGGCCGTGAGGTCGTCGACAGCGACAGGGTTCTTCATGATCTCGGTGATCACCAGATCCCCCGACCCGATGAGGCCTTCGTCGCACGCGCCGTCGCAGTCGTCGTCGATGGCGTTGCGGCGCTCGGACGCGCCGGGGAGGATCAGCCGATCCAGGTCGTTGCAGTCGGTGCCACCGTAGGCCACGGCGTTGCGACCGTCGCCGTCCTGGTCGTAGTCGGACGTGCCCGAGCAGTCGCCGTCGCGGCCGTCGTACCAGACCTCGGTGGCGTCGGGGTTCACGGCGTAGCCGTTGAGGGTGTCGTCGCAGTCGTCGGCTGAGCCATCGGGCGCGCCGGTGCGCGTGTAGCCGTCGCCATCCTGGTCGTGGTCGGAGCCGCCGGAGCAGTCCTGGTCCACGTCGTCGTACCAGATCTCGGCCACACCCTGCCGGATGTCGGGGTTGGTGTCGTCGCAGTCGGATCCGCCGAAGAAGGAGGCGGACTGACCGTCCCCATCGGCGTCGAAGTCGCTGTCGCCTGCGCAGTCGCTGTCGATGCCGTCGTAGGGTGCGTCGACGGCACCTGGATAGACGAACACCCGGCCGTCGTCGCAGTCATCGGCGGACCCATCGGGCGCGCTGGTCTGGGTGTAGCCGTCGCCGTCGCGGTCGAAGTCGGAGTCGCCGCCGCAGTCCTGGTCGATGCCGTCGTACCAGATCTCGCGGGCCCCCAGGTAGGTGCCGGGGTCGATGTCGTCGCAGTCATCACCGCCGTGGACCTCGGCGTCGTGACCGTCGGCGTCCGCGTCGTAGTCGGAGCCGCCCGAGCAGTCGGCGTCGACGCCGTCGTAGAGGACCTCCGCCGCACCTAGGAACACGAGGCGGTTGAGGTCGTCGCAGTCGGGGCCGCCGTAGGCTGCCGCTGTCTGACCGTCGGCGTCCTGGTCGTAGTCGGAGGTGCCGGAGCAGTCCTGGTCGAATCCGTCGTACCAGGTCTCGGTCTGGAGCACGCCCACCTGCGCGTCGAGGTCGTCGCAGTCGGTGCCGCTGGCGAAGTCGGCGTCTTCGTTGTCGAGGTCTTGGTCGTAGTCGGAGCCGCCGGAGCAGTCCTGATCGAGGCCGTCGTACCAGCGCTCGGGCTTGAGCAGACCCACGTTCGGGTTGGCGTCGTCGCAGTCGGTGCCGCTGTACGCATCGGCGTCTTCGCCGTCGGCGTCGCAGTCGTACTCATCGAGAGCATTGCAGTTCTGATCGACGCCGTCGTAGCAGCGCTCGGGCACATCAGGGCCCACGCCGCGGGCCACGTCGTCACAGTCGTCGCCCCAAGGGAGGGCCTCGCTGGCGTCGCCGTCCTGGTCGTAGTCGGAGCCGCCGGTGCAGTCCTGATCGAGGCCGTCGTACCAGACCTCGGTGGCCACCGGCGAGATGGTGGCGTCGTCATCGTCGCAGTCGCCGCCGCCGATCGCCTCGGTGTCGAAGCCATCCCCGTCGACGTCGTAGTCCGAACCACCGGAGCAGTCGGCGTCGACACCATCGTAGGGGATGTCGGTCTCGCCGGGGTTGCGGGCGGGGTCGGCGTCGTCGCAGTCGCCTTGAAGCTCGGTGTAGCCGTCGCCGTCGTCGTCGAAGAGGACGGTGCCTTCGTCGACCGTGCCGTTGCAGTCGTTGTCGCGGCCGTCGGGGACCTCGGCGAGGCCGGGCTTCACCCGGTCGTCGGCGTCGTTGCAGTCGCCTTCGCAGGTGGTGACACCGTCGCGGTCGAGGTCGACACACGCATCCACGGTGAGCCGGATGCCGCAGGTGGCGGTGTAGCCGCGCCTGTCGACGACGGTGGCCGCCAGATCGTGGGTGCCGGTGAGGAGGTCATCGAGGGTGGCGCGCACCTGGCCGTTGGTGGGCGGCGTGGTGTCGACCAGCGTGCCTTGCAGCGAGCTGCGCACGGTGAGCGCCAGATCCGAGGCGAGGCCGTCGGGGTCGCCCACGCTGAACTCGATGACCACGGGGAGCCCTTCGGCCACGCTCACGCCATCGGCCGGTGCGCCCCAGGTGCAGAACGGGGCCTCGTTGGTCTCAGGCACCAGCGTGATCGCGGCCGCTGCCGACTGACCGCGCGGATCCACCGCCGTGAGCGCCACCACGTGCGTGAACTGGCCCAGATCCAGCGACGCGACGTAGTTGCCGCCTTCGCAGTCGCCGAACCCGCCCACCAGCGGACCCGAGCGTGAGCTCTCGAGGGTGATGCTCAGCAGCTCGTCGTCGGCCTCGTCTTCCACCACGGCGCACAGCTCAACCGGCCCGGTGGGGTCGAACACCGCCAGATCGATCGGACGCACGATCGTGACGCGCGGCGGATCGTCGTCCACGGTAAAGAAGGACTCCGGCGCGCAGGCAGCCGCTACTCCTCCCAACCAGAACATCCTGCGCATTGTAGACCCCATCCCGTGCGCCCCTTGAACACGTCCCGGGCGGATCGGCAGCGACGGTTCGGTGTCGTGCGATGTTTACCGGTCAAGTTCGGAGAATGACGATGCGAGCAACAGGATGGGCGGTTCTTCTGGGTGCATGCACCGCGTCCACACCTCCGGTCGACGACACGGACACGGCGGTCGACACCGAGCCTTCCGCACCCACCTGCGCCCCGGCGGCCTGGGTGGACCCGCCGGCCTGCGGCTCGGGCCCCGTCGACCGCAGCGCGCTGCTCGCCGGCCCCGCTCAGACGGGCTTCGATGCCGACCTGGATGCGAAGGCGCTGCGCCACGAGCGCCTGTTTCACACCTTCGTCGCGGCGAGCATGGGCCTCAACACCGAGATCACGGTGCCCGAGGGGGCGCTGGGGGATGCGCTCCAGGCCTTCATCGAAGGGGACGCCTGGGAGCTCGACGCGAAGGGCCCGCGCGTGGAAGACATCGTCACCCGCTGGGAGAAGTCGGCAGGTGCGTATGCGGGCATGGGCATCGCCGCCGACGCCTTCCGGTACGGCGTGCTGCGCGACGAGGGCGCTCCGTGCGCTGAGATCGACCGCGCAAGGACCCACCTGCTGCGCGGGCTGGAGGGCTTGCACCGCGCGATGGAGATCACCGGAACGCCCGGCGTGATCGCACGCGGCTACGCCCGAAACGACGCCCTGAACTACGGCTCCTTCGTGGAGATCGTGCCCCTGGCCGACGAGGAGGGCACGCCACTCCCCGCCGAGAAGAGCAACGGCACTTGGCGCGCCGACGTCTCGGGCCAGCACCCCGAGTTCGTCTGGGAGGACTCCTGCTCCCGCGACATGCTGATGGGCTGGGCGTTCGGGTTCGGCGCGGCGTCTGAGGTGATCGCGCGCGACCCTGCAATCGCGGATGCGGTGAAGGCCACGCTTCGCACCGACGCCGCCGCCATCGCGTGGTCGCTGCTGGAGGTGCGCGAGAGCGGCTACGACCTCGAGGTGATGGACGCCGACGGCCGCCGCACCTACCACGGCATCCTGCACGAAGAGTCCGTCGACCGCATCTACACGCCCGGCATCTTCAACGGCCAGAACGCCGCGATGGCGATGGGCATCCTCTCAGCGTTGGCCACCGCGGCGGAAGACGACGCCTTGCACGAGGCGGTGCTCGACCGCACCGTGCGCGAGCACGATCTCCCTGGCATCCTGCAGGACGGCCTCCCGCTCATCGACTTCGGCGTGGTCACCAACTACAGCAACGTGCACATGGCGATGCAGGGCGTCGTGCTCGCCCAGCGCTACACCTGCGACAACGCCGCCCGCGCCGTGGTCGCCGAAGCCGCCGACACCAGCCTGTACGCCGTGCCCGGCCGCACCCGCCAGCCCGAGGAGCAGGAGCAGGCGCTCTACAGCATCGTGGCCACGATGGCGCGCCGTGGCGGCGGCGCCACAGCGTCCGGCACCGAGCCGGTGAACTCCGAGGCGCGCGACGCCACCCTCGTCTCCCTGCGCGCGTTTCCCGATGCACCTTACCGCGACGTGTACATCGAGAACTGCGATGCCGACGAGGTCGAGGCCGGATCGTGCTTGGGCATCGATGGCACGCCGCTCACCCCGCTGGGGGACGCTGGGCGCAACGACACGCCCATCGCGCAAGAGCCTGTGCCGATGCGCATCCGCCCGCCGTCGAACTACCACTGGCGGTCCAATCCGTACCAGGTCAACGGCGGCGGCGATGGAAGCCGTGTGCTCCCCGCTGTCGACTTTCGCATTGCCTACTGGATGGGGCGATGGGCTCGGTGACCCGACGTGACGCCGCCTAAGTGGCCAACCGGTCGGTTTGGGGTGAAAGCGGCCGCCCACTGTGGAGATCCCTATGCGTCGACTGATCGTTCCTGTGTTCGCCATCGCGCTCGGCGCGGCCTGCGCCCCTGATGTGAGCAAGGACAAGACCGAGGCCGTCGTGGCCGAGCCTGCCGCCCCGGTTGCCGAGCCCGTCGTCGAGGCCGCCCCGCCCGTGGCGCCCACCGGTGTCATCATTCCCATCGACACCGCCCGCTCCGAGCTCAAGGCGCTCGGTGCCAAGGTCACGGCCACCCACCCGATCGTGTTCAAGGTGTGGGCTGGCAGCGTGATGGTCGACGGCGACACCCTCACCGACCTCACCTTCGAGGCCGAGATGGCCTCGCTCGAGTCCGATGCCCCCAAGCTCACCGAGCACCTGAAGACCCCCGACTTCTTCGACGTCGCCACCTTCCCGAAGGCCACCTTCGCCGCCTCTTCGATCACGGCGGCACCCGGTGAGGGCGGCACCACGCACTCCGTCACGGGCGACCTCACCCTGCGCGGCGTCACCAAGACCGTCACGTTCCCCGCGAAGATCACCGTGGCGCCCGATGCGATCACCGGTGCCACCGAGTTCGTGCTCAACCGGCAGGACTTCGGCATCACTTACCCGGGCAAGGCCGACGACCTCGTCCAGGACAAGGTCGTGCTCACGGTGTCGTTCGTCGCCCCGCGCGGCTGATCCCGCCGTACTACGGGAGTACGTCCACGCCGTAGAGCCAGCCGTGCGCCATCATCACGGCGCCGGCGAGGCCCAGGCCCACGACGATCAGCAGGCCGTCCCGAGGCTTCTCGGGGCGTGCCTTCGGGCGAAAGCCGTCGCGGAGCGATGCGAGTAGCCAGGCTGCGACGCCCCATGTGGCCAGCGTGCCGAACAGCACCATCGACCGCCACTCGTGGTTGGCGAACGTGTGGACCGCGCCCCACACCACCACCGAGAGGCTCATCGGGTGGCCCAAGAACCAGCCGATGCGGCTGGGCACGTACGCCGCCATCAGCATCACGAAGGCCAGCGGCACGAAGGTCCACGCCACATGACGCGCCCAGCTCGGCGGCGCATGCACGGCCGCCGTGGACGCCGACCCCCAACCCCACACGATCAGCCCGAGGCCCACCGCCGCGAGCACCGATACGATGCCCTTGAACGGTCCCGCTCCGAGGGCGCCCACCAAGCGCGGCTTCAGTCCCGGCAGCGCGGGGAGCAGGTGAGCGAGCACAAACAGCACCAGACCGGTCACGAGCATCGTCATGCGCAAGCTCCGCCCGTCGGGCCTAGCCTGTCGCAGACTCGCCGACGCGTCGAAGGGCTTCCTCGACGAGCGATGGCGCCAATCGGAACCCCTCCGTCATCAACGCGTCCAGGACAGGCCGAAGTGCGGAGATAGCACCCGTCTGGCGCGCATGGACCAGCACGCCGAGCGTTCCACGCACATCGAGCCCTCTCGCCTGCGCCACCAGGCGGCCTGCGCGTTCGTCGATGAGCAGGAGGTCGGCGTTGAGCGCCTCGGCAAGGAGGATGGCGGCGGTCTCGCCAGCGTCGAGGCCCAGGTCCACCTGGGCTCTTGGCGTGACGTCCACGCGGAGCCAGGAAGCGGACCGAAGCGCCTCCACGCCAGGAGCGTCCGGACGCCGCAGCACCACTTCATTCCACACGACCTGGGGCACGACCACGTCGCCGAACATGACGGCAAGGACCTCAAGCAGGCCCAGTCTTGACAGGTAGATCAGCGGGGAGCTGTCGGCGACGACCAGCAATGCGGCTCAGCTGCCGCGCGCGGGGAGGGCATCGAGCTCGCGCCGGAAGTCTTCGAGGTCGTAGTCGATGGCGTAGACGCCGTGCTCGCCCGCGAGCACGAGGAAGTCATCGAGGGCCATGCCGAGCGCGCCAGCCGCGCTCGGTCGGGTGAGGCGCCCAGCGCGCACCTCATCCAAAACAAGCAGCCGCCGGGCCCGCTCGGCGAGCTGCGCAGCGGGCACACCCGCCAGCGCGGCCGGGACATCTACGGTGATCTGGCGGGCTCTGGCCATGGCCCAAGCATAGCCGTGCGCTGTCGAGAAGCAACGCGCGTGCTCCCATGCGTCAGTACTCCGTCCACCACGCGGCGAAGCGGTGGCTGCCGAAGCGCTCGTAGCCACTGATCGCCCGCAGGCGCAGGCTGCCCATGCGGTTCGTCTCGTGGGTCTCGTCGAAGGTGGTCTGCTCCAGCAGGGTCTTCAGCGACCAGTTGCCGCGATCCTGCTCATCCCACACCCCCACCAAGAAGGGCTCGCGGTCGACGACGCGCACATCGAGGGTGGAGAGGTAGCGGCCGGCAGCGCGCTGAACCTGGTGCAGGCCGAAGAAGTCCGGGCGGGGGACATCCACCAGCGTGAGGTAGGTGCCCACGTCGCGGTCATCCCACAGGGCGGTCCAGGTGGGATCGAAGGAGTTGCCCGTGGCCACCAGCACCTTGGGCCGCCACTTCGCGTCCTGCAGGGTCACGTAGTCATCCCAATGATCCACCCCCGATGCGCCTGCGTAGGCCTCCCAGGGGTCGTCGCTGGCGGCCACGATGGCGAGGTAGCGGGTGGACGTGCCGTCCGACGAGGCGTCGACGTGCACCGGCTGGAGCCCGCGACCTTCGGCTTCGGCGATCTTCGTCTCGTGCAGGCTCAGATCCGCGCCCCACCACAGCTCGCGCGGGGCGAGGCCGGGCTCCGAGAGCAGGTTGTAGAACCACGCCCCGTCCACCGTGTACGCGTCGAGCCAGGCGGGCTCCAGCTCCATGCTTCGGTGCTGCAGCAGCACATCGCCCAAGGACGCTTCGGCCACAGCGAGCGCCGCCACCTGGGCGTGCACGAAGAAGGTGCGTTCTTCCACGGTGACGCCGTTGAACCGCACCCGGAAGGTCCACGTGCCGCGGAAGTCGCCCAAGCGACGGTTCCACCACCATGCGTGGCGCTGCAGCGACGCCGTCAGCGTGATCGGCACGCTCTCGAACAGCACACCATCCGGACGCCACCACTCCAGCAGCATCTGGTCGCCGGGCTGACCGCCTGAGGCCATCAGGCCAAAGCCGATCATCTCGTTCGCGAGGACCTCCTCGGCATCCGGCGCCGGGTCTGCGAGCTGGAGCAGGCCGTCGATGGGCACGTCGTAGACGTGCATGTCCATGAACGCGAGCGGCGTGGTGTACGCCGGCGGGGTTGTGAACATCTGAAACGCGAACGGGTCGATCGGGTCGCCGTCGCAGTCGAGCATCTGCACACTCACCCGCGGGTGGGGGGCGCAGCCCGAGCTGCCCACGATGCCGATCACCTGACCTGCGGTCACCCGGTCGCTGCGGCGCACACGCAGGGAGTTCTTCTTGAGGTGCTTGTAGATGGTGACGAAGCCGTTGTCGTGGCGGATCGCCACCTGGTTCGAGTCGCCGCTGCACGTGGTGGTGCGGTCCTCGTGGCCGTCTTGCAAGGCCACCACGTAGCCGTCGCCCATCGCGAGCACGGGGAAGTCGTTGTCCATCCACCGAAGGTTCGGGACGTCCACGTCCACCGTGGTGGCGCCGTCGCTGGTCTTCGCGAACAGCGCGACCGCACCGGTGTAGTCGGCCAGTGCGGGGGAGGGGTCGGCGTCGGGGTAGGAGGCGATGATCCAGTCTTCCCCGGGGCTCCCGCCAAAGACCCAGCCTAGGTCAAGGTCGTCGGGGTCGCAGGAGGTGAGGCCGGGCTTGAACTCGGACGTGTCCCACCACCACCCCGTGTCGTGTGTCCACGGGGCGTCGGTGTCGTCGGTTCCGCCGGAGCCATCGGTGTCGTCCGTTCCGCCGAGGGTGTCGGTGTCATCCGTACCGCCGGAGCCGTCGGTGTCATCCGTACCGCCGGAGCCATCGGTGTCGTCGGTGCCACGGAGGGTGTCGGTGTCGTCCGTGCCCCCAAGGGTGTCGGTGTCGTCCGTGCCGCCCGTCCCTGTCTCGTCGGACTCGCCACCCGCCGTGTCCGTCTCGGTGTCGTCGGTGTCGCCGCCGCCGCGGATGCCGGTCTCGACGATCAGCGTGTCGGTCTCGCTGCCGCCGGGGTCGGTGTCGCGGTCGGTCTCCACGGTGTCGACGGCGTCGGTGTGGCCGGTATCGACCTCATCTTCGCCCACATCGGCGCTCCCCGTGCAACCGAGCACGAGCAGCACAGCGAGGAGGGAGGGACGAGCCGACATTCGGATCCTGGGCTTCGAGCTGCCCTGGAATCGGTACGGAAGCCCGACACTTAAGGGAGCGTGCCCTGGCCCTTGGGGATGCCCTGGCCCGGAAGCAGGCCCTCACCGCGTGCCACGCCCTCCCCCGGCAGGCGACCTTCCCCCTTCGCCCGGCCTTGCCCGGGCAGGATCCCGAACCGCCGCGCCCCCAGCGCGTAGGCCGCCGCGATCACGTCGGCATCCACAGCCGCCGGCGTGTGACGCTCGGTGTAGCTCGGGTGCAGGCGCACGCAGCGCGGCGCGGCCTCGCAGGTGCGACACGGCGACGTTCCCTGCACGTTGAACCGGTTCTGCTCCTCCGTGTAGGGGGGGAGCTCCACCGACACCCGCCGCAGCCCGCGCAGGTCGACCTGGCACAGCGGCACGTTGCGCACCTCCAGGGTGGGGATGGCCTCCGTGCCTGCATCGAGCGCATCGAGGGCGGGCCGCAGGCCGGCGTAGCTGGGCCACTGGTCGAGGTAGGTGACGGGCGCCTCGTCCATGTCGGGGAAGAACCACCGCACGAGCAGGCGGTCCACGCCGAACCGCGCCCTCGCCGACCTGGCGATCTGCGGCAGCTCGTGCGCATTCAGGGTGGTGAGCACGGTGGAGAGCCGCAGCGTGAGCCCGGCCGCCAGCGCCCCCTCGATGCCGGCGATCACCCGCTCCCGCGCGTCCACCACACCCGTGATCTGCGCGTACGTGGCGGCATCATCCGACAGCCACGTGAGGTCGACCGTGGCATCGTAAGACTTCAGGCGCTGCGCGAACGCCGCATCGGCCAGCCCCCAGCCCGGACTCACCAGCGTGATCGCCGCGCCCGCCGCGCGCACGCGATCGAGCAGCTCAAACAGGTCGGGGTAGGTCAGGATGTCGGCCGACGCGAGCGCCACCCGCTTCGGAGGGTGCGCCGCGAGCTGGGCCTCCAGATCCGCGAGGATGCGCGCCCGCGTGGGCGCGTGGGTGAGCGGCTCGGGCCGCGCCACGAGAGAGGTGGGGCAGAAGCGGCAGGAGGACCCGCACGGACTCCAGCGGTCCCCCAGCAGGTAGAGCGCCGTGCCGGCGGCGTCGGGCGGGGGGAAGGTCCAGGTGTGCATACCGGGAAGGATAGCCGTGGAAGCCGCGCCAGGGCAACCCGCTACCCCACCCCCGCCCACAGCACCCACAGCCCGAAGGCCGCGAAGCCTGCGGCGGCCACGAAGCGCACCTTCGACAGGTCCACCGACTTCGCCACCCGCTGCGCCAGCAGCACCACGGGCACGTTGGCGATCAGCATCCCCAGCGTGGTGCCCGCCACCACCGCCACGAGCGCGCCGGGGTGCGCCGCCGCCAGCCCCACCGTAGCGAGCTGCGTCTTGTCCCCCATCTCGGCGATGAAGAACGCGACCGTGGCGGTCCAGAACGGCCCCGCGGAGGAGGGCTTCTCGTCGTCGTCCAGGGTGTCGGGCACCAGCGTCCACGCGGCCATGGCGAGGAAGCCCAGGCCCACCACCCAGCGCAGGATCTCGGGCCCCACGGCCTCGCCCACCGCCGCGCCGAGCGCGCCCGCGAGCGCGTGGTTGAGCACCGTGGCCACCACGATGCCGGCGATCACCGGCAGCGGACGGCGAAAGCGCGTAGCGAGCACCCAGGCGAGGAGCTGCGTCTTGTCGCCGATCTCGGCGAGGGCCACAGCGAGGGTGGACAGGAGGAAGGGGTGCACGGGGGGACTCCGGGTCGCCGACCTAGCCGCGCCCCACGGTCGACGCCGCAAGTGGGTGGGCTAGGGGATCGCGGGCTCGCTGGGATCCCGCCCCCCCTCGCCGAGGTTCGATGTCGGAGATCCGAGCCCTGATCGCGCTGGTGGCTGCGGGCCTCGCCGTGCGGCAGGCTGTGCTGCAGGCCCTGCGGGTGAGCATCGCGCGGGTCACGGGGGCCACGCAGGCCAGCGAGGTGCTGCTCCTGGCCTGGGTGGTGGCGGCCACGATCGCGGTGGCGTTCGTGGTGTGGCTGCTGCGCACCCGACGACCCCGCCACCTCGGAGTGGCTGCGCTCGGCGCCTTGGCCGTGCTCGCCGGCCTCGCGTCGTGGAACCTCCAGCAGCAGCAGGTGGAGGGCGCCTACTTCACCTGGGGCTTCACCCCGCTGCGCACAGGGCCGTTCCCCTATGAGCCCGGCCGCGTGATCCGCGAGAACCGCCAGGGCTACACCTTCGAGACCACGGTGCTGCCCGATGGCACCCGTCCTTGCGGTGAGGCCAACGGCACGCCCACGGTGGCCTTCGTGGGCGACTCGTTCATGTTCGGGTCCGGCGTCCCCGATGAGGGCACGCTCTGCTGGCAGCTTCGGGAGCGGCTCTCCCAGGCCGGTCTCGCCGTGCGCGGCGTGAACCTGGGCCAGCCCGGTGCGAACCTCGCATCGAGCATCGAGACCGTACAGCTCGCCCTCACGCGCTACCAGCCCGCGGTGGTGGTGATCTCGGTGCTGCCCGGCGATGACACGCGGCCCTTCGACCTCAACGGCCAGAACGCGGCGCGCGAGAGCTTGTGGTTTCGGGTGGCGGCGGCGGTGTTCGAGGCCGAACCGGTCTGGCTCGCGCTGTCGCTGGCGTACGAGGTGGTGCCCGCAGACTTCTGGGAGGAGGCGTCGGTTCAGCACAGCCTGGCGCGCCTCCGGGACATCGCAGCGGCCTCGGGCACGCCGATCGTGGTGGAGGTGCTCGGCACGGAGCCCACCTGGCTGCTCGCGATGTACGATCGCGAGGTGGACAAGCTCGTGGCGACCACGCCGAACGTCCGTCGCGTGCCGCTGGTGGAGGTGCTCAGTCGCGAGGCCGACCAGGATCCGCCCACCGTGATCCCCGGCGATGGCCACCCCACCGCCCACGGCAACGCCGCGCGCGCGGCCGGTCTGCTCCCGGTGGTGGTCGAGCTGCTCTCTGCGACGGCGTCGCCATGAACCGCGCCGGCTCCCCCCTCCAGCTCGCCGCACGCGCAGGACTTGTGCTCTACCTGCTCGCGCTGGCCACCCAAGACGGCATGGCGCTGCTCGCGGCCTACGCGCTCGGCTTCCACGGGGCGGGTTTCGGCTGGGTGCTGCTGTGGGCTGTGCGTGCTGCGGCTGAGCTCGGGGTGGCGGCCGCGTTGCTGCGGCAGCGCCCGGGGCGAGCCGCGTGGGCTGCTCTTGTGCTGCTTGGACTCTCCGCGCTCCTGCACATCCTCGCCGCCACCCGCAACCCGTTCGGGTTCCACACGGGGCGGCTGATGTTCCATGCTGTGGCCGTGGTGGCGGCGGGGGTGGTGGGGCGGGCGCGGGACTAGATTCCTTGCGCGAACCGCACGCCGGTGACGTCAAGCGCGCCCGACAGGGGTGGGCTCACCTTCCGGGGCGCTGCGGAGCCATTCATGGGCACCACATAAGCCTCGTGCAGGTGTCGCGTGTCGCGATCCTCGGTGTAGACCAACCAGTTTCCCGATGGCGAGACAGCAAACCTGGTCACCGTCCGTCCTTCGACCACGGCGGGCGAGAGGAGACGCTCGTTGGCCCCGTCGAGGTCGGCGACCCACAGCGAGGTGGTGGCGGTTTCCCCGAAGTGGCGCAGCCGGAACACGAGCGAGGCTCCGTCGGGTGTGAACTGGAAGTCGTCCTCGATGTCACTGTCGGGAGGGAGCGCGGAGTGCACACGGCGCGGGGCCACGCTGCCGTCGATGCGCGCGACGTACAGGTTGCGCTGGCTGTACTCCGTGGGATCGGCGGTGTAGGCGACCCACTGGCCGTCCGGGCTGAACCGCAGCTCGCTGGTGATCTTGCTGTCGAGGACACCCGGATCGCTGAGGCGCCACGGGGCACCGCCACTCACTGGCACGGCGTACAGCGAGAAGTCTTCTGCGGCGTTTGAGAACCGTGCCTGGTACAGCACGTGGCGGCCGTCGGGGGAGAACTCGCCTCCTTGGAGCTGCCCGTCCTTGGGCACGTAGGGGTTGAGACGCAGCGGGGGCGCCGAGGCGTCGATCGGCACGATGAAGATCTCGGACTTGGTGGACTCCAACGTGCCGCCGATCAGGACCCAGCGCCCGTCGGGAGAGACGTCCATCGGGCCGACGCCCTGGGTTGCGACCACGGGCTTGTGCAGGATGAGGGGTGGCGTGGCGCCATCCCGGTCGACGACGTAGGCCTCACCGTCGTTGCGGTCGACGAGGTGCGCGCTGAACACCACCTTCCGGCTGTCCGGCGTGAACTGGATGTTGTAGAATCGAGCGTCATCGTCGATGGTGCGCGGGGTGATCGGCTTTGCGGGCGCGCTCCCATCCACCGGCGTGATGTAGAGGCGGTAGGGGCCCTTCGCCGCAGTGGTGCCCGCGTACGCCACCCACAGACCGTCCGGGCTCAGCAGGGCCACTTCCCACACGTCGACTTGGCCTGCGCCGCCGAGCGCGTGGTTGAGCTTCTTGACGGGGCCGCCGCTGAGGTTCGTGCCGTAGATCTCCCTGCGGGTGTCGTCGTCGGCGTTCGCCACGTACACGAGCCGACCGGCCGCCGTGGTGCGCACCCCCGGGCTTGCATCACCCCCCGGCACCATCGGCGCGCTCACCACCTGCGTTCCTCCCCCGCGCCGGCCCACCACATAGACTTCTGTGCTGAGGCCCTCCTCCTGGTTGGCCGTGTACACCAGGTTGATGCCGTCGGCGGCGAGGTCCCACCAACGAACGCTTCCATAGAGCCCGAACGGTCCGACGATGCGGGTGGCCACACCGCCCGTGCCCGTGCTGCCCACGAACAGCTCCAGGCGCTCGTCGTGGGTGAAGTCACCCTCCAGGTAGAACGGGACATCGTCGCAGGGTGCGCCGGGAGGACACGTCTCACACAGGTCGCCCACGTACCCGTCTTCGCAGTCGCAGGTGAACTCCGCTCCGTCGGGCTCGCAGGTGCCGTGGGCACCGCAGGGGTCTTCTTCACACGGGTCGCCTACGACCAGCGTGTCGTCCTCGGTGTCATCGTCCGTGTCGGTCTCTGAGCCCGGGTCGGAGTCTGAGTCGGTGAGCGTGTCGGTGTCGGTGTCTCCGAGCTTGTCGACCACGCCCTCCGGATCGCAGGCCGTGCCGAGCGCGCCCACCACGATCCAAGGGAGGAGGGCGAAGAACCCGAGCGGCTTGTGGGTTGCAGTCATCATGGCACCATCCCGATCTGTACGCTCACCACATCTTGATCGGCACCGAGGCTGGGGCTGACCTTCACGGGAGCTGCGCCGCCGCTCACCGCGCGACGGTACGCCTCCACCTGGTCCCGCACGTCCTGGTCCGCCACGTACACCACCGAGTCGCCCTCGGGGCTCACGGCGAACTGTCGCACCGACCCTTCATCGGCCGGCACGGGGCTGAGGCGGGTGATCACGGGCGTGGCCGACAACGTGGCCGACCAAAGCTCGTGGCGGCTGTTGTGGTCGAGGTTCACCCGGTACACCACGGTGGTGCTGGTGGACGTGATCACGAAGTCGGGCGTGACGTCCTCGCCGTTCACGAGGGGCGCGTGCAGCCGCACCGCGGGTGCGGATCCGTCCGTGCGCACCGCGTACAGCTCGTTCGTCTGCGACACGTCGTGGTCGGCCAGGTACACCGCCCACTGGCTGTCGGGGCTGATCAGCACCTGCGTGGCCACGGCGTCATCGATGGTGCCTGTGCGGCTAAGCTGCACCGTGGTGCCGCCTGTGATCGGCACGCTGTAGAGGCCAAGCTTGCCATCGGTGGGCGCGAACTTGGCCCGAAAGAGCACACGCTGGCTGTCGGGCGTGATCCACAGCGACGTGGTGATCTGTCCCTGCGCCGGCACGAAGGGGTTGATCGCCTTGCGCGGCCAGCTCCCGTCGAGCGGCACCACGAACAGCTCGTCGTTCACGGCATCGAGGTTCCCCACAAACACGGCGTAGCGCCCGTCCGGGCTGATTCGCACGGTGCGGACGTTCTGGGTGAGGACGAGGTCCTCGTGGAGCTTGCGGGGAGGGGTGCTGCCATCCGCGGGCTGCACGTACAGCTCGTCGATGTTGACCACATCGAGGTCCCCCCCGTACACCACGCGTGTGCTGTCGGGGGTGAGCACGTACCACTGGAGCACCTCCGCGCTGGGATGGACGGTGGGGCTGAGTCGCGCCGGCGCCACCGACCGGTTCACGGGCACCGCGAACAGCTCGATACGGGAGACGCGCGCTTCGCCAGCGTAGAGCGCCCAGCGCCCATCCGGCGAGAGCCGTGGCCCCGCCGCTGTTGGGCCGAGATCCCCACCGGACGCGAAGGCGTCGTTGAGGCGCGTCGCCGACCCGCCGCCCTGGCCCACCGCGTGCATGTCGAAGCGGCCGTCGATGTCGGCATCGGCGAAGTACACCACCCGCCCGTCGAAGGTGGAGGACACCGGGGCCAGCGCCGCGCCGCCCGCCACAAAGGTCTGGCTGACCTTTCGCAGGTTGGGGGCCCGCGCCGGGCTCGTGAACACAGAGATGGGCGCGCTGGTGTTGGCCTTCGCTGTGCCCACAAGGAAGGTGCCGTCGGCGCTGATCTTCCAGCTCTGCACGCCGCCGCCCGAGTCGAACGGGCCCAGCACGCGCGCGGCGGCCGGGTTGCCCGCGAGCGGCCGCCCGAACACCTCGTTGATGCCATCGGTGCTGAAGTCGCCCTCCAAGAACACCCAAGGATCGCCGCAGAGCTGACGCGGATCACACTGGTCGCAGTTGGGGCCCGCGTAGGGCGCGGGGCACAAGCACACAAAGCTCGCGTCCACCGCCTCGCAGGTGGCGACCAACCCACACGGATCGTTCGCGCACGGATCCTCGGTGGGGATCACGTCGGAGTCGGAGTCGGTCTCCACCTCGGTGTCGGACGCGTCGGTGGCATCGGTCTCGGAGTCGTCGACGGTGTCGCTGTCGGTGTGGGGCTGAACGGTGTCGTCGGTCTCCAGGTCCGACTCGCTGTCGACCAGGGTGTCGGTGTCGGTCTCGTCGAGCTTGTCGTTGATCTCGTCGAGTACGCCCTCGCCGCACGCCAGGGCGAGGAGCAGCGCCCATGGGGCGTGCACGCGGAGCGTTGGGCGTGCGAAAGGAGCGCGCATTCGGGGCCTCGGGAGGGGGACGTTGGTGACTGTACACCGAGCCCTTCGGGATGCGCTAGCCTCCCTGAGCATAGGACTGGCCGAGGGCCCAGGCGCGGTAGGGACCGTATTCGACCCACCGCACCTCCAAGTCCATCGCCGCCCAGTCGTCGGGAACGTAGACCGGTACCACGATGATCTCGCGTGCCGCACCGCCCGCGTCCCGCACGTGGGTGGTGCGGAACTCGGACGAGAACGCGGGCGTGTTGCAGAGCGTTGTGTTCCAGGGCTCGCCGGGGCGCGGCTCGAAGGCGAGCGCGCAGGGCAGGGACGAGCAGTCGAGGCTCAGGTTGGCGCTCGCGGCGGCGGGGCAGGACTCCTCCAGTTCGTCCACCACGTCGCGCACCCGCTCGACATGGCGCTCAACCACTTCGGCGTGGTGCGTAGCCGGCGGCGGGTTCGTGCAGCCCCACTGGGCGAGCAGCGCCGAACACGCCGTTGCCTCCGTGAGATCGGCTGAGGCCTCGGCGATGTCCGCGCAGGTGGGGCGGGTCATCAACGGACGCTCCGCCCCCGCGCTGGCGGAAGCCTCAGACGCCCTCCTGGAGGCCGATGCCAGCCGCACGACCGCTTCCGCGCGCTCCTCCACCGGCTGCTTGTGGAAGGTGCGGTCATAGGGAAGGATCGGGAAGTAGGTCCAGCCATCCAGGCTGTGTTGTCCGGGGGCAGCGCCGCTGCCCCCTTCCACACGATCTCGAAAGCGGTTCAGCGGCCCGCAGTCTTCGTGGATGAGAAAGGCGTCGTCGCGGACGCCGAATCGGCAGGGATACTCTTCGCAGGTGAGGTGCACGAGTTGGTTGACGCGTGCATCGCAGTCCGAGAGCGCTCCCGCAACCATGGCCATCACGTCTCGGGGCGACGGCGCGATGTCGGGGTACGGTACCGGCGGCTCGCAGTCGCTGGCTGCGATCACGGCGGCACACGCGCGTTCCACCTCCTTGCGGCGGCTGGCGTAGGACGCGCGTAGCGTGTCGCAGGATTCCTCGATCGGCACAGGTGGGAGTCCGGTGCTGCCCAGGGTCGCTGGTGGACCAGGCGGTGGCGCCTGGGGCGCTCCGGTGAGGTCGGGAGCGGAGGCTCGGGTGGCAGGCGGGTCGACAGGTTGTCGGGGGGTGCGGGTGGTGCGCCACAGGAACCCTGCGAGGACTGCAACACAGAGGACCAACGCAAGGACGAGACGTTGCTTCGGTGCTCGGGACGGCGTCGACATGGGGGAGCCTAGCACCAAGGTTGGATGAGCGGACGGCGCTACCGAGTTCGTGAGCGCATACCGCGCGGGCATCGACTCCGTCCCCCGCTAGAGACGGCCATTCTCCCGCCACGCAGACACCGTGGCGGGTGAGGTTGTGGGGTGCCAGCATGGGTGCCCCGGCATTCTGGTCGAAAATCTGTCCGAGGTGCAATTCGGCACGGGGGTACGAGTAGGATGAAGGCACCTGAACAACCCGTGCTCGTTCCTGAGCCCTGATCGAATGGGGGTCTACATGTCGGTGGGATTCTGGCGACTCACCACAGCGATGGCGGGAGCGCTGCTCCTGCCGGGATGGCGGCCAGCGCTTGCAGGGCCCTTGCCGGATTCCGAAGACGTGGTGCCGCTGGTCCGTGATGCCGCTGAGCCTCTCAAGGTCGAGGCGTTCGCGAGGGTCTACCGCAACGGGCGGATCGTCGGCGGGGTGCAGTTCCGCACCTTTGCTGACATCGCGTCCGCGGAGCTGGGGGCGTACCGGATGACGAACCGGGATACCTGCTACTACGCTCCGTTTCGGACCGCTTCCGGGCGAGTGGTACCCCGCATGCGTCTCGGAGTCTGTGAGAACGACGCGATCGATGATTGGTATGGGATCTTTGATGTGGGTCCGGAACGGGCTTGGTTGAGTACGGTCGAGTTTTGCATGAAGGATGCGGATTACGGCAAGGGCTTCTCGCCACCATTTGAGGTTGAGCGTGCAGACATCAGCGAGTTCCAGCACGAGGTGAAGATCGAGTGGTCCAACATGCACGTTTGGATTCACTGCACCGCGCATCCACTCAGCCCACAGCCTGTGCCCCCGCTTCCCTCCACCGACGTAAGACGTGGGGCCGAGGTCCCGGTGACCGCCTTGGCGGTGGTGCCAAGCGAGTGATGGGCTCCATGGTGCCGGCAGCGTGGACAGGCTGCGGTACCTGCGTCCCGTTGTTCGGCCACTGGGTGGGCCTGGGACGTGCGGCGACCATGAAGGGCAAACCCCGACTCTTGGTGGAGGACGGCACGATCTTCGTGATACGCTGCGGTCGGCGGAGGGACCATGCGGCGCGTGCTTGAACGACGGTGGCTCCAAGTCCCGGCTCTGGTCCTTGCGGCCTGTGCCCCTTCGGACCTGCCGCCCAGCTCGAATGTCGGCAACTCGCCCGTTGTCAGCCCTGGTTCCGCGCCCTCGGGAGGTGCCCAGTTGGAGCCCGGCACCCCACACGAGGTGGGTGCTGGGGCCGTCGCGTCCGAGGCCTCTGCACGTCCGTGCGGCGTCTACCAGCCGCCCGAGCCGGGCCGGGCGGTGTCCCTGAGCGTGACCTACGCGGTCGACACGAATCCTTTGTCGGCCCCGGCGCCGGGGTTGTATGATCCAGAAAACGAGGTCGTGCCCCAGCGCGCCCTCCTGGACGAGCTGCTGCCCAGGCTGGATGCAGCGGGTAGCTGCGCAGGAAGAGTCCACATCGATGTCTACGTGGATTGGGTGATGGCCGCAGATTACGTCTCGCTCGGCCTCACCACGGAAGGTGAGAGGGATGCCTGTTGGGATCGCTGCATGGAGGCAGCGTCGGAGCAGCACATACGCGAGTTCATGCCTGAGGTGTTGTCCCAGCGCTGGCGCGTGGTGGGGACAGTGGCGAGCGCCCGATGATGGCGTGTAGACGCGTCGCTTCCTGGCGCGCCCGCGGCGCTGCCCTAAGCGCCTGGCTTCTGCTCGCCCCCACCCTCGCCCTCGCCGCCCCGCCGGTCGCCCCCCACACGTGCACCGTCTCCGGCGACCTCCCCGACGGCGCTTACAGCGTCCACCGCTACGTCCCCCAGCGGGTGCCCAGGCGGTACCGGGCCACGCTCACCTTGGTCGACTCCCTGGATCAGGCGGAGCCCTACGTCTGGGAGTCCTTCGGCTACGGGCCGCGGGCCCACGTCGCGCAAGGGTCGGTGAGCTGGCCATCCGACGTGGCCCCGCTGCACCGCCCGCTGCTGCTGTGCATCGAGGAGGCCGGCGGCGAGCGTGACCTGCGCCTGACGATCACCGGTCCACCCGGCGGCTGTACGGCACGGGTCAAGCCGGTGCCGACCCAGCGGTCCTGCGCAGCCCGCATCGGCCCAGTACCCACCCACCTTGGGCTGGACGCACCGGCGGGAGGCTGAGGGGTGGGGCACGGCCGCGCGAAGGGCTAGGGGTCGGCATGATCCGACGGCTGATCGAGTCCAAGGCGGTGCGGGTGGCGCTGGTTGCGCTGGCCTTTGCTATCGCGTGGGGCGTCACGGCTATGCGCACGCCGCCGCCCGACAAGATCCCCGCGCCCGTTGCTGCGGAGGCGCCGGAGGGAGATTCCGAGTGGAAGCCCATGCTCGTGAACGGCCAGCCCGATCCAAACACCCTGTGCAAAGAGACGCCCCAGGGGGTGACCTGCGCGGGCGTCCTGGGCCCGCTCAAGATGGAGCCGGGTAAGCCCGCACTGGAGGTCCCCGCCCCATGACGCCTGTCGTCCCCGATCCCGCCCGCATCCGCGCCTTCACCACCGCCGCCGACTTCGAGGCGTGGGTGGTGGCGCACCACGCCACCGAGCGCGAGCTGTACCTGCGCATCTACAAGAAGGGCTCGGGCGAGCCCACGGTCACCTACGCGGAAGCGCTCGACGTGGCGCTGTGCTGGGGCTGGATCGACGGGCTCAAGAAGTCCTACGACGCCGCGTCGTTCCTGCAGCGCTTCACGCCGCGGGGGCCGAAGAGCGTGTGGAGCCAGGTCAACCGCGAGCACGTGGCGCGGCTGGTGGCGGCCGGACGCATGCAGCCGCAGGGGCAGGCGCATGTGGACGCTGCGAAGTCCGATGGCCGCTGGGAGGCCGCGTACGCGAGCGTGCGCAGCATGACCGTGCCCGACGATCTGCGCGCTGCGATCGAGGCGAACCCGGCCGCGCTCGCGACCTTCCGCACCCTCGATCGCACAAACCTCTACGCGCTCGCGTGGCGGGTCCACACGCTCAAGACGGCTGCGGGTCGGGCGAAGCGCATCGCGGCGTCGGTGGAGCTGCTGGCGCGCGGGGAGACGCTGCACCCGATGAAGTCCAAGGGGTAGACGAGCGCCGTCTCCACGCCGCCAGCCCCACGAGCCCGATCCACCAGGGCGCGCCGCCCGCCCCGCTGCAACCACACCCTGCCTCCACCTCGGGCAGCTCGCCCTCGAGCTGGAGCAGTAGGGCGACGAGATCGGCCATCGCGGCGTCGTCGAGGTCGATGGCGTTGCCGTGGCCTGGGATGCGGAGCGCGGCCTCCAGGGTGGGGGCGGAGCCGTCGTGCAGGTAGGGCGCGGAGGCGTGCAGGCCGAGCAGGGTGGGGGTGTCGAAGCCATCCAGCGGACCGCCGAGGCGCTGACCGGCGTCGGCGTCGATCGTGCCCACGTCGTGCCGGGTGCCGGACTCGCTGTCGGTGAGGGCGGCTCCGCTGTGGCAGGTGAGGCAGTCGAGGTCTTCCAGCAGGCGGCGGCCGCGCTTGGCGGCGTCGGTGAGCGTGCCGTCCGCGTTGCGGTGGGCGCTGCGGGGGAAGTGATCGAAGGTGGCCACATAGGCGGCGAGGGCATCCAGGCGCTCGGAGCGGCCGGTCTTGCGGGGGCCGAGAGGGTCGGCGGTGGCCTCGAAGTCGGCCTCCGACATCAGGCCGCTGCCGCCGAAGTGCAGGCGGATGTCGTTCTCGAAGTCTTGGACCTCGTCGAAGTTGGCGGTCCAGTGAACGGGGCCGTGGCCGGTGCCCGACTTGCCGCGCAGGTCGATGGTGTCGCGCAGGCCTTCGCCGCGGTCGGTGAAGTCCCAGGTGCGGGCATCGGTGCCGCCATCGGGGTGGC
>CAYNFK010000054.1:0-31079 GCA_964396405.1 uncultured Enterobacteriaceae bacterium
AGCGTCTCCTCCATCACTTGCGGTGCGGCGCGGCGAGGGGGGCCTGCTCTCAAGAATCCCCCGCCGATTGTGCAACCCTCCAAGGCCGGGGTACACTGAGGCCAACCGGGGCTCTCCCCGGAGAAGGAAGGAACGATGCTTCCCGGACCTACCGAACTCGCCCTGATCCTCGTCATCATCCTGATCGTCTTTGGCGCGGGCAAGCTGCCCCAGGTCATGCGGTCGCTCGGTGAAGGCGTGAAGATGTTCCGCGAGGCGCAGAACACCGCCGATGCCGTGGCCGAAGGCCGCGATGTCACGCCCGATGCTAAGAAGCTGCCGAAGGCCGTGGATGCCGAAGCGGTGGATGTTGAGTCCTCGAAGATCGCCGCAAGCTGATGCTGATCGGGGGAGCTGAGATCTTGCTCCTCCTCGCGTTGGTGGCGGTGGTGTTTGGTGGCGGCAAGCTGCCGGAAGTGCTCGGCTCCGTGGGCAAGGCCTACAAGGAGTTCAAGCAGGCGGAAGCCAACCCCGATGGCCCTCCAAGCGATGAGGGCGGCAAGAGCTGAGCGGGCGCTCGCAAGGATTCTGCGCGGGTCTTCGTGGGGCGTTGCGGGTCGGGTCGCGTGCATGGTACCGTGCCCCCCTCCCCGGCCTGCGGGGTGTCGGAGGCTGAATGCATCGCGCGTGGATGGTGGGGCTGGCTTGGATGGCGACGGCCTGCGTGGTGCCGGGCTTCATCCCGAACGCCGATGATCCGCCTGATGAGACCGATGTCGAGACCGATCTCCCCGATGAGGAGACCGACGACACGGAGACCGACGTCGAGACCGAGACCGACACGGCGCTCTTCGAAGAGACCGATGAGACCGAAGACACCGACGACACCACGGGTCCCGGTGCCACGCTCAACTGCCATCCTTTCGATCCGGTGAGCTACTCGGGCTGGGAACGTAAGTACCGCGTCACCTTCCCGGGATCGGCCGGCACCGAGACGCACACGCCCGTCGGGCTCACAGCGGTGCCTGCGGTGCTCGCCAACCCGCAGTGGCCTCAGGGCTACCAGACCAAGCAGGTCGTCACGGGATCAGCGAGCAACAACTACACGCAGAACATGTGGACCACCTGTGATCCCGCGGGGCTCGACAAGGGCATCTACGAGATCGGCTACACGGTAGGGTCGGGCAACCAGGTCCTCAAGGCGAACGCGCGAGATGCGCAGATGTACCTGCCGGAGGAGCGCAAGTTCTTCGCGGGCTTCGATCCCGCTTGGCAGGTCAACAAGAAGCGGTTCACGATCAAGGTCCCGGCCGTCAACATCCAGGGCTGCCCGCAGACTGCCACGGGCTACCGTGATGTCACGGCCACCTATGTGGGTCTGGGCTTCGAGCCGCTCGCGGTGCAGGGCCTCGGCACCGTCGATGCGTACCGGGTCAACGTGATCCTCGATCAGACCCAGCAGGTCACCGGTCGTGATGGCGCGTTTCAGTGCCAGATCGCGGGCACGTTCTTCGGCGCGTTCCTGGCGCCCTTCCAGGACCTGTTCGGCGTGTTCGGCTACGACGCCGAGTCCGGCGGCTTCGTCACGGCCTCCATCGACCGCTGGTACGTGCGCGGTGTGGGCCTCGTGAAGGAAGACGCCGTCGACTACCTCACCACGGCGCCGCTCTACAACAAGGTGCTCACGCGGTGCTCGGGCCTGCCCGAGTGCCCCTGAGACGCAGCGGCGCCTGCCTCGGGCTCGTGCTCGCGGTGGGTGCCTGCGGTCCCATCGGCGACGACGCGGCCGCGCTCGACGACACCCTCGAGGAGTCGGATCCCACCGAGACCGATGGGGTCGAGACCGACGACGTCGACCCCGCGTGGCGGTCCGCGCTGTACCCCACCGACTGGACACCCGCGTTCACCGATGCCGAGGGCCGCTTCCTCCACGACATGAGCTACGCCGGCTACCACGCCGGTGAGGTGCCGCTGCCTGCGCTGCCGACGCCGCAGGTGTCGGTGCTGGACTACGGTGCCGATCCCACCGGCGAGACCGACAGCGCCGCGGCGTTCCAGGCCGCCATCCACGCGCTGGTTGAGGGCGGCACCGTGTGGGTACCCGAGGGCGAGTACACCGTCGCGAGCACGGTGACCGTGGCCCGGTCGGGTGTGGTGGTGGCTGGCGCGGGCGCAGACCGCAGCTTCGTGCACTTCACGCAAGACACGGGCACAGCAGGCGGCGCGGGCCTCCGGTTCGCTGGATCCGCGCCATCGGCGGGGAGCTGGTTGCTGGCGGTGGACGGCCAAAGCCGCGCCACCCAGGTGGAGCTGGCCGACGCGTCGGGCTTGGAGGTGGGGGATCGGGTGGCCGTGGGCTGGACGATCACCCCCGAGTTCGTCGACGAGCACGGCATGACCGGCACCTGGCAGGCGTTCAACGGCACCTGGCGGCCCTTCTTCCGTCGCACGGTGTTGGCCATCGAAGGCGACGTGGTCACGCTCGACGTGCCACTTCGGTACGTGGCCAAGGTGCGAGACGGTGCCGATCTCCGCCCGGACGACGGGATGCTCAGCGAGGTCGGCCTCGTCGATCTCGCCGTGTCTTCGCGGGTGGGCTCAGCGCAGGCGCTGGCGGTGAGCCGGCACCACGCCGTGGAGTTCGTGCGCGTGGAGGACAGCTACGTGCTGCGGGTGGCCTCCTACGGTCCCGATGGCGCGGCTGAGCACCTGCAGTCCGGCGGGCTCTACCTCCTCGACACGCGCCGGTTCACCGTCGCCGATACGCGGCTGGAGCAGGCCCAGAACCGCGGCAGTGGCGGCAACGGCTACCTCTACGAGATCAGCCGCAGCAGCGAGGTGTTGGTGCGCGACAGCGTAGGTCGTGGCGGCCGGCACAACTTCATCCAGAACTGGGACTTCGGCACCTCGGGCTGCGTGTTCCTGCGCACGGTGTCCACCGAAGGCCGCGCCGACAACGGGCCGATCTCGGTCACCGGAGCCTCCGAGTTCCACCACTCGCTGGCGATGGCCAACCTCATCGACACCTCCACCACCGACGACGGCTGGCGCTGCGTCAACCGGCGAAGCGAGAGCTCGGGCGCGGGTCACGCGTGCACCGAGTCGGTGTTCTGGAACGTGCGCGGCACGGGCGAGCTTCGGTCGATGCAGGCGGGCTGGGGCTATGTGGTCGGCACCGGGGCTGAGCTCGCCGTGGTCAGCGATCCCACGGTGCCCGACCTGTTCTTTGGCGGTCAAGGCACGGAGCCTGCCGACTGGACCGAGGGCGTTGGACTCGCCGACCACCTCGAGCCCACCTCGCTCTACGAAGACCAGCTCGCGCGGCGCCTGGCGCGGTAGGTCGGCGTTGCGGAGCACGGAGGCCTGGAGGCCGGGTTACGACGCCGCCCCCAAGGAGAGCGGATGAACCGCGAGCTGGACTTCGCTGTCGACATCGCCCGGGCTGCTGGCGCGGCGGTCATGGACGTCTGGCAGCGGCCCGACTTCGGCACCCGGATGAAGGAGGGCGACAAGGGCCCGCTCACGGAAGCGGATCTGGCGTCGAACGCGATCCTCTGCGACGCCATCGCGGCGCGCTTCCCCGGCGACGGTCGCTTGAGCGAAGAGACCGTCGATGAGCCTTCGCGGCTCGGGCGCTCCCGCTGCTGGATCGTCGATCCGCTCGACGGCACCAAGGAGTTCACCCTGCGCGTGCCGCAGTTTGTGGTGAGCATCGGCCTCGCGGTGGAGGGCCGGGTGGCGCTGGGCGTGCTGTTCAACCCGGCCACGGGGGAGCTGTTCACCGGCGTGGTGGGCGGCGAGGCCACCTACAACGGCGCACCGTGTCGGGTCACCGAGCGCCGCACGCTCGAAGGGGCCCGTCTGCTCGTGAGCGCCACCGAGCACAGCAAGGGCTGGTTCAAGCACCTCGAAGGCACGGCCATCTTGGAGCCCATGGGCTCGGTGGCCTACAAGTTCGGCTTGGTGGCGGCGGGCCTTGCGGAGGCCACGTTCACCCCGATGCCGCGTAACGAGTGGGACCTCATCGGCGGCGTGGGCTGCGTGCTCGCTGCGGGCGGTCGCTGCTCCGATGGCAGCGGTGCCGACTACACCTTCAACCGTCCCAACCCCCTGCACCACGGTGTGTGCGGCTCCAACGCGCACCTCTACGGCGACGTGATGCAGCTGATGAAGCCCCGATGACCGAAGCTGCCGCGCCCGCCCGTCCGGGGTTGGGTCCCATTCTGCTCACGGTGTTCCTGGATCTGCTGGGCTTTGGGCTCGTGATCCCGCTGCTCGCGTTCTACGCCGAGAGCTTCACGGCCACAGCGCTGCAGGTCACGCTGCTGATGGCCTGCTACTCGGCGGCTCAGTTCCTGGCGGCACCGATGTGGGGCGCGCTGTCCGACCGCGTGGGGCGGAGGCCGGTGCTGCTGATCTCGATCGGCGTGAGCGCCCTGTGCCTGGCGGGCTTTGCGTCGTCCACCGAGCTGTGGATGCTGTTTCTGTTCCGCACGCTGCACGGCGTGGGCGCGGCGAACATCGGCACGGCCCAGGCTTACATCGCCGACGTCACGTCGGGCCCCGATCGTGCGCGAGGCATGGGCCTGATGGGCGCGGCCTTCGGCATCGGGTTCAGCGTGGGTCCGTTCGTGGGCGGTCAGCTGTCGCAGATCAGCCTGGCGGCACCGATCTGGCTGGCGGCCGGGCTGTCGCTGATCAACCTGGTGTGGGTGGCCCTGCGCCTCCCCGAGAGCCGTCGGCCCGGGGTTGCGATCACGGGTCACCGGCGGTCGATCTCCCCGCTGGCGATTGCGCGTGGGCTGTTCCACCCGGTGGTGGGCCTGGCGGTGATGCTGGTGCTCGTCGCGTCGTTTGCGTTCGCGATGATGGAGTCGTCGTTCGCGCTGGTGGCCGAGCACGTGTGGAGCATGGACGCACGCACCGTGGGCAACCTGTTCGGCGTGATCGGCATTGTCGGCATCATCGTGCAGGGCGGGCTCGTAGGCCGGCTGGTGAAGCGGTTTGGCGAGACCACGCTGGTGGGACTGGGCTACACGCTCAACGCGGTGGCGCTGTTCACGCTCTCGGTGGTGCCGTCGGGGTGGCCCGTGTGGGTGGGCTGCGCCACGCTCGCGCTGGGCAACTCGCTCGCCACGCCTTCGCTCAATGCGCTGATCTCCCGCAACACCTCGGAAGACGAACAAGGTGTGGTGCTGGGCGCAGCACAGTCGCTGCAGGCACTTGCGCGCGCCACGGCCCCGGTGCTCGGCGGCGTGCTGTTCGAGCAGGTGTCGAAGGTTGCACCGTTCTCGGTGGGCGGCGTGCTGATGCTCGTGGCGGTGGTGGTCAGCCTTCCAGCGACCGCGCGGGCGCGTCGCGGTCCCGCAGGGTTGGAATCCGCGCCATCATCTTGAGGATGAACGGCATCAGCGGGCTGAACTCCTCGCGGCCCGAGCGGATCGCCTTCATCGCGTCCTGCACGGGCGGCACGAGGTTGAGCGGCGAGAGCGAGTCCTTGAACGGCACGTAGACGTCGGCGTAGGCGCGATCGGCCTGCACGTTGCTCTGCCGCACGAGCTGCTGGAAGGGGTACCAGCCGAGCCGGCTGGGGAAGGGCGCGAAGCAGTCGAGCGCCACCACGAGCACGTTGCGCCGAGGGCCAAGGTGGCCCGAGACACTCGTCTCCCACGCTACGCGCGCCGGTACGTTGCTCACCATGCCGCCCTCGCCGAAGCGGGCCACACCGTGGGTGGCGTAGAGGCGGTCGAGGATGCGGGTCATGTGCGGGTCGTTGCGCAGCATGTCGTAGTGGATGACGGCCGGGATCGCCGAGGAGAAGCCGGCCGCATCGAGCACATCGAAGTGCTCCGTGCCGGGCTCGCGGCCCACCACGATCTCCTGCAGCGCCTCGGGGGCTGCGAGGAACTCCCGCACGAGGTTCATCGCGCGCATGCCAGCCCGCACCTGGCTGGTGCGTGACGCGTTCACGTTCACGTCGAGGTAGGCCTCGTAGTAGTGCAGGTCGTGCTGCAGGGCGTCCACGCCGATGCCCGTGACCACGCTGTAGAACGGGATCTCCAGATCGGAGATGCGGCCCGGTCGCCCGTCGGTCTCGAACAGGTGGCCGAGCGCCGGATGCAGCCGAAGGCGAAGCGTGGCGGGCAGGCCGTAGCGGCTCTCTCCCTCGAACGCTGAGAACACCTTGGTCCACGAGAGGGCGCGGCTGGCCGAGAGCAACGCGGCCAGATCGAAGCGGGCGCGGCGGGCGCGGAAGATCGACATCAGCGAGCCGATCGAGGTGCCCACCATGAGGTCGGGCACGAGGCCGGCGCGGTCGAGCACATCGTAGGCGCCTGGGTAGATGTAGCCGGCGCCGCCGCCGCCGCCTGAGGCCACCACCAAGCGCCGCAAGGAGACCTCGTCTTCCAGCGCGGTGCGATCGAGCGGGAGGTGGGCGAGCAGCGACTGACGTGCTGCGATCGTGCGGGCCACGGCGGTGTCGGCGAGCTTGAGCGCTTCGCGAAGATCGAGGCGATCCACGAGGTGGGGCGTGAGGAGGTCCAAGATCTGGCCGGCGTGTGCGCCTTGGATGCCTGAGAGGTCGATCTCAACGCCGTCGGGGTTCACCACGGTGGTCAGGCGGGCAAAGCTGATCGCGTAGCGCAGGTGGTCGACGCGGAGCTGCGCTTCGTGATCGCCGGCGATCCCCAGTGAGGCCCGCACCAAGCGACGCTCCAGGCGGTCGAACGGGCGTCGGCGGGCGGCGACGCGCGCGGTGTCAAAGCCGGCGAGGCTCATGACACGCCTCCGAAGAAGGCGGCGATGGCGTCGGCGGGCTCGTCCACCACCTCAGGCTCCCAGTGGGGGGGCAGCAGGCTCGCGTACTCGGGCCAGCGGAATCGACGGTCGACAAGCAGGATCACCCCGCGGTCCTCCGGGCGACGATGCAAGCGCCCAGCGCCTTGTACCACCCGGGTCATGCCGGGGACGAGGCTGGCGTAACGAAAGCCCTGCCCAAACCGCGCCTCGTGGTGCTCCCGCAGCAGCTCCCGCTCCAGGCCAACCGGCGGAAGCGCCGGACCCACCACGAACACCGCGGAGAGTGCCCCCGGCGGCAGGTCCACACCTTCGGCGAAGATGCCGCCGAGCACCGCTGCGAACACCACCTTCCCGGGGCGCGACAGGCGATCGAGGAAGGTGGCGCGCAGGGCTTCCGAGATTGACGTGGGCTGGGTGAGAACCTCCGCCTCGCCGGGGTCGAACCGCCCCATGAGGTCGGCCAGCATGGCGAACGACGAGAAGTAGATGGCGACGTTGCCCGGCACCGCCGCGGCAGCCCGGGACAGGAGGCTCGCTGTGGCCGGCGCGTGCGCGGTGCGGTCCGCAAACTTGGTGGACACGCGCGTGGCCAGCAGCACCTTGCGGTGCTCGGTGGGGAACGGGCTCGCCACGTCCAAGCGACCGGTGTTGTCGGGAAGACCGAGCAGGCGCTGGTAGTAGTCGTGCGGCGCGAGCGTGGCCGAGCAGCCCACGAAGCCGCCCAGCGCCGCGATTGCAGGTCGCAGGTGCCCGGAGGGATCGAGGCAGAGCAGCCGCACCGACTCCTGGCCCGGCGTCTGGTTCACCAGCGCCACGGTGGTCTCGGTCGCCTCCTCGGCGGTCTGCGCGAAGCGGAGAACCTGCCAGGAGAGGGCCAGGTAGGGGTCTTCGCCGGTGCTGGAACGACCGGCGCGGGCGCGCAGCAGGGCGTGGTCGAACGCGAGCTGATCGATGCGGTCCGCCAGATCCTGCCACGGGCGCAGCACCAGCTCGGCGACCGCCTGCCCGTCCCGCCAGGGGCCGGGGGTGTCGCGCACCGTGCGCTGGATGGCGGCGAGCACGTCGCGGGCGATCTCCTGGTAGGGCTCCATGCCGACCCCGAGAGCGGCCGCAGCGGCACGGGCGTCGGTGGCGCTGACCTGCGGGGAGGCGTGGTCGCGGGCGCGGTCGACCAGCTGGTGGCACTCGTCCACCACGAGCACCCGCTCGGGCGCGGTGGTGTCGGTGAACAGGCGCTTGATGCGCGACGAGGGCGAGAGCGCGTGGTTGATGTCGCCCACCACCACATCGACGTGCTCGGCCACATCGAGAAGTAGTGCATGCGGGCAGACCTCGTGCTGCGCCCCCAGCTCCATCGCGCGCTCCGGCACCAGCCCGCGCGCATCCACAGCGTCTTCGACCACCCGGCTCGCCTCGATCTTGTCGTGGTAGTCGCGGGCGAAAGCACAGGTGTCGGGCCGACAGGCCACCACGTCGTTGAGGCACACCTTCTCTTTGGCGCGCACCACCACGTAGGAGAGCGGCAGCCCGCGCTCGCGGAAGCGGTCGAGGGTGGCCGTGACGCCGCGCACCTGGGTGGTGCGGGAGGTGGCCCAGAAGATCTGGCGGTCGGCACCGAATGCGAACGCCAGCGCGCCGTGCAGCACGGCGGCGGTCTTGCCGAGGCCGGTGGGGGCCTGCACCAGCAGGCGCTGACCCTCGGAGAGCGCGCTACGGACACCGTCAGCGACCACCTGCTGGCCCTGTCTCCAGCCCTTGAACGGCTTCGGAACCACCTGCCGACGGCGGGCTGCGAGCCAGGCCAAGCGGCGCTCACGGAGGCGCACCAGCCGCGCGGCGCGGCGCTGGAGGTTGGCCTCCACCATGTCGACATCGACAGGAACGGGCACCACGTGCCGGCTTCCATCCAGGAGGCTCACCAGCACGAGCCGGCCGAGCGGAGCGGGCCAGCCGCCGCGGCTCAGCATCCACACGTAGACCTCGAGCTGGGCCACCCAGCTCGGCCAGGCTGAGGCGCCCGAGGTCGCCAGGGTCTCGCCCTCCAGCGCCGTCGCCTTCACCTCCTCCACGATCGTGTGGCCGCCTTCGTCGGAGAGGCCATCCACACGGCCCTGGAGCACGAGGGTCCAGCCATCCACCTCCCAGGTGTGCTTGAGGCCCAGCTCGGCGCGGTAGGCCTCGTCAGCGGCCTGTCGCTCGCTCTGCCAGGCCGTGTGCGCCGCACGACCCGCCGCCATGCGCGCGTTGCGGGTCTGCGCCACCTCCAGCACGAGGTGACCCGCCGGCGGCGCTGACTCGAGCAGGTCCCGCACCGAGAGGTGGAGCGTGCGGTCGTGATCCGACCAGCGCAGCGTCAAGGCCGCTGGATTCCTTCGATCACCCGCTTCGCGTCGAGCACGTGGGCCGCCATGTCACGCACCTCGTCCGCCGTGAACGAGGCGTTACGCTTCGGGAACGCGAGCGCGTCCCGCAGGGGGTGGCCCTCCGACATCAGGCCCGCCAGGCTCGACGCCCACACGGCGTTGCTCTGCAAGGCGGTCTCATAGGACCGGGCGTTCTTCTCGCGCAGGGTCTCGAGCATGCCCCAGCCCACGCGACCGTCGCGCACGCTCTCGATGACCTCCCAGGCGGCTGCGTGCAGCTCGTCGAAGCGGGCGGGGTCGCACTCAAACTCCACCCGCAGCGTGTAGCCGCCCTCCGGGCGCGTGGTGGAGCCGACGTTGGCACCGACGCCGTAGGTGCCGCCGAGCTGCTCGCGCAGGCGATCCATCAGCTCGGTCTCGAGCACGGCAGCCACCGCGTCGAGCACGATCTGCGTGGTGGGCGTGACGTCGAGCGGGCCGTGAAACAGCAGCCGCACCCGCGCACGGGGGGTGTCGCCGCGCGGGAGCTCGAAGGTGTGCACGCCGTCCACCAGACGGGCGCGATCGTCCTTCCAGGTCTCACGCTCTGCTGGGGCCGGAAGACTGCCGATCCAGGTGTTGAGCAGCGGCACCACCTTGCGCTCGTCGAGGTTGCCCACGAGCACGAACGTGAAGTCGCCCGGGCTCGCGAAGCGCTCCCGGAAGATGCGCTCGGACGCTGCGAGGTCGAACTTTGCCAGGTCGTCGATCGTCCACGCGGTCATGCGCGGGTTGTTCTGCCAGGCCAGCGAGGTGAACCGGTCCTCGAACACCGAGTCGGGGCTCAGCTCCCGGTTGCGCAGGCTCTCCAGCCGACCCTGGCGCTCCAGCTCCAGCGCGTTCGCATCAAACCGAGGGGCCGTGAACGTGAGGTAGACGAGCTGCAGCAGCGTCTCCAGCTCGCTCGCAGAAGCTGACCCCGACAGCGTCTCCTGGGTGCGACCGATGTGGGGTGCCAGGCCGGCGTTGCGACCGGTCATCAGGCGGGCGAGGGCGACGACATCGTGGTCGCCGAGCCCCGATCGGCGGGCGATGTCCACCGAGGTGAGGGCGGGCACGTAGTCGTCATCCGACACCAGTGAGCGGCCGCCGTCGCTGAACGCCTCCAGCACGACCTCGTCGGCCTGCAGGGTGGTGGGCTTGAGCAGCACCTTGGCGCCGTTGGAGAGCTGCCAGAGGCTGGTGCCGAGCTTGCGGTCGCGCGCGATGCGCTTGGCGGTGCCGGGCACGGGGGTGACCGTGGTGAGGGCCTGGGCACGAGCTTCTTCCACAGGGGCCGAGATCGTCTCGGCAGAGACGGCCTCCAGCGTGGCGAGCACCGCCTCCACCGTAGGCGCCTCCGAGCCGCGGGAAGGCAGCAGCACCTGCACCACGCGGCCATCCTCGGGGAACAGGCGCTCGCGCGCGAAGGCGTTGGCTTCGTTGACGGTGATCGCCGGCAGGTAGGCGCTCGCGAGCGCGTACTCGTAGGGGATGCCAGGCATGGGCTCGTCGGTGAGAAACACCCGCATGATCTCTTCGATGTGCTCGGCGCTCTCGGTCTTGTCGCGCTCGTCGTAGTAGGTCTGGAGATTACGAGCGAGCAGGATGCGGCTGCGACGCAGCTCGTCGACGGTGAACCCAAACCGCTGCATGCGGGCCAGCTCGCGGGCCCCCAGCGCGAGGGCTTCGAGCACACGCCCCTCCTTCGGCAGCAGGGTGAGCGACTGCAGCGCGCGCAGGTGCCCGAGCGAGCTCTGGCCTTGCTCGGCGGCGATGTGCGGCGCGGACGGATCTTGGGCCGCCACCGCCAGCCGCTCGTTGATCATGATGCTCACCATCTGGCCGAGCAGGAACTCGCGGTAAGCCCCGTGATCGGGACGCTCCACCTCGTCGACCTTGGCGCCCAGCATCACGATGCCCTGGGGGATCTCGGGGTCGGTGAACACCACCACCTGCGGCTCGGCATGACCTGGCACCGAGGACCACACGCGCTCAGGTGCATCGGGCGCGGACTTCAGGCCGCCGAACAGCTGCTCGATGCGCTCCACGGCGTGGTCGGGGTCGATGTCGCCCACCACGGCCACGGCCATCAGCTCAGGGCGGTACCACCGCTGCCAGAAGGCCTTCGCCGCGTCGCAGGTGAGGTTCTGCAGCGTGTCCTGCGTGCCGATTGGCAGGCGGTGCAGGTAGTGCGAGCCATAAAAGATCGCCGGCAGCGACGCGGTCTGGACGCGCTGGCTCAGGCCCTGCCCGAGGCGCCACTCTTCCAGCACCACGCCGCGCTCTCGCTCGCACTCGTCGGGATCGAAGGTGACGCCGGACGCCCAGTCGGACAGCACCAGCAGTCCGGAGTCGAGCAGGCCGTTGCCGTCGGTGGGGAGCTGCAGCTTGTAGACGGTCTCATCGAAGGACGTGTAAGCGTTGAGGTGGGCACCGAACTGGGCGCCCAGCGACTCCAGGTAGGCGATCAGATCGTTGCCCTCGAAGTGCTCGGTGCCGTTGAACGCCATGTGCTCCACGAAGTGAGCGATGCCGCGTTCCTCTTCGGTCTCGACGATGGACCCAGCCTTCACGGCGAGGCGCAGCTCCACCCGGTGCAGCGGCTTGCGGTTGGGCTCCACGTAGTAGGTGAGGCCGTTCGCGAGCCGACCGACGCGCACCTGGGCGTCCACGGGGAGTGGCGTGGTGGGATCGGTGGCGATCTCGGGCAGCGCAGGCGGGCTGGTGGGCTTCGCGAAGGCGCTGCCAAGCAGCAGCCAGACTACGGTCGAGGTCATGCGCGCTCCGGAAACGGCAAGCCGGGCATAGCCGGTCGGTCAGCCCCCGGAGGACCCCAGCGGGCAAGCCAGCGCTTGAGGTCGAGCTTCTTACGGGACTGGTCAGACGACATCGTGCGCACCGTGCCGAAGATCGGGCGCTCAGGGGCCCACGGGCGGTCGAAGCGACCGAAGGTCCACGAGATCCCCGAGAACGAGTTCGGGTCGCGACCATCCACCGACCAGCGCTGGTTGAGCTCGATGAGCAGGTCGAAGGCTGTGCGCGGATCGGGTGTCCACTCCAGCACCTTCTTGCCCCACAGCATGCGCATGTGGTTCTGGATGCGACCTGTGGCGACGAGCTCGCGCTGGGCGGCGTTCCACAGGGGGTCGTGGGTGCGGGCCTCGGTGAGCGCCTCGAGATCGTAGACGTAGGGTCGTGGGTCGCGGGCGTGGTCGAGCAGCGTGCCACGCGCCCACTCGGGCAGCCCCTCCCACGTGCCGAAGGTGGGGTCGGTGTGCTGCGCGCCCCAACCGAGCTCGCGCCAGGTGACCAGCTCGTCGAGGAAGGCCTCAGCGGGGGTGGACGCACCCCACCACCCCTCCCGCTTCCCGTTGGGCTTCGCGGCGAGGCGGCTCGGGGTCCAGCCTTCGCCGTCGAGCACGGCGGCAGCAACCTCGTAGGCCGAGAGGTGACCGAAGTGAAGGTAGGGCGAGAGGCCCGATGCCGCCTCGGCGTCGGGATCGGAGCGCTCGGTGGCATAGCGGGGCAGGCCGCCGACCAAGAACCGCTGGAGCGCAGCCTCGGCAGCCACGGGACCGCCCCGCTGGGGAACGGCACGCACGGCGCTGTCCAGCGGGAGCCGGGCGAGCCCCCCGTGCAGCCAGTCGGCAACCGGCACCACGGGCCAGCGCGCGGGCACGGTAGCGGGGAGCGTGGCCGCGCCAAGGTCGTAGGCTGCGAGCGGGTCGGCTGCGGGCCGGGTCTGGAGGTAAGTCGGGAGCTGGCGCTGAAGTCGCCACCGAAAGGCCCAGGCCGCGAAGTAGGGCTTCTCGTGCTCGGAGAGCGGCAGCAGGCCGCACCCGTCCACGGCATCCATCCGCACGGTGAGCTTCTTGCGCGCTGCCGCCAACATCCGCGGCAAGAAGAACATCGGGGCGTCGTCGGCCACCACCAGGGCGGCCTCGGCCGCGAGGGCCTCGAGCAGACCCGACCCTGCTCCTTCCGAGGGCTCCACGTAGGGCAGGTAGGTCACACCGGCGGCTGCGCAGCGGGCGGCGTTGTCGACCATGCCTTCGATCACGAACTGGTGGTGGCGGACACTCGCCCAGCTGTAGCCCACGCGCAGCGGCTCGAAGATCAGCAGCGGCTTGCGGAGGCGACGCGCCCAGTCCAGCGCGTGGTCGAGCGCGGGGTTCCAGCGGGTGCGACGCTGGGCGGTCATCCAGTAGAGGACGTAGCGCCCATCAGGACGAACAGGGGCGGGGCTGCTGGTGAGACGGGCGGGTGCGGTCATGGGCTTCGTCTACAGCCGCCAACCCGTGCGCCGAGCGCGGCCTTGCGCCTCGTGACGCATTCCGACGCCCGGCGACCGCTCACCCGACCTGGGACTGACCCCGCTCGCGCGCATGGCGGTGCCAAGAAGCCACCACCTCGCCCATGTGGGCGTAGGCCTGCACGATGAGGTCCCCCGCCTCGTCCGAGGTGAGCCCAGGCGGCGAGAGCGCATCGACACGAACGAGCACGGCAGGCACGCGCTCAGCTCGGTAGGCCGCCAGTGCCGCGTGCCCCGAGATCACGAACGCGAGGCCCTCGCACGTGCCAAGCGCGACCACGATCGGGCGCCGACCCGACCGCAGGTGACGGACGGCGCGCGCCACGGCGGCCGGAGACACGAGGTCGCGCGGCATGGTGGAGATCAGCGCCGCTTCGTTGCGGGGCACCCGGTGGGCACCGGCCCACCACAGCACGGAGTCGTCGGAGTCGGGGTCGGGCTCCCCGTGGACCTCGACGTGGGGCAGCACGGTGATCTCCCAGGTGCCATCGCCCACCAGCTCCAGCGCCGGGCGCAGCGCCTCGGGCAGCGAAGGGTGGACCTCGTTCGCGTCGAGCTCATCGAACAGGCCGTCGAACTCCGACAGATCGTGGGCGCGCACCAGCAGGGTGGTGTCGGCCAGCTCGGGGTCGTCGCCGGCCAGGGCCACAGGGGCGCCGTCGATCAGCAGCGCCACATCCAGGGGGCCGCGGCACAGCTTGAGCCGGCCGGGACCTCCGTGGACGGTGACACGTACGAAGCGTGGAGCTTGCATGCAGGCGACCTCAACGTTGCACGTTACCGGCAGCGCGCGACGATGACCAGCCGACCTTGTTCGTTACCGTTCTCAAGGGCTTGGTTACGTCGATGCAGAAGGGAGAGCAGGGCTTTCACCGGGGAAGATCCGGGATCGTACGCGATCGGCCGCCGAGCGACCGACTAGCGACCCGTCAGCAGCGCGGCGCGCAGGGCCCAGCGGGACTCGGCGGTGATGAGCGCGCCGTCCCCGCCGTTGACGCTCGTCGCCCCCAGCAACGCCGCCCGGAGCGGCTCCACGAGCGCGCGCTGCGCATCGGAGAGGCCGGCCGCCTCCAGCGTAGCCAGCAGGCGGGCGTCCGCGGCCCCGTCGGCGAGGTCGGCCAGCAAGACCGTGGCGTGGTGAGTGCCGTCGGGAGCGAGGATCGTGTGGAACGTGACGTTGGGCTCGATCGCGTAGCGGTAGGGGTCGGCGGCGACGGCGTTGGCGTGCCACTGCAGCAGGCCTTCCGCCCCTGCCGCCCACGCGAGCAGGGGTGAGGAAGCGCCAGGCGTGAGGTTGTAGGCCCAGGCCTCGGCACCGACGGCCTTGGCGTGCGTGATGCCCTGCACGAGGTCGTCGCCAAAACCCCAGAGCACGGCGCGATCGAGCGAGGCGGCCATGGGCCAGTCCGGCGCTTGCGGGAGCGTGCCGAACAGCCGCAGACCGGGGGGACCGAGGCTCCGTAGTCGCTCAGCGAGCAGCGCTCCGCGCGGTGGGGCCCCGAGGTTCTTCCAGGTGGCCTCTTCTTCCCACATGTGCACGTAGACCGGGAGCGCCGCTCGCGCTGTGGCGGCGAGCAGCCCTGTGGCGCTCGGCACGAGCTTGTCGGGGAGCACGGGGCCGTCGGGGTTCACGTAGGCGGCCGGGCGCCACGCGATCTTCGGATCCGCCCACACCACGCTCGTGCCGCCCAGGTCGGCCCAGGTCTGCACGGCGTGCAAGAACAGGTCGGCGTCGACGTTGGCATCGGCGGGGTAACGGTTCGGCCAGTACAGGTAGCGCAGCGAGAGCGCGTCGAAGCCGTGGGCAGCGAGCAGGCGCAGGTGGTCGTCGAGCAGGGCGGTGGTGGTGGGGCTGGCGCCGTTCGTGCGCAGCATCGCGGGGGGGTCGGCCTGCACGAACAGGCCCACCGGCAGCCGGTTCTCGACGGTCACGTCTGCCACCTGCACACGGACCCGCAGCTCGGCCGTGTCGCCGTCCTCGCGCACGAAGCGCAGCCGCACCGTGTGGGTGCCGGGTGGGGTGGCGGCGGTCGTGGCCACGGTGAGCTGCACCACAGGTGGTGTGCCCTGGCCGCCGCGCCACACCCAACCCTCATCGAGCACCACCGGGCGTGGACCCCAGGTGCGGCCGGGGGTCTGGGCGGTGTCGAGCCATGCAGCTTCTGCGAGGCGCACGTCGAGGCCAGGGGGCGCGATCACCTCGATGCGGCCTTCATCGTCGCCACCGGAGAGGGTGACGAGGCGGGTGGTGCGGTCGTTGCGCGCGAGATGCAGCGTGGCGCGCAGGCTGGTGGCACCCGGTGCGGCCGAGGGGATCTTGTCGAGCGAGCCCAGCGCGAGTCCCAGGGGACCCGGGCTTGCGAGCGGTGCGGGGGTGTCGGCCAGTCCGCCCACCCCGTAGCGCGCCCACGAGATGCGCCGGCGGCTCCGGATGAGCGTCTGCTCCACCTCCCAGGCCTCGGGCTGGCTGGCCGGCCACGCCACCAGCGCTTGCAGAGGACGACCGAATGCCGCCACGTCGATGCCGTCGGCACCGACGTCGACCGTGGCTTCGGTCCACGGCCACGCCGGGGCGATCATCCGGTCCCAGGCGTTCTCGTCGGGGCGAAAGTGCGGCCGCACTGCGGGCGCGTAGAGCGGTGAGGCCACGAACGCGGCCCAGTCCGTGGGGAGCGTGACGGTGGCCACCGGCACACCGCCGACCGAGAAGCCGAAGGCATCCATGCCCGCCCACGACTGTGCGCGTTCGTCGGGACGCCCGAGCATCGCCGCGAGGATCCAGCGCCCGGCAGGCAGATCGAGGTGGAGCACGCCGCCGTCGAGGCCGTCCAGCGCGAGCGCGTCCGGCATGTCGTGCCGGAAGGCGAGGTACGGAGGCTCCACCCAGCGGACCCGCGGATCTTCGCAGCCGTCGGCGCCGAGGTGCTGGAAGCCCTCCAGCACTGGGGAGCCCGCGGGGCCCGCATCCAGGCGCATGGGCTCGGCGGTCGGCGCAGCCAGCGCGTGGACAAACAGCCAGAAGATCACGGGGAGCGCCTCCTGCCTTTTGGTTATCCCAAGGGGCATGATCGGGTGGCTGTTCATCGCTGCGCTGGCGGCGCCTCCGGTGGAGGTGACGGTGGAGGTCTACCCCCACACCACCCGGCCGCGCGCTTACGCAAGCCCGCTGCGCGACACCGTGCCCGCGCCCCGGGTGGAGGTGGTGGTGGATGGGGTGGCCGAGCCCGCGTGGGGCGAGGTGCCTGCGGCCCCGGGCTTCCTTCCGCTGGCCACCGGGCTCACGCCGCCGGTGGTGGCGGTCGCGGCCGTGCGATCGGGCGATCAGCTGGTGGTTCGGCTGCCCGTCCCCGAACCCGGGTTCACCTACGCGCTGGGCTTCGACCCCGACGGCCGCGCGCAGGTGTGGTGGCGGGTAGAGGTTCGTGCGGCGGGTGCGGTCTCGAAGCGTTGCGCCTTGGATGGGCTGGTGTTCGCCCGTCCGGTGGTGGTGCCGCCGCGCGCAGCCCCCTGCGAGGACGCTCCGGAGGTGGTCGTGGCGTCCGGCGACGTGGTGGAGGTCGCCCTGCCCGCGGATCGCCTCACGTCGGCCGCGCGCCTGATGCTGTCGCTGGTGGGTCCGCGCGCACAGGGCGGCACGTGGTCTCACCTGGGTGCGACCGACGCAAGGCCGGAGCTTGGGTTGCGGGTGGGGCTGCCGGCGCTGCCGGTGAAGGTGGTGCGAGAGCTCGATCTTAGCGTGGGCGAGCATGTGCTCACGATCACGCCAGGGCCGCGCGAGCAGGGCGACTGGGCGTGGGAGCGCACGGCCCGAGGGCGCACGGTGGCCGAGGGAACGCTCGCTGTGCGAGGCGCCGAGCCCCTCACGCTGCGGTTGCCGTTCCAGCACGAGCCCCAAGGTGAGGTGGAGCTGCGTGATGCAGCGGGTCGGGAGGGGCCACGCACCTTCGTGCTGCCGCTGGGCGATCCCGAGACGGCCGTGTGGCTGCGCACACCCGTGTTCACCCACACCGTGCAGGTGGCGTGGTCATCTCCTGCGCCCCGCGCGGATCTGCCGCTCGTGGTGATGGACGCGTCAGGGCGCGAACTCCTCCGCACCACCGTGAATCTGCCGGCGGGCGAAGGGTTGATTCACGTGGTTCCGCCCCCCGGCGTGACCGGGGTGCGGGTGCACATCGAGGGCCTGTCCGCCAGCGACCTCAGGGCGACGCGCGCGCGGCCCTGATCGCCGGTGCAGCCACGCTCAGTGCGTGGCGCGGCGGGGACGCTCGAGCTGCTCAGCTTCGGTCTTGCAGTCGATGCACTGCACGGCCACGGGGCGAGCCATGAGGCGCGCGTAACCAATGGGGTTCCCGCAGGCCTCGCAGGTGCCGTAGGAGCCCTCGGAGATGCGCTCCATGGCGAGCTTCACCTTGCGGATGAGACGGCGCTCACGGTCGGCCAGGCGCAGCTCGAAGTCGCGGTTGGACTCCGTGACGGCCAGGTCGAGGTGGTCGGCGTCCACATCGCGCTGCTCAGTGAACTGCTGGATCTCTTCGCGGGTCTCGTTGAGGGCGTCTTGGAGCTGCTCAGCGAGCACGTCCCAGAGGCTGGAGACCTCGGTGGGTGAGAGGTACTCGTCGGCCGGGAAGATGACCGGCTTGATCGGCTTGTCCATCCGCTCTCCTGAATCCGAAGGGGCCCCGTGGGGCGATCGGGCGGCGCATCATGCGATCAATGCGCGACCTCGGCAAGGGTGGAGGGCTCAGTTCGCGACGGGGGCCGGGGTGTGGCAGTGGGTGAGCGCGTCGGCGCCGTGGGCGTAGAGGGCGTCTCCATCGGGGAGATCGAGGGTGGTGGCGACCGTCGCGGCGTCGACCTCGTCGGTGGGGCGGGGCACCACACCGGCAGCGATCAGCGCGGCGCGCTCGGCCGCACCCCTGCGCGCGTCGACCCGCTCCGGGAGCTCAGGACTGCCGAAGCCCACCGGCTCTACCTTCGGGTCGAGGCCCGCCGGCACCGCCACCACCACGCAGGCCGCGCCCACATCGCGCGCGAGCACCAGCGCAGGGGTGGTGCCCACGTAGAGCACGGGACTGGACACAGCCTTCGGCTGGGCCAGATCGGGGCGCACCCGCACCACCAGCACCGAGCCAGCACCGACCTTCGGCTTCTCAGCGCGGTGGTCGTAGTCCATCGGCTTCGCGAGGCGAAAGGCCTGGAGCGAGAGCACGGCCTCCACGCCGGTGCCATCGTCCATCGCCTCCACGGCGATGCCCGTAGCGGGGAGGTCGACCTCCGCGTCGACGACGGGCGGGCGGGCTCCCGCAAAGGCAGGCGCAGCGAGCAGCACCGAGGCGAGCAGGACGCGGGTCATTCGTGCGCTCCAGGGACACGGGTGTTCTATGGGCGCACGGCGCGGCCGTCACGGAGGCAGGGTGGACACGGACCCGAGGCGGCCAGGTCGCTGGACCGATCGAGCGGCCCTTCCGGCGCTGTGGGTGGCGGCGCTGGCCCACACGGCCCTGCTGTGGAACCTGTGCGAAGACGCCTACATCTCGTTTCGCTACGGGCGGAACCTCGCGTCCGGCCACGGTGCGGTGTTCAACCCCGGCGAAGTGTCTCCGGTGGAGGGCTACAGCAACTTCTTGTGGGTGCTGCTGTCGGCGATGGTGGAGGGGGTCGGGGCCTCATCGCCCCGCTGGGTTCCGGGGGTGTCGGCCCTGCTGGCGCTCGTCCTGGTGGGAGCGGTGTACCGCACGGCTCGGCACAGCCTCGGCGTGGAGGTGCCCGCGGCGTTCTTTGGCACGCTCGGGATGGTGGCGCTCGGCACCTTCGGTGCGTGGTCCACGAGCGGCCTCGAGACCATGGCGCACACGCTGCTGCTGTTCCTGGCGCTCACCCAGCTGGTGACAGCCTCCTCGACCCGTGGCGGGCTGATGGCAGGGGTCTGGGGCGTGGGACTGCTGCTGGTGCGCACCGAGGGGTGGGCGTGGGCCGGGCTGGTGGGCGCCGTGGTGCTGGCGCTCCGGTTTCGAGAGGGTCGGCCTGTGGCACGGGTGCTCGCGGCCTACGGGCTGACGATCCTGGTGGTGGCGGTGCCGTACGAGCTCTGGCGCGGCGCGACCTACGGGTCGTTGGTGGCCGCCACCACGCAGGTGAAGGTGCACTTCGGCCTGTCCACGCTGCTGCGGGGCGTGCGGCAGACCACGAACCTCGCGCTGACGCTGCTGACGCCGGCGCTGGTGCTGCCGCTGGCGGCGCTGGCGTGGACGCCGCGCTGGCGAGCGCGCGCGGGGGCGTTCGCTGTGCTGGCGCTGGCGGTCCCAGCCTACGCGACGCTCGTAGGCGGCGACTACATGCCTTTCTACAGGTTTCACGCCGCGGCGCTGGGTCCGTTTGGGGTGCTGCTGGCGCTGGGCCTCCATGAGGTGGGCGCGCGCTGGGGCAGCCATCGCGTCTGGCAGGTTGGGCTGGGGGTGGCGCTGGTGGGCTTCTTGCCGAGCATGAACCTGCATCTCGTGCCCGCAGCGGTCCGCGTGCGGGTCAACTTTCGCGGCAACACGGATCAGGCGGACCTGCTCTCTGAGCGCGAGCGGCTCGATCTGGAGCGCACGTCGTTGGCCACACGCTACAGGAAGGCGGCTGTGCTTCGGCCCTATGTTCAGCCCGGAGACTCCTACGTGTGGGGCGCGATCGGAGCGTTCGGCTACGCGCTCCCCGACCTCGTGCTGCTCGACCCGTTCGGCCTCACGAACCGCCAGGCGCTGGAAGCAGGTGTCACCCGCGACGGCGCACGGGCAGGGCACGACACCCGCGTGGACCGTGACTTCTTCTATGACCAGCGCCCGACGCTGCTGCGGTTTCGGGCCTTCGATGGACGTCCGCCGGCCGAGCGCCTGCACGAGTGGGCCGAGGAGATCCGCGCCCTCGACCCTGACGCGCTCTACGCGCCTGAGCTGCATGTCGAGGCCAAGGAGACCGTCGTGATCGCGCGGCTCCACCTGGACGCGTCGGCGCGTGCCGGGGCGTGGGCGGCGTGGGAGGACGCTGTGACCCAGCGCCCGCGTAAGCACAAGCAGCGCTAGGGCGTGCGCGGAGGCACGAGCCAGTAGAAGCCCACCGTGACGGGGTCGGTGGTGTAGGTCTCGTGGATCCAGCCTCGGGAAGGCAGGTCGGCCTCCACCACGGGCACGAGGCCCTCCCAGGGCGCGCAGAGGTCGGCGGCCAGGCGCGAGCTCACACAGGCAGCGCCTCGGTAGACCAGGGTGCAGCCGTTGGCGGGTGGTGGTGTGGCCGGCGACACCGTGCGCCACGTGAGCGGGAGGCGCCGCTGAGCTGCCAGCGCGCCGGGTGCAACCAGGGCACCGTCCAACGGGGTGTACGCGGACCAGACCGTGCAGCCGGGCGGCAGCTCCGACAGGGTGGCGGCGACGAACCGGTACTCCGCGTCCACGGTTGCGGGCCGGAGCGCGTGGTCCCAGGTGCTGACGGTTGCAAAGAGCACGGTGAGCACGGCGAGAACAGGGCCGAAGCGGCCCGCGTCGGCGTGGAGACGACCCGCTCCGAGCCCACCGAGCAGCGCGAACCACGGGAGCGAGCGGAGCGCATGGCGCGCGATGCCGAGGGAGTGGTCCTCGGCGGGGGTCCAGCCTGGCACGAGCAACGCGAGCACCAAGGCCGTCGCCAACACCACCCCGCGTGAGGTGGGGCGCAGCAATCCTGCGACCACGCCCAGCACCACCAGCCCGCCAAGCCCCACGGAGCCCAGCGTGGGGTGGAACGGAAGGAAGTGGGCGGCCCCTTCACGCCAAGCCCAGGCCGATCCTCCCGAGGTGGCCTTGTCCACCGCCTGGGCGCCGTAGGTGAGCCACAGGCCTGCAGCGTGGGGAGCCGCGATGAGCGCGGCCACCGCGACCCCGGCTTGGACACGACGATCGCGCCACCCACCCTGCGGCAACGTCAGGAGCGCGGCAGGGAGCACCAGGAGTGGCAGCAACATGCCCTCGGGGCGCTGCGTGGACCCCAAGCCCAGCAGGCCCCCAGCGGTGAGGGCTGCGAGCCACGACGGTGCGCGGGCGGCTGCAGCCAGCGCTGCCAGGAACAGGCCCACGTAGGCGTTCTCGGCGAGCTGGGGAGCGTCGGTGGGTGCGAAGCGCAGGTCCACGCCCCAGAGCGCGAGCAGTGAGCCTGCGTAGAAGGCGCTGGGCCGACCGACCCCGAGCGCGCGGCTCCACACGTAGAAGCCGGCGAGCGTCAGCAGGCGCACGTAAGGACCCAGCGCCATCAGCTCGGTCTCGTCGTGTGGACCGAGGCCCGGCGCTTGCAGCGCGCGCACCAGCGCGAGGTGACCGACGCCGTGATCCCAAGGCACCCTCCATCCAGGAAGGAACGCGGCGACGTCGCGGCTGCGGATGTCGTGCGGTCCCCAGGGAACCTGAAGCGACGCCACCAACGCGATCGTGAGCAGCACGGCCAGCGCGAGCCCGTCGCAGCGTGGCAGCCGTGGCAGGCTCTGGAAGGCGAGCGCGGCTGTGCAGGCCGCCACCACGAGCGTGGTGACCGAGAGCACGACGAACACGGCGCTGGCGAAGTCTGAGGGCAGCGGGGCTCCGAGGGCGGGGTCCTTGGGGGGGCGTGCGCGGGCTGGGGGCGTGGGGTGCGAGCGGGTTAGCGGGTTCTGGGGGCATCATGCTGCACGCCGGGCTCGCGCGCACCGACATCACCGTGTTCGAGCCGGGCATGGCGATGATGGGCTGGGGTCTGCCCGAGCACCAGGCTCACCGGGTTGGGGCACCGCTGCACGCCCGCGCCTTGGTGGTGCGGGAAGGAGAAGGCGGTGCCCGATGGGCGATGGTGGTGGTCGATCTGCTGATCGTCACCCGCGGCCTCTGGCTCGAGGTGCTGCACGTGCTGCGCACCGAGCACCCGCAGCTGGGCCTCGATGCCCACAACACCACGCTCGCGGCCACCCACACGCACTCGGGCCCCTCGGGCTTCGCGCACAGCCTGTGGCTCACGTTGAACGCGCCTGGCTTTGCGCCGCGGGTCCACGACGGCCTCGTCGACGGCATCGTGCAGGCGCTGGTGGAGGCCACAGCGCAGCTGGGTCCGGCCAAGCTCGTGCTCGCCCGCGGGGAGGTGGAGCCGGGCGTGGCCTTCAACCGGTCCTGGTTCGCGTACAGCCGCAACGTCGACACCGAGGCCGTGCCCCGCGAGCGTCGCGGGGAGGCTGTCGACACCGTCCACACCTTGCTCCGCGTGGAGCGACCCAACGGCCGGGTGGTGGGTCTGCTGGACTGGTTCGGCCTGCACAACACCTGCCTGCATGCGAACCACGACGCGCTCCACCCCGATCACAAGGGTCTCGCCGCAGCGGCGCTCGAGGAGCGTTTCGAAGAGGATGGCCTCGTGGCGATCTTCGCGCAGGAGTGCTGCGGTGATGTGTCGCCGAACTTCCGCGACGCGCCCGAGCGCGGGCACACGGTAGGCCCCCACGACGACGACCACGAGAGTGCGCAGGCTGTGGCCGACGCCCAGGTGCGCGCGGTGACGGCGCTGCTCGATGCGCCCGGCGTGGAGCTCACCGGCCCCGTTCAGAGCATCGTGGAGATGGTGGATCTGTCGTCGGCCGAGGCCGATGCTCGTTTCACGGTGGATGGGCGCGCTCACCGAACCACCAGCGGCACGATCGGCATCTCGATGGCGCTGGGCACGGCTGAGGGTCGCGGACCGCTGTGGCCGGCGCGGCGGCTGCTGCGGGTGGCGTATCGGGCGCGTGTGGCCTGGGATCAGGTGCGCGGGCGCTTCGGCTCACGACGCCACGACCCGAAGCTCCCGCTGGTCGATGTGGGTCGAGGTGCCAAGTCGCGGGTGCTCGGCCTGTGGCCGATGTGGCACCTCCCGCCGCTCGATCCGCCCCTGCGGTGGATTCGTCGGCAGGTGCGGGAGGGTCACACGGGCGACCGGCCGTGGATCCCGCACGTGCTGCCGATTCAGGTGCTGCGCGTGGGCTCGCTCGTGCTCACCACCATGCCGTGCGAGCCCACCACCGTGTCGGGACGGCGGCTGAGGGCGGTGATGCTTGCGGCTGCACCGGAGGGCGTGACGCACGCGGTCGTGGCGCCCTATGCCAACGGCTACGCCGGCTACCTCACCACGGCCGAGGAGTACCAGGTTCAGCACTACGAGGCGGGCTACACGCTGCACGGTCCGCACTCGCTGGCGGCGCTGCAGACGGTGGTGGAGCGGCTCACCCGCGCGCTGGGCTCGACGGATGTGGTGGGCACGCTCCCCGAGCGCCTCTCACGGGAAGAGCTGATGCGCATTCCCTACGTGGGGCCGTGGGAAGGGACCTGGTGAGGCTTGCGGGCGACTAACGAGCCACCCAGCCCACGACGGCGTCCATCACGCCGGGCATCCGGCGCAGCAGACCCGGCAGGGCGCGCCTGAGCGGGCCCACGCGAGACAGCGCCAGCAGGCCCCCGGTGGGCAGCGCGTAGGACCACCACAGCCGCCGCCAGGCGTGCTCCCACCGCTGCGGCGCGTCGGCAACGATCGCGCCCACGGCGGCGCGCGCGCCGAGCACACCGAGCTTGATGCCCTCGCCGGTGATCGGGTCCAGGTAGCCCGCGGCGTCGCCCACCAGCAGCACCCGACCTGCCACCCGACGCCGGCTGCGGGCCTGGAACGGCCCCGCACCCATCGGCTCATCCACCGCTTCGCCCAGCGTGGCGGCCAGGTCCGGAAAGCCCAGCAGGAGCCGGTCAAAGGGTCGGCGAGCGTCGTCGGGCGGAGGCCCGGCCTGCCACAAGAAGGCCACGCCAACCCGGGTGTCGCTGACCGGCGTGACGTAGGCCTCAGCCGCGTCGCCCCAGTGAACATCGACCGTGCGCAGCGGCTCGCGGACCTCGAAGTGACGGCGGAGGCCCAGACGTCGAGGGGCCGTCACCGGCACGTTGAGACCGAGGTGGTGACGGATGGGGCTTCGGAGACCATCTGCGGCGATCATCCAGCGCGCTTCGAAGCCCCCCGCCCGCACGCGGTCGGCCTGCTGGTCGATGGTGTCCACCCGTCCGACCTCCCTGCGCACACCGGCTTGGGCCGCGGCCGCATCGAGGGAGGCGTGCAGGGTGGTGCGTCGAACGCCCAGCCCTGGTGCGGGAAGCCTCCCGGTCGCGACTGCCCCGGGACGCAGGTAACGAATCGTGTGGAACGGGCTGCCTTCGGGGTGGACACCCAAGCTCCCGAGCGCCTCGACCGCTGACGGCATCAACCCCTCGCCGCAGGCCTTGTCGAGCACGCCCTCCCGTGGGTCGAGCACGACCACCGACCAGCCTGCCTGGGCCGCGGCCAGCGCGGCGGAGAGCCCGGTAGGACCCGCGCCGGCCACCAGCAGATCGATCACGCGCGGAGCCGAGCTGCGACGTGCCCGACCCAGCTCTTAGCGAGCAGACCGGCCAGGTGGAGCGGGGTGAGCGCGGCCGGGGGGAGCAGGGTGTGGGCGCGCCACTGCGCCAAGGTGGCGGCACGCTGCAGCTTGCCCGACGAGGTGCGTGGCAGCGTGCCGGGTGTGAGCAGCACCACGAGGTGCGGATCGATCCCTGCGGCGCTGCGCACGGCGGTCGCCACCTCTTCGGCGAGGCCGGCGCGCGGGGCCCGCACCTCGGCAAACACCAGCACCCGCTCACCCTCCTCGGTGAGATCACCCACGGCCACCACGCACCCGGTGCGCACACCCTCCACAGCGTCGGCCGCGCGCTCGAGGTCTTGCGGCGCGTGGTTGCGCCCCCGGTGGACGATCACGTCTTTCGCCCGCCCGGCGATCACCAGCTCCCCTTCGTCGAGGAACCCGAGGTCGCCCGTGTCGAGCCAGCCGTCGATGACCGGGGCATCCTCACGGCCCAGGTACCCAGCCATCATGCTGGGGCCGCGCACGTAGACCCGACCGACGGTCTGGGCCGGAGCCGGCGATCCGGGTGGGCCGATCTGCACGTCAAAGCCTGGCAGCGCACGTCCGACACTCATCCGTGCCACGCCGGCGGGATCGTGCTCCACGCGGCCTTCAGCGAGGGCCTGCGGTTCGACGATGACAGGGCGCGGTCCCCGTCCTGTGGGCGTGAACGTGACAGCGAGCGCCATCTCGGAGAGGCCGTACACGGGCGTGAGCGCGTGCGGATCGAGGCCGTACGGCGCGAAGCGCTCGGCGAACGCGGCGAGCGTGCGGGTGGCGATCGGCTCGGCACCATCGAGCGCGAGCCGCCAGGAGGAAAGGTCCACGCCCACGAGATCGGCGTCGCGGATGCGCTCGGTGCACAGCGCGTACGCAAAGTCGGGGGCAGGCGACACCGTGCCGCGGTGGCGGCTGATGGCGCGCAGCCAGAGGGCAGGCTTTGCGAGGAAGGCCTCGGGGGGGATCAGTGTGAGCGGTCCGGGCACACACAGCGCCGGCAGCAAGCAGCCGATGAGTCCCATGTCGTGGTAGAGCGGGAGCCAGGAGACCCCGGCAGGAGCAGGTGATCCGGGGGCCGCGCTGGCGGCCTTCACCACCTCCGTGAGCACGCGTCCTTGAGCCAGCAGCGCACGATGGGTCAGCGCGACCGGCTTCGGATCCTGGGTGCTGCCCGAGGAGAACTGCACGAGGCCCAAGCTGTCGGGGTCGACCTCGACCTCGGTGGGCTCGCCGTCGGTGAGCGCTTCGTCGCGCAGCCACCCCGCCCGCACCGGGCAGCGGAGTGCGACCTGACCGAGCGCCCTCCCCACCCGTGCGTCGGTGATAACGGCCACGGCCTCGACCTGGGTGATCATCGCCGCCGTGCGCTCCACATAGGCGTCCATGCGACCCAGGCGCACGGGAGGGTAGAGCGGCACGGGCACCGCCCCGAGCAGGGCGCAGCCGAAGAAGGCGTCGAAGAAGCCGGGCCCGGTGGGGAAGATCAGCACCACCCGGTCACCCGACTGCACGCCACGGGCTCGCAGGGCTCCCGCAGCGACCCGCGCACGTCGCTGCACCTCGGGCCAGGTCAGGAAGGTCTCTCGCTCGGCTGAGTCGACGAAGCGCAGGCCCAGCGTGGGGCCCTCGGCCGCTGCGTGCGCGAGGGCCTGGCCGAGCGTCTCAAGCACGCGGGAGCCTGCGCACCACGGCGTCGACCACGTCCTCGGCGGTGAGCAGCGTGGCGTCGTCTTCGGGTTCGAACACCACGCCGAAGCCGTCCTCGACCGCCACCACCAGCGCGAGGCGATCCATGCTGTCGAGCGCGTCGGCGAGGTCGCCGTCGGGCAAGGGCTTGCCGTCGCTGAGCACGTCGGCGGCGATGGTGGCGAGCTTCGCGCGCACCTCGTTGCGGGTCATGCTGTCCCCAGCGTAGCGAGTGCGGCGTTCTCGACCTGGATGCGACGGCGCAGCAACAGGGCGTTCGCCGCGGTGAACACAGCCGCCGTGATCCACGCGCCGTGCACCATGGGCAGGACGATGCCCTCGGCCACCACGGCGACGTAGTTGGGGTGGTTGAGCCAGCGGTACGGCCCGCCGGTGACGCGGGGCAGGTTGGGCACCACGATCACCCGGGTGTTCCAGCGGCTGCCCAGCGTGGTGATGCACCACCAGCGCAAGGCCTGACACGCCAGCGCCAGCGCCAGCATCGACCCACCCAGCCACGGCACGAAGGGCCGGTGGAGGAGCACCACCTCCGCGATGGCGCCGAGCAACAGGCCCGTGTGGATCACGACCATCACCGGGTAGTGCTCGCGTCCGTGCTCCACGCCGCCCTGATCGAGGCTCCAGGCCGCGTTGCGGTTGGACAGCCGCAGCTCCACCAGCCGCTCCACCCCGGTGAGCGCGATGAGACCGACGAAGGCCAGCTGGGAGGTCACCATGCGAACAGCACCGACTCGGAGCAGAAGCCGGGCCCGAGGGCGACCACCACGCCGTGACCGGTGCCCGTGGTGGGCACCTGCTCCAGCGTGTCGTGGAGGACGAACAGCACGCTGGCGCTGGAGAGATTGCCCACTGAGCGCAGGGACTGGCGGGTGCGGTCGAGCGCGTGGGGCTCCAGCTCGAGCACGTCTTGGAACGCGTCGATCACCTTGGGGCCGCCTGGATGGGCCACCCACACGCCCACGTCGGACGGGGTGAGGTGGTGCGGCGCGAGCAGCGCGTCGACGTCGTCACGAATGTAGCGCCGCACCACGTCGGGCACGCTCTTGTCGAGCACCACGCGGAAGCCGCGGTCACCCACGTCCCAGCCCATCACGCGCTCGGAGTTGGGGTAGAGCCGACGCCCCGAGGACATCGACCTCGGACCCTTCAGGCCGAGCGCCTGGGCGCGACGCTCCCCCACACAGATCACAGCCGCCGCACCGTCGCCGAACAGGCCGGACGAGATGAGGTTGGCCACCGACAGGTCCTCGCGCTGGAGCGTGAGGGAGCACAGCTCCACCGACAGCAGCACGGCGATCTCGTCGGGGTAAGCGGCGAGGTAGTCGTGGATCCGGGACAGACCCGCAGCACCGGCCACACAGCCCAGTCCGAAGATGGGCGTGCGCTTGAGGTCGGGGCGCAGTCCCATGCGGTGGAAGAGGCGCGCGTCGATGGAGGGCGTGCCGATGCCGGTGACGGACACCATCCACAGGGCGTCGACGTCCGTGGGCTGAAGACCGAGCTGGCTGAGCGCGTTGCGTAGGGCCTTCTCGCCCAGGCGGGTGCCCACATCGAGGAACGCGTCGTTGGCCTGACCAAAGCCGGTGAGCCCGGCGTAGGCCTCCAGCGGGAGCGCGAGGTGTCGGGTGCCCACCTGCACGGCTTCGTGGAACTGTCGCACCCGGCGCGGGTTGACGTGCTCCTTGGCCCACAAGACCTCGAAGGCGCCGATCAGGGCGTCTTGGTCGTAGACATGATCGGGCAGGGCGGTCCCGACCGCGGCGATCTGCATGGAAACTCCGAGGATGCGGTCTATTCGGGCGGGGACGCAGTCCGTACACCTCCGACGAACCACGACAAGCATGGCGCGTGCCCATGCGCCGGGGAAGAGAGGCGCCCCCGGAGCGACCGCCGTTGACCCCCCCCCCTCTGCTGCAGTTGCCGGTCTTGCGCGCTGTGGTGCAGGTAGCGCTTCCGATGGTGCTGCTCGGCTGGGTTCGTGCGGCCTACATCCTCGCCGACACCGCTTGGATCGGCTGGCTCGGCGACGCAGCCCTCGCGGCTGCAGCGGCGGCCAGCTTTGCCTGGTGGATGCTGAGCCAGATCGGCGATCTCGCAGGCACGGGCGTGCACGCGCTGGTGGCTCAGGCAGAAGGTGCAGGCGACCGCCCGCTCATGCCCCGCATCGTGTGGCACGGTGCCGTGGTGGGCACGGCCGTGTGGGCGGTGGTGGCCGTCGCCACGGGCCTGTGGCTCCCAGCCTACCTCGACGCGCTCGCGCTGGGTGAGGGGGCTGTGCGCACAGAGGCTGCGTCGTACTTGCAGGTCAGCGTGCTGGCTGCGCTGCCGTTCACCTGGCAAGCGGTGGTGGGAGGGGTGTTTCGAGGCCTGGGCGACACCGCCACGGCGCTCGCCATCACCGTAGCAGGCTTCGTGCTGAACGCGGTGCTCGACCCCCTGCTCATCTGGGGGCTGGGCCCGATTCCCGCGCTCGGCATGGCGGGTGCTGCGTGGGCGACGGGCTTGTCGTCGCTGCTGTCGGCTGCCGTGGGGTTGGTGGTGCTGCGCCGGCGGGGTCTCGGGCGCGCCGCGTGGACGCTTGAGCTCGACCTGGCCTCACGCATCACGGCCGTGGGCCTGCCGGTGGCGCTCTCGGGCGTGGGGTTCAGCTTGGTCTACGTGCTCCTCGGGCGCATGATCGCGGGGTACGGCGACGCCCCCATGGCCGCGCTCGGGGTGGGGCATCGACTGGAGTCGCTCTCGTACCTGGTGGCCGTGGGACTTCAGGTCGCTGCGGCCACGCTGGTGGGTCAGCACATCGGAGCCGGTGACGCCCCGGGTGCAGGTCGGGCGCTACGGGTGATCTTCCAGTTCACCGACGGGGCGATGGTGGTGGCGGCGTTGGCCGCCACGGTGCTGGCGGGTCCGGCCTACGCTGTGTTTGCGACGGATGAGGCGATCGTGGCCTCGGGCGTGGTCTACCTGCGCTGGCAGGCGGCCGTGTGGGTGTTCATGGGGTGGGAGTGTGTGGGCGAGGGTGCGTGCGCCGGACTCGCTCGAACGGCCCCCGCAGCGTGGGTGGTGGCCCTCGGGACCGCCATCCGCATCCCGCTGGCGTGGGCGCTGGCAGACAGCGCGGGGCTCGGCGTCACCGGCATCTGGATGGCGATCGCGCTCTCCACGCTCACGAAGGGCGTGATCTTGCGCATCATGGCCACGCGGATGGTGGCGCACACGCTTCCTTTGCCTTCCGGGGGGCCGACACCGGGTGTCAGCGGTTAGCGCTCACCACCTGTGAGGGTGCTGCCATGCGTGCCGTTTCCATCGTGATTCTCCTCGCCGGCTGCGGCACCGCTCCGGTCATTGAAGACACCGACCTCGTGTACCCGGCCGAGATCTCGGACCCGTGCGACCCCCTCGACCCGTCCATCTGCGCGCTGCCCTACCCGTCGTCGCACTTCCTCGTGGCCAGCGCGTCGAGCACCACCGGCGTGCGCTTGGCCTTCGACGCCACCAGCCTGCCGGTCAACCGCGACGGCATCCAGACCGCGCCCGACCTGTGGAACGAGAAGGACGGCTACTCGATCAACACCCCGATGATCGCCTACTTCCCTGGCGTCTCCCTCACGGGCACGGCCCCGGTCGACGATGTGGCGCTGTCGCTCAGCGCCGACGCGAAGACGGTGCTGATCAACACCACCACCGGGGAGCGCGTCCCGCACTGGGTCGAGCTCGACGACACGGCACCGGCCCCCGAGCAGCGCGTGCTGCTGATCCGCCCCGCCGTTCCGATGGAGTGGAACACCCGGTACGTGGTGGGTTTCCGGGGGTTGGTCGACGGTGAGGGTGCGCTCGTGGGCAGCAGCCCGGCGTTCCGCGCGCTCCGCGACGCCACCGAGAGCTCAGACGCGTCGGTGGTGGCCCGTAAGAGCCGCTTCGAGAACCACATCTTCCCGGTGCTGGAGGAAGAAGGGTTTGCGCGCGCCGACCTGCAGCTCGCCTGGGACTTCCACACCACCTCGCGGGAGAACACGCTGGGCCGCATGGAGTGGATGCGCGAAGACGCGCTGGCGTGGGTCGAGGAGCAGGGCGGCTTCGACTACGTGATCACCAAGTCCGAAGACCACGACTGCTCGGTCGAAGGAGAGCGCATCGCGCGCGACATCGAGGGCACCTTCACGATGCCGCTCTACACGCTCGCCGATGCCCCCGAGGATCCCTACGACACCGAGATCCAGGCGCTGCTCACGCGTGACGACAACGATCAGCCCTTCCGCAACGGCGTCACGGTGGCCGACTTCCTGGCGCGGATTCCATGCTCGGTGGCGGAGGGCCCCGGCGGTGCCGGACCCGTCGCAGGTGCAGCGCCCATCGTGCAGTACGGCCACGGCCTGCTCGGTGGAAAGGGCGAGGCTCGCACGGGCTGGCTCGCGCAGTACGCGGATGAGCGCGGCTTCGTGATCTGGGCCCAGGACTGGACCGGGTTCAT
>CAYNFK010000055.1:0-29864 GCA_964396405.1 uncultured Enterobacteriaceae bacterium
AGACCGTGTCGCCATCCGAGTCGTCGTTGACGTCGGCGGGGCAGATGTCGCAGTCATCAGGGACGAGGTCGCCGTCGGTGTCGACCAGGTCGTCACCATCGCAGATGTCTGCGCTGTCGCAGACCGTGTCGCCATCCGAGTCGTCGTTCACGTCGGCCGGGCAGAGGTCGCAGAAGTCGGGCGTGCCGTCGCCGTCGGCGTCGGCCGCATCGTTGCCACCGGGGCAGACGTCCACGCCATCACAGGCGCCGTCGCTGTCGGAGTCGTCGCCGGGATCCAGGGGGCACGCGTCATCCGAGTCGCAGGCGCCATCGCCATCGGTGTCGTCGTTGGCGTCGGCCGGGCAGATGTCGCAGTCATCGGGCGCGCCGTCGCCATCGAAGTCGAGGGTGTCGTCAAAGCCGGGGCACTGGTCCTCGCCGTCGCACACGCCGTCGTCATCGGTGTCGTCACCGCCGCCCAGCGGACAGGGATCGCAGGCATCGCCGACACCGTCTTCGTCCCCGTCGTCCTGGAAGGGATCGAACGCGTTGGGACACACGTCGCAGCCCGAGGCGATGCCGTCGCCATCGGGGTCCTCGAAGTCGTCGAAGCCCGGGCAGACATCGTCGCTGTTGCAGGCGCCATCCGCGTCGCTGTCGTCGGGGTTGTCGTCGGGGCAGCCGTCGCAGAAGTCGGGGATGCCGTCGCCGTCCGCGTCGTCGGTGTCGTCGAAGCCCGGACAGAGGTCGTCGGAGTCGCACGACCCATCACCGTCGCTGTCGTCGCCCGGGTCGAACGGACACAGGTCCACATCGTCGCAGGTGCCGTCGTTGTCGGAGTCGCAGTCCGTGATGTTGAGGACGTAGTCGCCCGTGAAGACGAAGTAGCCCTCGATGTTGATGTAGATCTCGTCGCCGAAGTTGAACACGAAGGTGATCTGCGAGGCGCTACCCCCTCCGCCGTCGTCGTCGCAGGCCACTTCCTGGTCGCAGGGGTTGCCCGCGTTGCGGAAGTACAGGATCGTGTCGAAGTTCGAGCCGATGGTGTCGAAGACGTAGGCCCCGGTGTCGGGCGCGGTCCACTTGATCGTGACGTCCTCAGAGAGGCCGGTCTCACACTGGGGGCTCCGGTTCTCGACCGCGCCCACCGTGGTGCCCGTGGCTACGGCCGGCCCAACAGCCGATCCGATGTCGAAGTCGGGGCTGCAGGTAGGCGTGACGATCGCCGACGCCGTGCTCGGGAAGAGCCCGGTGAACGCCAGCAGCGCCGCTCCGCCCATGGAACGCAACGCCACACCCGTACCCAGCTTGGACCGCATCTCGCCTCCGAGGGCGGCAGACCCCAGCCCGCCGCCCACTACATCGGCGCGACGGTACCACGTTTTGAGGCGGTGCTTATCTAAATCAGAGCGGCGCAACCCCCCCGATCTGCGCCATCCCTACGGGGCAACGGGGAGTGTGACGTAGAGGTAAGCCAAGCACATTTCGTCAAATGTGCCCTCGCCCCACGAGACGTCGCGGGGCTCGACCGCCTCGCCGTTCACCACGGACTGGTTCGCGGCCGAGTTGTCGTAGTTGCAGGTGATGCGTACGTCGTCGAAGCGGGAGACGAAGATCGGGTCGTCGGGCGGGAAGAAGTAGGTCTGCTGCCAGTCGAAGTCCCAAGCGGGCACGTGAACCACGCACTCCTCGCTGCCATCCTCACGCAGCACATCCACCCGCAAGCTCGTGCCCAGCCGGTGCATGTGGGGGAAGGCGCCGCGGATCGGCACCGACCGCCGCAGCATGTCGGAGAGGTCGACCTCCTCGGTCTGCACGACCGACCCCTGCCCGGCCGGAATGTCGAGATCCGTCTTCGCGAAGGGCAGCGAGATCAGCTCCAGCAGAGGCTGCTCGCCGTCGGGCAGCGTCCACAGGGCCACGGCGGACTGATCGGCCGGCAGCGGATCCCCGGGGCCCAGGTTGGCGATGTTGTAGTGCATCTGCAGGATCAGCTGGGAGCCTTTCGCGATGCGCCGCGCCACGCCCTCCCCGTAGACCTCGGGCTGCTGACCGGGGGCCCAGCCGGACACGGTCTCGGCCTCCCAGGTTCCGGGACTTCCGAAGCAGCGGTAGCCAGGGCCTTCATCGGCAGCGTCCCATCCCGCGACCTCGTCGGCCCACTCAGCATCCAGCCGGTAGAGCAGCGCGTGGTGCACGACCTCCACCTTGTCGGGCTCCACGGCAAAAGCGCGCAGCCAGGTGGTCTTCTCCACGCCCGCATCCAGCACGAAGCAGCGGTAGTCGTCGGGCGTGCTCGGATCCGGCGTGTAGGGCGTGGGGATCGGGAGGCGCACATCCGGCGCCTCAAGCTCCGGGGCCGGCGGTGCTGACACCTGCGCGGTCCACAGGGCGGGATCGCCCTCGGGGAAGCCAGCGTCGGCCCACGCGGACACCTTCTTCAGTTCCTTCGCTGACAGCTCCCGCGAGCCGGCGATCGGGTGGCAGGTGGCGTCGGGCATCCAGGGCGGCATCGCGCCGCTTTCCATCGCATCCACAGCGATTCGGGTCCACGCGGGTGGGCCACTCGCCCAGGCCTCGGCGCTGTAGCTCAGGTCGATGGGACCGATTCCGCCCGGGGCATGGCAGCCCAAGCAGGATCGGTCGACGATGGCGCGAATGTCGCCATGGTAGGTGACGCCCACCTCAGCGACATCCGTCTCAGACGTGTCGTCGCCGGAGGTGTCGGCCGTCCCTGCGCCCGTGCACGCGCCCAAAAGCAGCCACCACACCGTGCGCATCCGATCTCCCGAGCCCGCAGGGTACCCCAAGTACCCACAGTCCGGCGTCGTAACGCGTCACTCGATGCGGCGGCGTGCACAGCCCGTGTAGGTGCGCTCACCCACGGTGACCTCGGCCTTGAGCCCGTAGAAGGCCTCCGCCATCGTGTCGACGCAGCGCTCGGTGGTGAACCGAATCGAGACCATCCGGTCGCCGTCGCGCCCGGACCAAGACGCCTCGGTGGCGGTGATCTGCCCGGTGACCTCGGCGTTGACGTTCATGCCTTCCGCGGTGCGGACGGTGGCGTGATCCCCCGTGATCTCCACCGACCAGAAGGGCTCGTTGCCGAAGCCGCGCCAGGTCCACAGCGCGTTCGACGCTCCGCACGCCAGTCCGTCGACCAAGGCCACCTCGACCCGGTCGGCGATCAGACCGCCGTTCTCGAGGTGAGCGCCGAGCTCCACATAGGCTGCCGGGGCGCCCTTGAGCACCTCGCGAATCTCGGGCACGAGATCCGCAATGCCGCCCGCAGGCTGCTGCATGTTGGCGCAAGGACGGAATCCGATGCTGCCCTCCTGCAGGGTGAGCGTTCCCGCTACGCGCGGACCGGGCTCTGCCAGCGACGGCGTGGGGGGCAGTGCGGGCACTCCAGGGGCCTCGACCACCGGCAGCGCCGCAGCTTCCACGGCGGCCGGCTCCGGGGGAGCCGACCCACACGCCATCAACCCGATCACAAACCCGAGCATGGACTCTCCTAGAACGGCACCACCGACTCACCCACCAGACGCGCGACCAGCTCATCTACGCTCATCGACCCGAGGTCTTGATCGCGCAGCTTGATCGCCAGCGTACCCTCTTCCGACTCCCGCGGGCCGATGACGGCCTGATAGGGCACTTTCTTACCATGACAGGCCCGGATCTTGTACCCGATCTTGCTGTCGGAATCGTCGAAGGTCGCGCGAACGCCCGCCGCGAGAAGCTTGGCGAGAACAGCGTTCCCGTAGTCGTTCGACTTCTCGGACACGGTCATGATCCGCACCTGTTCGGGTGCCAGCCACACCGGGAAGTGACCCGCGAAGTGCTCCACCAGGATGCCGATGAACCGCTCGAACGAGCCCATCACCGCGCGATGGATCACGACGGGCACGTGGGGGGCGTTGTCGGGGCCCACGTAGGAGAGGTCGAAGCGACGGGGCAGCTGGAAGTCGAGCTGCACGGTGGCGCACTGGTGGCGACGCTCCAGCGCGTCGAGCACCTGGAAGTCGATCTTGGGGCCGTAGAAGGCGCCGTCGCCCTCCTTGAGACCGTACGACCGACCGGACCGGTCGAGCGCCTCGCGCAGCGCGCCCTCGGCGCGGTCCCACAGGTCGTCGTCGCCGAGCTTGTCGACCGGACGTGTGGAGAGGAACAGCTCAAAGGTCATGCCGAACGCGGAGTAGACCCGCTCGATGAGCAGCAGCAACGCCGCCACCTCGTCGGCGATCTGGGCCTCGGTGCAGAAGATGTGGCCATCGTCTTGGCTGAACTGGCGCACGCGCGTGAGCCCGCCGAGCGCGCCCGACTTTTCGTTGCGATGCAGGGTGCCCTGGTCGTGAATGCGAAGCGGCAGCTCCCTGTAGCTGCGCTTGCGCGAGCGGAAGATCAGCATGTGACCCGGGCAGTTCATCGGCTTCACGCCGTACTCGCGCGCCACATGACCATCGTGGTCGTGGCCGGCGTGGTCGTGCGGGTCGGCGAAGTGGAACATGTCGTCGCGGTAGTGCTGCCAGTGGCCCGAGGTCTGGAAGAGCTGGCTGTCGAAGATCAGGGGCGTGCGCACCACCTCGTAGCCGCTGCCCGCGAGCAGCTTGCGCATGCGTGAGGCCAAGGTGTCGTAGATGAACTCGCCGGCCGGCAGCCAGAACGGCGCGCCCGGTGCCCAGTCGTGGAACATGAACAGGTCGAGCTCACGGCCCACCTTGCGGTGGTCGCGCTTCTTCGCTTCTTCGATGAAGTAGAGGTGCTTCTCGAGCTCCTCCTTGGACTCGAAGGCCACGCCGTAGATGCGGGTGAGCATCGGGCGCTTCTCATCACCCCGCCAGTAAGCGCCCGCGATCTTCGTGAGCCGAAAGTGCTTGAGCTGACTCGACCAGCGCACGTGCGGACCGGCGCACATGTCGGTGAACTCGCCGTGCGTGTAGAAGCCGACGCTGTCGGTGTTGAAGCCGGAGATGAGCTCGGCCTTGAACGGCTGAGACTGGCCCTCGGCCCACGCGAGCGCCTGCTCGCGGGTGCGGATCTCACGCTTGAACGGGTGGTTCTCCTTCGCGATCTTGCGCATCATCTCTTCGATGCGCGGGAAGTCATCCTCGGAGATGGGGCCGTTCTCGACGTCCATGTCGTAGTAGAAACCGTGCTCCACGTGCGGCCCGATGGCGAAGCGGGTGCCGGGCCACAGCTTGTCGATCGCCGAGGCGAGGAGGTGGGCCGTGCTGTGCCGAATCGTGTCTACGTTCGAGAGCGTGCGCTCCTCGAATTCCCGGGCGTCATCCACCTGCTCGCTCATCGCCGACTCCTGCGCGCGCCCCAACCTCGGACGCCACGCCGCCGCCTGCTAATCGAGCACGGGCTTCCCGGCCCGAGGCACGCCGATCAGCCAGTGTGCTGTGGCGAGGCCGAAGCGCAGCGGCGCGCGCCCGTGGCTCCAGGTGTAGCCATCGCTAGGAATCGAGGCGATCATCGCGTCCAGCGATGCGCGGTCGTGGGTGCGCAGGCACGACACCACCGCGTCGAACACGATCACTGCAGGCAGGAGGGGCACCACGAACGTCCAGAACAGGCGGCGCCAGGACCAGGGGGAGGCCAGCAGCGAGAACACAGGCGTGCCCGCGCCAAGAACGACGCTGTGGATCAGGTCCCGAGGCGTCCGCGACAGCGTCTCCACCACCAGCACGCCCTCCCCACAGGCCACCGCATCGGCCAGGATGCCCGTCGCTTCGCCAGGCTGGAAGTGGTGGAACGCGTTGAACACGGTGCGGAAGCCGACGAGCTCAGGGGGCACGGCACGCGCGTCCACCGAGGTGGCCCCGTAGACCCACGACGGCTCGTCTGCCCCTTCGACCCGGCGCCGCCCCTCCTCGCTCGGCCGAAGGTCGGTGAACACCACGGTGACCGGCGCGCCGAGTGCGCCCACGAGGGCCGGGTGCAGCGAGGCCCACGCACCCGTTCCGCCCGCGCAGAGGTCGACGATGGCCCGGTCACCCGTGTGGCGCATCGCAGCCGCCAGGACGGGGGCGATCACCGCGTGCAGGCCGAGCAGCCGCATTCCCACGGCGAGCACGTCGGTGACGCCATCCCGCAGTCCGGGAGGGCAGCCTTCCAGCTCGTGGATCTCGATGCAGTGGACGCGCTCCACGAGCCCTCCCCTGTGCGGCTGGGGCCGTGCTGGCTAACGACCCGTGGCGCCGCGGCGCCGTCGTGCCAACGCGAGCGCGCCCATGGCGAGCACGCCGCCCCATCCCGCGCTCCCGGACTGGCTGCAGCCGCAACCACCCGCGGCCTCGAGCGGACCGTCGCCCAGGCGGCCAAGCTGGCCAAACTCCACGATCTCGTCGCAGACCTCGGTGTCGGGCACGCACACCATGATCGTGTGCAGCTCGTCGGCTTCGAGCAGCTCGGCGAACGGCGCAGAGCCTAGCTCAGCCCCGTCTTCGAACCAGCGCGCTTCCAGGCCGAGCACCCGGCGCTCCAACGAGAACACATCGGGCCGGAGGTAGCCGATGCGCCGACGGCCGGAGCCGTCGGAGGCGTCCCCCGACTCGAGGTCGATTGCGAGGTCCACCGCATCCAGAGCGGACTGCGGGAGCACCTCCACCAGCCAGGTGGCCACCTTCGTGGCGCCCGCGTACGCATCCAGAGCGAGCGGTGTGGTGGTGGGCTCAGCACCCTCGATCACGATGCCCTCCACGTTGGCGATCGCGTAGGGTAGCGCGGTCTCGACGGTGATCTTGCCCACGGCTTCGGCCGGAAGATCGACCGACAGCACGCCCGTGCCGGTCATCGGCGCCTCGGCCTCGTTGCGCCAGGTGAGCACCACCGAGGTGGACGCATCTTCCACCACGCGCAGGGTTCCGTCTTCGCCCACCGGAGGGCCAAAGCCCGAGCGCAGGTCGACGTAGGGCTGCAGGCTCGCCGCTACAGGCGCATCCACCGAGACGAACAAGGTGTCGACGGTGTTCCCGCCGTCGTCGCGCACGGTGAGCGTGGCCGTGCCGACCTCGCCCAGCTGCACCTCGGCGTAGAGGCCTCCACGATCCGCGGTGGTGGTCTGCACACGGGCCACCGCGCTGACGTCCGACGAGATGGACCAGCCCTCCACCACCTGGTTGGGGTTGGGGTGAAGCGCCGAGATCTGCACCGACGAGCCGGTCACATGGGGCCCCTCAGCGCGCGCCTCTCCGCCCTCTTGGTACCGAAGGCCGTAGAGGTTCTCGACGATCAGCGCGCCGAGCGCCTCGGGCTCATGCACGTCCCACGCGAGCTCAGCGGCCGTGCCGCAGCCAGCGAGGAGCGCAGCCAACACGAGGGTGGGGAGATTTCGCTCCATGGAAACACCTCGCCGACGCTCTAGCGTCGCCGATCCGGGTCGTCGAAGGGGGCCCCTCCGTCAGCGATCGTAGCTGCCCACGGCCACCAGCAGGTCGATCGCCGCCAGATCTCGGTTGGCGTGCTCCGACACCCGGGCCAGCTTCGCCGCTTCGAGCGACACGCGCGCAGCCTCCACGTCGAGCCAGTTGGCGCGGCCCACCTCGAAGCGGGCGCGCGCACGGGCGAGCGTCTCTTCCGCCAGGTTCTGCTCGGCCTCCACAGCCTTGAGCGCCTGCACCGCGCGCTGGTAGCGCTCCCAGCCCACCGCCACGTCGTCACGCACGGCCTGCTGGGTCTGCTCCACGAGGATCTGCGCTGAGCGGGTGCGGCTGGCGAGCTCGCGCGACCTCGCGATGCGAAGTCCACCGTCCCACAGGGTCCAGTGCAGGTTGAACGCCGCCCGCCACTGGAAGTTCTCCGGCACGAAGCCCGGCACCTGATTGTAGATCTCGCTGAACGTGAAGTCGAGCGACGGAAGCCACTCGAGGTCGCGACCGGTGCGCTCGTTGCGTGCAGCGGCCACGCGGTGCTCGGCGGCCACCACATCCTGACGGCTCTCGACGGCGCGTGCGAGCGCCTCGTCCAGATCGGCCGGCACCTCCACCGGTGGCGGGTCGTCCAGCTCCACGGTGGACGGGAGGCCCGTGTAGCGGGTGAACACCGTGCCCACCTCGACCAGGCGCTGGCGGGCTCCCAGCAGGTCGCGCTCCGCCCGCGAGACCGCCAGCTCAGCTTGCATGCGCACGAGCGCATCGACGGTGCCTGCTTCCACCTGACGCGTGGCCAGGTCGACCTGCTGCCGAGCGAGGGCCACGGCGGCGGCGGTGACCTCCACGCTCTGCCGCGCGCTCGACAGTCCGTAGTAGACCTGAGCCACAGCCCCACGGATGCGCTGGCGGGTGCGGCCTTCGTCGGCAAGCGCCGCACGACCGACGTTCTTCGCCCCCTGCCACGCGGGGAAGGCCTGGCCGTTGAGGATGGGCTGGTAGAGCGTGAGGTTGCCCGAGAACGCGGTCTTCGGCTGCACGATGATCGGCTCGCTCTCGGGGATCTCCACCGCAGGGATCAGCGACTGCAGCGCCGGCGCAAAGGCTTCCGTGAGGAAGGGCAGCGTGAACGGCGAGTCGGGGTGGGTCAGCAGCGGCGCGAACGCGGCCGGATCGGGCTCACCCGTCGATGGGAACAGGTCCTTGAACTGGTCGGCGAAGTCGATCGCCACCTCGTCTTGGTTGATCACGTACGAAGCATCCACCGTGACCCGCGGCATCACCGCCGACAGGGCCTGCCAGCGCAGCGTCTTGGCCTGCTGGGTCTGCTCGCGGGCGAGCCGCATCTCGAAGCTGTGGTCCTCGGCGGCACGGAACGCCTCGTCGAGCGACACTGCGCGGGCGGCACTGGGCCACACCGCGAGCGAGGTCGCACCGATCAGCAGCGCCTTGGCCACGGCGGGCAGCGGCACCTGACCACGAAGCCGAGAGATCAGGCCCCGCGCGTCAACCAGCAGAGCGTAGAGCGTGGGCACCATCACGAGCGTGAGCACCGTAGCGAACGCCAGCCCGAACGAGACCGCCACCGCCATCGGGCCCCAGAACTGGGCCGACGACGCACCGAACGACACCGTGGCGTGGATCACGTCGATGCTGATGCCGGCCGCCATGGGCGCGAGGCCCAAGATGGTGGTGCCCGCCGTGAGCAGCACAGGCCGAAAGCGGGTGATGCCCGAGCGCAGCAGGGCGTCGCGGACGTTCATGCCGCGGGCTTCGAGCTGCAGCTGGTAGTCGAGCAGCACGATGGCGTTGTTGACCACCACGCCTGCCAAGCTGATGACACCGATGCCGGTCATGATGATGCCGAAGGGTGTGCCGGTGATCAGCAGGCCCCAGAGCACGCCCACCAGCGAGAGGATCACGGTGGCGAGGATGATGCCGGGGATGGCCAAGCTGTCGAACTGCGCCACGAGCACGATGAGCACGAGCGCCACGGCCAGCGTGAACGCCCAGCCCAAGAACGCGGCGGCATCGGCCTGCTCGTCGGCTGCACCGCCGACGCCCACGGTGATCCCGGCCGGGCGCTCCCAGGTGGCCAAGAACGCGTCGACCTGGCCGCGAATCTCAGTCTCTCGGGACTTGTCGGACACGTCGCCCTGGATCGTGACCACCAGGTCCTGGTCGACGTGGGAGATGGTTCCCGATCCGCCAGCGAGCTCGTAGGACGCCACGGTGGAGAGCGGCACGGGGAAGGAGTCGGGGCTGGTGTCTTCGCGGCCGGGGATACGAAGCTGGAGCACCTTCTCCAGGTCGTCTCGGTGTTCGGGCGCGAGGCGCACCACGATGTCGTACTCATCCTCGCCGTCGCGCAGCGCAGACGCCTTCGTTCCCGCCACGGCCGTGCGCAGCGCACCGCCGATCGCCTGGGTGCTCACGCCCACCCGCTTGGCCGCGGCGCGGTCAACGCGCAGGCGAAGCTCGGGCCGGCCTACGCGGTAGTCGATGTCGAGGTCGGCGGTGCCAGGAATGTTCTCGAGCTCCCGGAGAAGCTTGGCCGCCGCGGCGCCGACCTCGTGGTAGTCGCTGCCCGAGACCTCCACGCTGATCGCTGCGCCCACCGGCGGGCCCATGTCTTCCGGCTTGATCTCGATCTGGGTGCCGGGGATCGCTGTGAACGCCTCGCGCAGCTTGGTGATGGTGAGCGACGAGGGCTCCACCCGCGGCGCTTCGTCGGGGCCTGCACGATCGGGGGCCGGAAGGAAGTCGAGGGTGAGACGTGCCGCGTTGGTGGCGTTGGACGCGCCCTCAAGCGGGTTGCCGGAGCCGGAGACGCCCACCTCAGCCACATACGACGTGAGGTTCTGTGTCTCGGCGAGGATCGCCTCCACCGCCCGAACCGCGCGGTCGGTGGACTCCAGATCCGTGCCTTCCGGCATCCGGACAGAGATCGTGGCGCGCTCCGGTTCGGTGGCCGGGAAGAACTCCACGCCGTGCCCGAACACCCCGTACACGAAGATCGTCCCGACGAGCGCCCCGCCGCCGGCGAGCAGCGTGAGTCCGCGGCGGTCAATGGCGAACGTAAGGACCCGGTAGTACAGCCCCATCGACCAGGAGAGCGTGGAGGGGTCGATGGGCAGGGTCTCGTCGTCGACGGCGCCCGTCGTCTTCGGTGCCCGAATGAACCAGGCCGTGAGCACGGGGACGACCAGCACGGCCGCCACCAACGACGCGGTGAGGACGATCATCACGACCTTGGGCAGGTAGCCCATGAACTGGCCCATGATGCCCGACCAGAAGACCATCGGGAAGAAGGCGGCCACGGTGGTGGCCGTGGACGAGGCCACGGCGATGGCGACTTCGTTGGCACCGTCGATGCTCGCCGTGCGTCGATCTTTGCCCATCTCGAGGTGGCGGTAGACGTTCTCCACCACCACGATCGCGTTGTCGACCAGCATGCCGAGCGCGAGGATCAGGGCGAACAGCACCACCATGTTGAGCGTGTAGCCGAGCGCCTGAATCACGAGGAACGAAGCCAGCATCGACAGGGGAATGGACACCGCCACAAACAGGCTGGCGCGCAGGCCCATGAAGACCACCATCACCCCGACGACCAGCAACAGGGCCGTGGCCATGTTGTTCTCGAGGTCGGCCACCATGAACTCGACGTTCTCGGCTTGATCGCCCAACACGAGCGCCGTGACGCCGGCCGGGAAGCTCGCCTCGCGCTCGGCCACGTGGGCGCGCACGCCCTGCGAGAGCGTGAGCAGGTTCGACCCCGTGCTCTTCTTCACCGCGACGGTGACCGAGGGCCGACCATTGACCCGCGAGTAGGTCTTGCGGTCCTCGAACCCGTCGGTGACGCGGGCCACGTCGCTGATCAGGACGGGCCGATCGCCCACCCGCTTGATCGCCACGCCTTCCAGCTCCACCGGCCGGGTGAACTCACCGGGCGTGCGCAGGAGCACCGAGGCGGAGCCCACCGTGACGTCGCCGCCAGGGATGTTCACGTTCTCGGCGGCGATGGCCGCGACCACGTCACCCATCGAGAGCGAGTAGTGAGCGAGGCGGAAGGGATCGACCTCCACGCGGATCTCGCGCTCACGTCCGCCGGTGACCACCGCGTCGAGCACGCCCGGGAGCCGCGTGAGCTCCTCTTCAAGCTGCTCACCCACGCGCTTGAGCGCTTCTTCGTCGTCGATGCCCGAGAGCGTGACCAGCAGCGCCGGGATGTCGCTGAAGCTCACCTCAGTGACCGTGGGCTCTTCGGAGTCTTCCGGGATCTTCGGGCGCGCGCGGTTCACCCGGTCGCGCACCTTCTGGAGCGCCTCCGAGATGTCGACCTCGGGCTCAAACTCGATGGCGACGACGCTCACGCCCTCGGCAGAAGACGACGACAGGCGCTTGATGCCCGTGAGCGAAGCGAGCTCCGCCTCCATCGGGTTGGTGACGAGCGCCTCCACATCGGCGGGCGACACCCCGATGTAGGGCGTGGACACGATGATGAACGGGATCTCGATGTCGGGCGCAGCCTCGCGGGGCAGCGAGACGTAGCTCCACCACCCGAAGAGGAAGACCGCGAGGGCACCCAGAATGGAGGTGGTGCCGTGCTCCACAAACCAGCGGATCATGGGGCCTCCTCAGCGCGCAGCGGCGGTGCTGTCGGTGTAGACGGCGCGGCCTTCTTCGCAGCACACGCCCTGGCGGCCCACGAGCACGCGGTCGCCGTCGACGAGGTGGTGTTGGCCGACGGTCACGAGCACGTCGTCGGCGGCGAGCCCTTCGCGCACCACCACGGTGGACCGCACCACGGCCCCCAGCGTGACGGGCCGCCAGCGAGCGATGCCATCGACCACCACGAACACACCGTAGCCATCGAGCCGCGTGACCACCCAGTCCTGGGGAATCGCGAGCGCGTCATCAGGCATCGCGCGGTCGATCTCGACCTGGGCGATCATGCCGGGCAGGAGGTCGTGCTTCGGGTTGGGTACCTCCACCTCGACCATGAAGCTGCGGGTGGACAGGTCGGCGATCGGGCTGACCTTCGAGACCTTGCCCTCGCGGATGCCGGTGTTGGCCGCAGTGGACACCCGCGCCGGCAGACCGGGCTGCAGCACGATCACGTCGCGGTCGGACACCGAGAGCGAGATCACCACCGGATCGAGCGCCACGAGCCGCACCACCGGCGCACCGGGAGCTGCCATCTCGCCCACATCCACGCCCACGCTGCCCACCGTGCCGTCGAAGGGCGCGCGTACCGTGGCGCGAGCGAGCTGCGTGCGGGCGATGCGGGCCTGCGCTTCTGCGACCCTCACCTGCGTGGCGCGACCCATGCGCTCCGCCTCGGTGGCGAGATCGCCCATGCGCTCAGTGCGTGCCAGGTCGTCCTTCGCCTGGGCGAGCTGGGCCTCCGCCTGGTCCACCTGGGCGGCGTAGAGGTCTTCATCCACCTCCACCAAGGCGGCCCCGGCCTTCACCTGCATCCCTTCTTCCACCCGAACCGCCTCGACGAGGCCACCGAGCGCACTCGCGAGGAGTGCGTCCTCGCGGCCTTCCACCTCGCCGGGCAGCCGCACCGTGATCTCGCTGCGCGAAGACTTCAGCTGCGCGACCTCGACCCGCACGGCGAGGGCATCCGGCGTGGCGGCATCCACGAGGCCGGCTTCTGGGTGAGCGCCACCGCAGGCAGCCAGCCCGAACAGCACGAGGGTGACGAGCAAGGGCCGGATCATGGAGCGACTCCCTTCAAGAAGATGCGAACGAGGCTGCGGTCGAGATCGCCGGGCACGGGCAGGCCGTGCAGCGCCCCGAGGATGTGGAGGTTCACCGACCCGACCAGCGCCATCGCGCCCACGGCGGGGTCGACGCCTTGCCGGAGCTCGCCGGCCTGGCGGGCCGCTTCGAGCACCTCGCCCAGCGCGGAGACCCCGCTCAGGTGCACGGAGATCTGGTCGACCTCGGGCTGCCCGTTGTCGGTGGGGTGGAGCGCCGTGAGCATCAGGCGCACGCCTTCCGGATCCGCCAGCACCGTGCCCATGTAAGCGCGCACGAACTGGCACAAGCGCGCCTCCAGCGGCGCGTCTCCTTCCAAGGAGGCCCGAATCACCGTGACCATGCGCTGAACCTGGGCGGCGAGGGCTTCCAGGTAGAGCGCTTCCTTGTTCACGAACCAGTAGTACAGTGTGGGCTTCGTGATCGACGCGCCATCACACACCTCGCGCACCGAGGTGGAGCCGTAGCCCTTACGAGCGAACATGCGCGTGGCCACCTCGAGGATGCGGTCACGCACCTCGCCAGTTCGGAGCGGTGGGTCGACAAGCGCCAAGCTGCCTCTGTACCGACCGGTAGGTCGGGTGATTCATGGGGCCGCCATCTACCCACGCCGCCAAGCCGCACCAGGGCCTGCAACGCGATGATGACAGGTCGTGTTGATCGGAGGCGCCGATCTGTGCGTCAGCCTGTTGCGGAGCGTCGCTCAGGCTGGGACGCTTCGTAGTGGGCGGCCACTTCTTCGGCCCACGGCTCATCGGGGCCCTCGCCCCCGGGCGGCCACTCATAAGCCGCCCCATCGAACCGGATGCGCTTCCCAGGCCACACGATCTGGGTCCAGAACCAGCCCCCAAAGTTCTCGACATCGAGAGCAGGGTGAATGTGCGGCGCGATCTGCTCGGCGTGGCGGGCCGCCGTGAGGCTCCAGTGCAGGCCGGGCACCCTGTGATGAACCGTGTGGTAGCCGTTGTTGAGGAACAGCCAGTTGAACCAGGGCCCCACAAAGTTCCGGCTGTGGTTGTAGCCCTTCTGGTCGTAGTCACAGCCATCGTGCTGGATGAAGTTGACGGCCTTGATCAGGAACACGCCCACGCTGTGGGGGATGAGGAACACGACCAGCGCCCGCCGCCAGTCGATCCACAGCACCACGGCAAACACGGTGACCATCACCGCGATCTCGACCACGAGGTCATTCCAGACCTTGCGACCCCTCGCCCGCTGCGCCTTGAAGTACACCGCCGCGTCACGAAGGGCGGCCTGTTGCCACTGCGTGGCCCGGTACAGGTTGAGGAGCTGCCAGGTGCCCGTGGCCTTCGTGGTGCGCGTGAGGTCCTTGCGGGTCTGGGCGTACTTGTGGTGGCTGTGGTTGTGCACGGGCACGAAGAGCGACACCGGCTGCCCGTACCAGATGGTCTGCACGCCGCGCCAGACGTCGTTCATCCAGCCGCGCACGAACATCGGGCAGTGGATCACGTTGTGCGTGCTGATCGCCCCCACAAACGCGAGCAGGCTGATCCATGCGATCGCGAGCACCGAGAGCGCGAACGACACCGGGGTCCACGCGGCGCCCAGATCGGGGCGTCCAATCGGCGCGGGCAGCAGGTCGAACCAGGTGGCCGGAGTGAGCGCCCAGAACGCACCCACCGATACAAAATAAGCGGCCGCGAACCCCAAGGTTCGGACGTCGGATGGGTAGCGTAACCAGCCCGTTCCGCGCTCTCTGGACACCTTCCGGCCCCTCCCGCGCGGGCATACTAGCGCATGTGCGGCGCGCAAGCGATCCCCCTGAAGCTGCGGGTCCGTCGGCGTGTCGCGGAAGGCCCAAGCGGTTACGAGCGAAGACCTCCGGGGTCGGACGCGATGACCACCACTACCCTTCCCCTGGAAAGCCGCGATCTGGCGCTTGAGCTGCGCGGACTGCTCGAAGCTATCGAGCCCGGCCAGTGGAAGGCGAGCGCCGCCGAGGCCGTCCGCCGCCAGATGCTGGCGCTGGGCGATCGGGTGCAGCGTGTGCTGCAGTCGGTGGGGGGCGAGACGGGGGGTTCGCTGGCGGGTCTCACGGGCGCGCTCCGGGAAGCGCACCGCGTGCTCACCGAGCACCTCCCTGCGGCGGGCCTGGCGGGTGGGGCCTCGCGGCGCGCGTGGAAGCGCTTCCGCGCCGATCTGCTCGCGGTCTACCAGCGGCTCGGTGCCACGCTCACCGCGTGGGACATCCACGTCCCTTCGATGCGTCCCACGAACTACGCGCGCAACGTGCTTCACGTCGGCAGCGCCGTGTTCACCACGCTGTTCGTGGCCTTCGTGCCCTCGCCGTGGATGTATGGCTCAGTGGCCGCGATCACGGTCTGGGCGTGGACCATGGAGTACTTCCGTCGCCACTCGCCGGGGCTCAACCGCTTGCTGATGGCAAGCTTGGGCGCTGTGGCCCACCCGCACGAGTGGTACCGGGTGAACTCCGCGAGCTGGTACTCCACGGCGATGCTGCTGCTCGCCACGATGGACTGGCTCACGGCGGGGCTCGTCGGCGTGGCCGTGCTCGGGGTGGGGGATCCGGCCGCAGCGATCATCGGCCGACGCTTTGGACGCACCCGCCTGATGAACGGACGCAGCCTGGAAGGCACGGCGGCGTTTGTGGTCACGGGCACGCTCGCCGCGATGCTCTCGCTCACGCTCCTCCACCCCGAGATTCCGACCGGGGTCGCGCTTGCAGCGTGCTTGCTCGGTGCCACCTTGGGCGGCATCGCCGAACTCGTCTCCCGTCGGGTCGACGACAACTTCACCATCCCCTTGACCGCCTCCGTCGGGGCCGCGATCGTGCTGGCCGCGGCAGGCTTGGGGCTCTGACCTCCCCATGACCCCTGCTCTCGACTCCTCCGATCCCACCGGGATCGTGCAGCTTGGTTTGCCGAAAGGACGCATGCAGGAGGGCCTGTTTCGGCTGCTCGCTGATGCCGGCCTCCAGGTGCGCACCGACGCGCGCGGCTACCGCCCCACCCTGCCGCTGCCAGGGTTCGAGGCGAAGATCCTCAAGCCGCAGGCCATCGTCGAGATGCTGCACCACGGCAGCCGCGATCTGGGCTTCGCGGGGCTCGACTGGGTCACCGAGAAGGGAGCGAACCTGGTGGAGGTGCTCGACACCGGCCTCGATCCCGTCCGCATCGTAGCGGCCGTGCCCCGCGCGCTCACCGAAGGTGAGGGCCTCGCCGCCGATCGCCACTGGCGCGTGGCCTCCGAGTACGAGGGCCTCACACGCCAGTGGATCGCGCGGCGCGGACTCAAGGCCACCTTCGTGCGCTCTTACGGAGCCACTGAGGTGCTCCCCCCCGAAGACGCCGACGCCATCGTCGACAACACGGCAACCGGCAGCACGCTGCGCGCGAACGGGCTCGAGATCGTCGACACCGTGATGCTCTCGTCCACCCGGATGTACGCGCACCCGAGCGCGCTGGATCACCCCCAGAAGCGCGCCCACATCGAGCACCTCGCGCTGCTCCTCCGCTCGGTGCTGGAGGCCCGCAAGCGCGTGATGGTGGAGCTCAACTGCAGCGCCGACGACCTGGAGCGCCTGATCGCGGTGCTGCCGTGCATGCGCGAGCCCACCGTGTCGCCATTGCACGCCGGTGCCGGCTTCGCGGTGAAAGCCGCCGTGCCCCGCGAAGACCTCCCCGCGCTGATCTTGCGGCTCAAGTCGGTGGGCGGCAGCGATCTCGTCGTCACCCAGCTCAGCCAGATCGTGCCGTAGCCGATGACCCTCCCCGCCCCCTCGCCGCGCATCGTCGGTCTCGAGCCCTACGTGGTGCCACGCCACGGCGCGCCCATGGACCTGCTGCTCGATGGCATCGGTGGACTGCCCACCCCGCAGGATCTGCTCGCTTCGCTGGCCGAGGCCGATGCCGACGCGCTCGTGCGCCACTACCCCAGCGTTGCTGCCCTGCAGAAGCTGCTCGCCCAGCGCCACGGCGTGGCCCCCGAGCAGCTCATCGTCACGGCCGGCGGCGATGACGCGCTCGACCGCGCGATCAAGTCGGTGCTCGCTCCCGGTCGCTCGCTCGTGCTGCCCGTGCCCACCTTCGAGATGATCGTGCGCTACGCCCGGTGGGCCGATGGCACCGTGCGCGAGATCCCGTGGGCCGGTGGGCCCTACCCCACCGACGCCGTGCTCGCGGCGGTCGATGGCACCACCACCGCGATCGCCGTGGTGAGCCCCAACAACCCCACGGGAGCGGTGATCACGGCGAGCGAGCTTCGTCGCCTTTCGGCGGGTGCCCCGAACGCCCTGCTCCTGGTGGACCTGGCCTACGTGGAGTTCGCCGACGAAGACCTGACCGACGTGGTGCTCTCGCTCCCCAACGCTGTGGCGTTTCGCACGCTGTCCAAGGCCTACGGCTTCGCCGGCCTGCGTCTGGGCTATGCGCTGGGTCCGGCCGAGGTGATCGGCTGGATGCGCGCCGCAGGCAACCCCTACACGGTCACCGGCCCTTCCGCGTGGCTGGCCGTGCGGCGCATCGCCGAGGCCGACGTGGAGGTCGCTTCGTACGTGGGTCGGGTGCGCAGCCAGCGCAACCGCCTCGCTGAGCACCTGCGTAAGCTCGGCGTGGACGCCCAGCACAGCCAGGCGAACTTCGTGTTCGCACGCACCGAGCGGGCCTCCTGGGTGCGCGATGGGCTCGCGGGCTTGGGCATTGGCGTGCGCGGCTGGCCCGGTCACCCCGAGCTCTCCGATGCCGTCCGCATCAACGTGCCGGGCGACGAAGCGGTGCTCGCTCGCCTGGAGACCGGGCTCTCGGGCGTGCTCGCGCCCGAGGCGATCCTGCTCGACATGGACGGCGTGCTGGTCGACGTGAGCAGCAGCTACCGCACCGCGATCGTGCAGACCGCGGCGTCGTTCGGCGCCACGATCACCCGCGAAGACGTCGTAGAGGCCAAGGCTGCCGGCAACGCCAACAACGACTGGGTCGTCACCCAGCGTCTGCTGGCCCAGCACGGCGTCACGGCCTCGCTCGATGAGGTCACAGCGCGCTTCGAAGCGCTCTACCAGGGCACGGCCGATCACCCCGGCCTCAAGCACACCGAGCGCCCGTTGATCACGCTGGAGCAGCTCCAAGCGCTGTCCACGAAGGGCCGGCTCGCCATCGTCACCGGGCGGCCTCGGCGCGACGCCCACGAGTTCCTGGAGCGACATGGGTTCACGAGCCTCATGGAGGCCGTGATCGTCATGGAAGATGGCCCGCCCAAGCCCGATCCGTTCCCCGTGGCAGAAGCGATGCGCCGCCTGGGCGTGCGCACCGCCTGGATGGTGGGCGATACGGTGGACGACGTGCGCGCTGCGCGTGCGGCGGGCGCCATTCCCTTGGGCGTGGTGGCGCCGGGCGAGTCGATCGATCGGGTCGGTCCGCTGCTCACGTCGGCAGGCGCTGCCCGCGTGCTGAACGATGTCACCTGTGTCCTGGAGCTGCTGCCATGAGCCTGCGCACCGCCACCGTGTCGCGCCGCACCGCCGAGACGAACGTGAACGTCACGCTCCACCTCGACGGCACCGGCACCACCCAGATCCACACGGGCATCTCGTTCCTCGACCACATGCTCACCGCGCTTGGCAAGCACGCGCGGTTCGACCTCTCGCTCACGTGCGAAGGCGACCTGCACATCGATGATCACCACACGGCCGAGGACTGCGCGCTCGCGCTTGGCGATGCACTCCGCCAGGCGATGGGCGACCGCAAGGGCATCCGTCGCTTCGGCCACGCCTACGCCCCGCTCGATGAGGCCCTGTGCCGCGCTGTCGTCGACCTCTCGGGTCGCCCGTGGCCGGCCATTCAGCTTCCGTTTGCTCGCGAGTCCCTCGGCGGCATCAGCACCGAGAACCTCACGCACGTGCTCGTGAGCCTCGCGATGGAGGCGCGCATCAATCTGCACGTCGATCGCTTAGCCTCCACCAACGACCACCACCTCGCCGAGGCGGCGTTCAAGGCCACGGCGCTGGCACTGCGCGCTGCGCTGACCCGCGACGGCCACGACGACGTGCCCAGCACGAAGGGTGTGCTGGCTTGAACATCGCGGTGATCCGCACGGGCACGGCCAACCTCGCGAGTGTGCTCGCCGGGCTGGAGCGCGCCGGCGCGCGGCCGGAGGTCACCGAAGACCCGGCTGTGGTCCTGTCGGCCGAGCGGGTGATGCTGCCTGGCGTGGGCGCGTTCGGCGCCGGGATGCAGGCGCTGCGCGAGCTCGGCTTGGTGGAGGCGCTGCGCGAGCGGGTGGCCGCCGACCGGCCGCTGCTGTGCGTGTGCCTGGGACTCCAGATGCTCGCCGAAGGCAGCGAAGAAGCACCTGGGGTGGCAGGTGTGGGCCTCGTGCATGCCGCGGTCACCCGGTTCACCGGGCCCGTGCGGGTGCCGCAGCTCGGCTGGAACGAGGTGGTGCCCACGTCGGGGTCGCGGCACCTCCGCCAGGGCCACGCGTACTTCGCCAACTCGTTCAAGCTCGACGCCGTGCCCCCCGGCTGGGAGGGCGCGCTCTCCGATCACGGGGGTCCGTTCGTAGCGGCCCTAGAGCGCGGGGCACTGCTCGCCTGCCAGTTCCACCCCGAGCTGTCGGGCACGTGGGGACTCGATCTCCTCACCCGCTGGGTGGCTGCGCCATGCTGACCCGCCGCGTGATCCCCTGCCTCGATGTGCGGGATGGCCGCGTCGTGAAGGGCGTGAAGTTCCAGAACCTGCGCGACGCCGGCGACCCCGCCACGCAGGCCGCCCGCTACGAGGCCACCGGGGCCGACGAGCTCGTGATCCTCGACGTCTCCGCCACCACCGAGGGCCGCGCCAACGCCGCGCAGACCGTGAGGGCCGTGCGCGCCGTGCTCGGCATCCCGCTCACCGTGGGCGGCGGCATTCGGGCCGACGCCGACGCCTCCCGCCTTCTCGATGCCGGGGCCGACAAGGTCAGCGTCAACACGGCGGCCGTGCTGGATCCCGCCCTGCTCACCCGGCTCGCCACGCGCTTCGGGGCCCAGTGCACCGTGCTCGCCATCGACGCCGCCCAGGATGGCCGGGGCGGCTGGCAGGTGGTGGTGCGCTCCGGCACCGAGCGTGTGGTCAAGGATGCCGTGGCCTGGGCCCTCGAGGCCGTCGAGCGCGGCGCGGGCGAGATCCTGCTCACCTCCTGGGACAAAGACGGCACGCGCTCGGGCTACGACCTCGACCTGCTGCGAGCGGTCAGCACGGCCGTGCCCGTGCCCGTCATCGCGTCCGGCGGCGCAGCCCACGCGCAGCACCTCGTCGAAGCCCTCCAAGCCGGCGCCGACGCCGTGCTCGCCGCGTCGATCTTCCACGACGGCGACACCACCCCTGCCCATGTGAAGGCCGTGCTCCGCAGCAGCGGCATCGAGGTCCGTCCGTGATCGTTCCGTCCATCGACCTCCAAGGAGGCCAGGCCGTTCAGCTCGTGGGTGGCAAGGAGAAGGCGATCGACGCCGGCGACCCCTTCCCCATCGCCGAGCGCTTCGCACGGGCCGGGGAGCTCGCGGTCATCGACCTCGACGCGGCCCTGGGCACGGGCCACAACGCCGAGCTCGTCGAAGGGCTCTGCCGGCGCTTTCCCTGCCGCGTGGGCGGCGGTATCCGCGACGAAGCCACAGCCCGCCGCTGGCTCGACGCTGGCGCGCGCAAGGTGATCCTGGGCACCGCCGCGCGTCCCGAGCTGCTGTCGAAGCTCCCGCGGGATCGCGTGATGGCGGCGCTGGATGCGTACGACGGCGAGGTGGTCACCCACGGCTGGACCACGAAGACCGGCGTGTCGATCGAGGAGCGACTCGCGGAGCTGGGTCCTCTGGTGTCGGGCTTCTTGATCACGTTTGTGGAGAAAGAAGGCCGCCTCGGCGGCACGGCCATGGATCGCGTCGCCCCGCTCGTTCAGGCCGCAGGCCCCGTGCGCATCACGTTCGCCGGCGGCATCACCACCGCCGACGAGGTGGCGGCGCTCGATCGCCTCGGCGCCGACAGCCAGGTGGGCATGGCGCTCTACACGAACCGCCTGCACCTCGCCGACGCCCTCACGGCGCCGATGATCACCGACCGCCCCGACGGCCTCTGGCCCACGGTCGTGGCCGATGTGCACGGGCGCGCGCTCGGCTTCGTCTACAGCAACGCTCAGAGCGTGCGCGCTGCGATCGACGAAGGCCGCGGCATCTACTGGTCGCGCAAGCGCGGCCTGTGGCGCAAGGGCGAGACGTCCGGCGCGGGTCAGCGCCTGCTCGCGATCCACCTCGACTGCGACCGCGACGTGCTGCGGTTCACGGTGGAGCAAGAAGGTGCCGGCTTCTGCCACCTCCACACCACCACCTGCTGGGGCGACTCGCCCGGTCTGCCCGCCCTCGCCGCCACGCTCCAACAGCGCCGGCTCGCGGCACCCGTCGGCAGCTACTCGCGCCGCCTGTTCGAGGACCCCGCGCTGCTCGCGGCGAAGCTCACCGAAGAAGCGCAGGAGCTCGTCGACGCCGCAGGCGCCGAGCACGTCGCCGAAGAAGCCGCCGACGTGCTCTACTTCACGCTCGCGCGCATGACGGCGGCTGGTGTCTCCCTCGCCGACGTGGAGCGCGTGCTCGCCCAGCGCGCGTTTGCGGTCACACGGCGGCCGGGCGACGCGAAGCCCGGGGCACGCTGATGGGCCTGCGCCGCCTCACGCCCCGCGAGCTGCCGAACGCGCGCCGCGAGCCCGTCGACGCCGAGACGCTGGCCGGCGCGGCACGCATCGTGGCCGAAGTTCGCGACGGGGGCAGGGATGCTCTGCGCGGCCTCGCCGAGCGCTTTGGCGACCTCACCCCCGGAGCGCCGCTGATCGTGGAGCGGCCGGCACTGGACGCCGCCCTCCACAGCCTCAGCTCGGCCGACGCCGCGCTGCTGCACCGCACGGCGGATCGCATCCGCCACTTCGCCGAGGCCCAGCGGGCGAGCCTGCACCGGCTCGATGTGGACGTGCCCGGCGGACGGGCGGGGCACACGGTGTCCCCTGTCGATCGTGCAGGCTGCTACGCGCCGGGCGGGCGCTTCCCGCTCCCGTCTTCCGTGCTGATGACCGCGGTCACGGCGCGCGCAGCGGGCGTGGCGGAGGTCGTGGTCGCGAGCCCGCGTCCTTCGGTGGTCACGCTGGCGGCCGCGGCCGTGGCGGGTGCCGATCGCCTGCTTGCTGTGGGCGGGGCGCACGCTGTGGCGGCGCTCGCGTACGGGGTCGAAGGGCTCGCGCCGGTCGACGTGATCGTGGGCCCGGGCAACCGCTGGGTCACGGCGGCTAAGCAGCTCGTCACGGGCCGCGTGGGCATCGACATGCTCGCCGGCCCGAGTGAGCTCGTGGTGCTCGCCGACGACACGGCGAACCCGGTCACCATCGCCGCCGACCTGCTCGCCCAGGCCGAGCACGATCCCGACGCGAGGCCGATCCTCGTCACCACGTCGGCCGCCCTCGCACAAGCCGTCGACGCTGCGCTCGACGTTCAGCTCGCGGTGCTGCCGACCCGCGAGAACGCCGAGGCCGCGTGCCGCGAGGGGTTCACGGTGGTGTGCGCCACGCTCGCCGAGGCCCGCGCCGTGTGCGACCAGCTCGCGCCCGAGCACCTGGAGGTGATGACCGTGGATGCCCGAGCCGACGGCGCGCTGCTCAAGCACTACGGCGGCCTGTTCATCGGCAGCGTGTCGGCCGAGGTGTTCGGCGACTACGGCGTGGGCCCCAACCACGTGCTGCCCACAGGGTCCACCGCGCGGTTCACCGGTGGCCTGTCGGTGCTGCACTTCTTGCGGGTGCGCACCTGGCTGGAGCTGGAGGAGGGCGACGCGCTGCAGGCCATCGCGCAGGACGCAGCCGACCTCGCCAGGCTGGAAGGCCTGGAAGGCCACGCGCGCAGCGCCGAGCAGCGTCGGCGCTAAGCCCGGTCGACTGCGATAAGGTCCGGATCATGGGGATCCCGCACCGCACCCTCTCTGTCGCTCGACAGGCCATTCGCCTCGTTCGACGCACCGTGAGGAAGTACCTGGACGACGAGATGGAGCGCATGGGGGCCGCACTGGCCTTCTACGCCGTGTTCTCCATGGTGCCGGTGATGGTCATTGCGCTGGCGATCGCGAGCACGATCTTCGGGCGCGACGCGGCTGCCGGTCGCCTGCAAGCCGAGCTGGGCACGCTGTTTGGCCACACCGCAGCCGACTTCATCCGGGACGCGATGGTGCACGCCACCGCACCAGGCCAGACGCCGGCCGCCGCTGTGTTCGGCACGCTGGTGTTCTTGCTCGGCGCGTCAGGCGCGTTCGTGGAGCTGCAGGCCGCGATGAACCGGGTGTGGGGGTCCACCGCCGCGCCCGCGCCCGGCTGGGTGCCGTACCTCGAGCGCCGCATGATCTCCTTCTTGATGGTGGTGGCGCTGGGCGTGATGCTCGTGCTCTCCACGGGCATCACCACCGCCGTGCGTGCCGCCAGCACCTGGGTGGACAAGATCGTGCCGATCTCGGAGCGCACCCTGCACGGACTGAACCTCACCACCACCTTCGTGCTCATCGCACCGATGATCGCCGTCCTCTACAAGTGGCTGCCCGACGCGCCGGTGCAGTGGCGGCATGTGATCGTCGGAAGCTGTCTCACGTCGTTCCTGATGGGCTTGGGCCAGGTGGGCATCGGGCTCTACCTGGGCCACAGCCCGCTCGTGTCCGCGTACGGCGCCGCGGGCTCCCTGGTCGTCGTGCTCGTGTGGGTCTACGGGTCGGCGCAGCTGATGCTGCTCGGTGCGGAGTTCACCGCCGTGTGGTCCACCGACGACGGAACAGAGCCGTGAGCAGCGACCTGCCCGAGGCCTTTGTGGAGCGCATCCGGGCCCTCGCGCCCGCCGAGCTTGTGGATGCGATCCTCGCTGCGTACGCCACCGCCAAAGCCCCCCACGCGCGCCTCAACCCGCTGCGCGCTCCCCCCGATGCGCGCGAGCAGCTCGCTGCCGTCGTCGACCTCCAGCCCACGCCGTGGTGCCCTGAGGGCTTCTCGGTGCCGCTCGGCCAGCGCGAGGCCCTGCTCGCCCACCCCCTCGTGGAACAAGGCGCCGTCTACCTCCAGTCGCCATCGAGCTGGGTCCCCGTGCTGCTGCTGGATGCCCAGCCCGGTGAAGAGGTCCTCGACCTGGCGGCCGCGCCGGGCGGCAAGACCACCCACCTCGCCGCCCGCATGCAGAACCAGGGACGACTCGCGGCGGTGGAGCCGATCAAGGATCGGTTCTTTCGCCTGAAGGGCAACGTCGATCGGGCCGGTGCCACCTGCGTCGTGCTGTACATGAAGGACGGCCGCGACGTCGGCCGCCAGGTTCCCGCCCGGTTCGACCGGGTGCTGCTCGATGCGCCCTGCTCCTCTGAGGCGCGCTTCGAGGCCGGCCGTCCCGAGAGCTGGGCGCACTGGTCCGATGGCAAGATCGGCGAGACCTCCCGCAAGCAGCGGGGGCTGATCCTCTCGGCCTACGATGCGCTCAAGCCCGGTGGCCGCATGGTCTACGCCACCTGCTCCCTCTCGCCGGAAGAAGACGAGGCCGTGGTCGACCACCTGCTACGAAAGCGCGAAGACGCCGTCGTCCTTCCGGCGCGCATCGACGGGGTGCCGCTGAGTCCTGGTGTGCAGCGCTGGCAGCGGTCCACCTACGATCCCCGCGTGGCGCTCACCGGTCGGCTGTGGCCCGATGCCGTGTTCGACGCCTTCTTCGTGGCGCTCATCGAGAAGCCCTCCCGGTAGGCCGCTCATCCGTCAACGATTGCAAGCGCACGCCGGTGGGGGTTGTCTCCGTGTGCTTACCGTACCAATTTGGTCCCGCATCGACGGGGAGCGGATGATCCAGGCCGAAGAGCCTCGCCATGACACGCAGGACGCGCTGAACGCCTTAGCAGAGCGCTTGGGTCTGGCCACCGATCTGACGACCGACAGTGAGTCCCTGCTCCGCGCCGTGGAGCAGGTGGTCGCCCAGCACGGAAGCACCACGAGCGCGTCCTGGCCTGCGTCGCTGGAGACGCTAGCGCGCCACATGGGCCTCGTGGTGCGCTGGCGGGTGGCCGAGCGCGCCGACATCGAGGACGAGGTGCAGCCGGGCCTCCCCGCGCTCACCTGGACCCCGGATGGCTGGGAGGTCTACGAGCAGGCCCGCGGGCGGGTGGTGTGGCGTCGCGTGCCCGGCGGCACCAGCGCGCGACGGCTGTCGTCGGCACCACGACGCGCCGACCCGGTGGCGTGGGCGTTGGTGGAGCCCGCGCTGCCCGCTGCAGTGTTGGGTGACCCCGCCCACCAAGCCTCCCCACTTCGACGCTTGGGTCACCTGCTCCACGCTGAGCGACGCGACCTGAGCACGGTGCTGATCTACGCTGTGGCGTCGGCGTTGTTGGGCCTGGCAGTGCCCGTGGCCGTGCAGGTGCTGGTCAACACGGTGGCGTTCGGTGCCTTCCGGCAGCCCGTGCTGGCGCTGGGCTTCCTGCTGCTGCTCGCGCTCGGGGTCGCAGCGGTCCTGCGGGTGCTGCAGCGCATCGTGGTGGAGATGCTGCAGCGGCGGCTCTTCGTGCGCATGACGGCCGACCTCGCCGCACGCCTCCCTCGTGCCCGGTCGGATGCGTTCGGGAACTCCGCCGGGCCCGAGCTCGTCAACCGCTTCTTCGACGTCATCACGCTGCAGAAGTCGCTGGGCTCGCTGCTGCTGGAGGGTCTTGGGGCGGCCCTTCAAGGTGCTGTCGGGCTGGTGCTGCTCGCGCTCTACCACCCCGCTCTGCTGGCGTTCGACCTGCTCCTGGTGACCACGATCGTGCTGATCCTGTGGCTCGGGTTCCGACGCGCCACCACCACGGCGATCTTGGAGTCCAAGCGAAAGTACGAGGTGGCGGGCTGGCTGGAAGAGATCGCAGCACGCCCCGACCTCACGAAGCTGGGCGGTGGGCCCGACCTCGCGCTCGCCCGCGCCGACCGCCTCGCGCGCGGCTGGCTGGAGGCGCGCGAGAGCCACTTCGCTGCAGCTGTCACCCAGATCGGTGCGGTGCTGGCGCTGCAGGCGCTGGCCAACACCGCCCTGCTCGCGATCGGCGGGTGGCTGGTGATCGAGAACCAGCTCACGCTCGGTCAGCTCGTCGCGGCCGAGTTGGTGGTGTCGTCGGTGCTGCTCTCGGTGGCGAAGTTCGCCGAGAAGCTGGAGGTCGCCTACGACCTGCTCGCTGCGGTCGACAAGCTCGGCTACCTCGTGGACCTCCCTCTGGAGCGTGCCGATGGCGCGCTGCCCCAAGGCGAAGGTCCTGCAGGGCTTGAGCTCGATGGCGTCAGCCTGTCCACGGCCGGCTCGCCCGCGCTGGTGGAGGCCAGCCTCACGCTGGAGCCGGGCCAGTGCGGCGTGGTGGTGGGCCCGGAAGGACGGTCACGCAGCGCCATCGCCGACGTCACGCTCTGGCTGCGCGCCCCGGCCGCGGGCGCGGTGCACCTCGATGGCACCGACCTGCGCTCGCTGCGACTCGACGCCCTACGCAAGCGGGTCACGCTGGTGCGCCGCGCCGACGTGATCACCGGCACGCTGGCCGAGAACGTGACCTTCGGCCGCCTCGACCTGCCGTTGTCCCAGGTGGACGCCGTGGTGGACGCTGTGGGCCTGCGCCCCGCCCTGGCCCGCATGCCGCAGGGCATTCAGACCCCCCTGACACCCACCGGCCATCCGCTCGACACGGCCGACACCGTGCGGCTCGCCTGCGCGCGCGCCCTCGTGGCGAAGCCGGGACTGATCGTGGTGGACGGGCTCCTGGACCGCGTGGAGCCCGATGAAGCGGCGCGGCTGTTCCAGGTGCTGAGGTCCCACGCGGACGGCGCATCCGTCTTGCTGCTCACGCGCGACACGCGCCTGGCGGCGCACGCCGACGTGGCCTGGCAGCTCGTGCGCCAGACGCTGGAGCCGCTCGCCCTCCCCGCCGGAGCGCCCCGATGACCGCCCCGCACCCCCTGCCCACGCCCCGGTCGCTGCCGGAGCTGCCCCCTCTGCACGCCGCCACCACCACGGCCTGGCGTCGGGCCGCCACGCCGAGGGCCGTAGCCGCCACGCCCGCACGCATCGTGCTGGGCGCGCTGCTCCTGCTGCTGCCCACGTCGTTCGTCCCGTGGCAGCAGAGCGCCCCCGGCTCGGGCCGGGTGATCGCTTACGACCCCGCTTCCCGCCCCCAGACCCTCGAAGCCCCGGTCTCGGGCCGCGTGCTGGCGTGGAAGGTCCGCGAGGGGCAGCGCGTGCGCGCGGGTGACGTGCTCGTCGAGCTGCAAGACAACGATCCCGACTACGTGGACCGGCTCCTCACCGAGCGCCACCTGCTCACGTCGCGCTTCGAGGCCTCATCGGCAAAGCTGGCAGCGGCCGAGGCCAAGCGCACCGCCGCTCAGCTCGGGCGCGACGCTCAGCTCGCGTCGGCCAACGCAAAGGTGCAGGCCGTGCAAGACAAGCTGGCCGGCGAGCGCGAGGTGCTGGCCGGTGCGGAAGCGGCCGCCGCCACGGCCGACGTGCAGGCCGAGCGTGCTGTGGCCCTGTTCCGCGAGGGACTGCGCTCGCTGCAGTCCGTGGAGGACTACGGCCTCAAGGCGGACCTGGCCCGCGCCAAGCTGGAGGAGTCGCGTGCCAAGGTCGCGGCCGCCGAGGCCGACCTCGCTGCGAGCCGCGCCGATCGCGAGAAGCTCCAGCAAGACGCTTCGGGCAAGCTCGCCGAAGCCGACGGCGACCTGCAGAGCGCCGTGGCACTGCTCGCGGATGACGAAGCGAAGATCCTCAAGCTCGACACGCAGCTCTCCCGCCAGGACCGCCGCCTGGTCGACGCACCGATCGACGGCATCGTCGCCCGCATCTACGGGGGCCAGGGCGGCGAGCAGGTCAAGGAGAACGAGGAGCTGATCCTGCTCGTGCCGGACACCGCCGATCGTGCGGTGGAGATCTGGCTCGACGGCAACGACGCAGCCCTGGTTCGCCCCGGTCAGCAGGTGCGGCTACAGTTCGAGGGCTGGCCGGCCCTGCAGTTCTCGGGCTGGCCCAGCGTAGCGGTCGGCACCTTCGGCGGCCGGGTGGACTTCGTCGACCCCACCGACGACGGCAAGGGCCAGTTCCGGGTGTTCGTGGTGCAGGACGCCACCGAGGCCCCGTGGCCCGACGCCACCTGGCTCCGTCAGGGCGTGCGCACCAAGGGCTGGGTGATGCTCAGCACGGTGCCGCTGGCTTACGAGGCCTGGCGTCAGCTCAACGACTTCCCCCCCACCGTGCCCGCGCCCACCGAGTCCAAGGGCGTCGGCGGCCCTGCGGAGCCCGGTGAAGCGGGCAAGGCCGGCAAGTCGTGGAGGCCGAAGTGATCGGTGGACTTGGTGTCCTCCTGATCGCCGTCGCCGCCGCCGCCCCCCCCACCGTCGACGACGTGCTCGCGTCGGTGGAGCGTCACCACCCGAAGCTGCTCGCGGCCGAAGCTAAGGCGCAAGCCGCCGCAGGCGGTCAGCTCGGCGCGCTCGGCTGGCTCGACCCGGTGCTGCTGGGCTCGGCAGGCTGGCGGGATGGACCCTACGACAACGCAGCCGTGTCGGCCTCGGTACGCCAGGCCACCCCGCTCTACGGCCTCACGGTCGAGGCCGGCTACAGGCTCGGCACCGGGAAGTTCCCCGCCTACGACGGCGCCTACGAGACCCTCCCCGGCGGTGCCGTGTTCGCCGGCCTCAACCTGCCGCTGCTCAAGGGGGGCTGGACCGACCCGGCCCGTACGGGGGCCGTGCTCGCGCAGCTCGATGTGGAGGCCGCCGAAGCCGACCTCGTGCTGCAGCGCATCCTGCTCGGACGGGATGCCCGCGCCGCCTACTGGAAGTGGGTCGCGGCCGCCGCCAAGCTGGGGGTCGCCGTGGATGGGCGAACGCTGGCCACCACGTCGGCCTCGGCCATCCAACGCTCCGTCGCGCTCGGCGACGCTGCTGCGATCGACGCGGTCGACATCGAGCGCGTGGTGCTGGAGCGTGAGGCCACGGTGGTGGAGGCGAAGGCCCAGCTGGAGGCTGCGGCCTGGAAGCTCGGACTGTACCTGCGCGACGAAGCAGGCAGGCCGGCACCGCCAAGCGGCCCCGACCATCCCGAGCTGGTCCGCCCTCCCGCGCCCGAGCTGCCCACCCTCGACGAGGCCGTGGCCGAGGCCCTGCGCGCCCGTCCCGAGGCGCGGTTGCTCACCGCGAAGCGCGACGCCGCCGAGGCGAAGCTGCGCCTCGCGCGGTTCTCGGCGCTACCTAAGCTCGACCTCAAGCTGGGCGTCGAGCAAGACTTCGACGGGGAAGGCGTGGGCACGTCGTCCGAGCCCGTGGACCTCAAGGTGGGTGGCGCGCTGGAGTTCCCGCTCCTCCTGCGCTCAGGGCGCGGAAAGCTCCTGGAGGCCAGCGCCGAGCGCACGGCCGCAGAGGCCCTGCTCAGCTGGCAGATCGAGAACATCGACGCCCAGGTGCGCGTCGCCCACGCTGTGGCGCTGGCCGCCCACCAACGCGCCAAGCTCGCCGACGACACGGCTAAGCTCGCCCAGGAGGTGGAGGTGGCCACCCGGCGGCGGTGGGAGCTGGGAGATGCCGATCTGTTCCGGCTCTACCAGCGCGAGCAGTCCACGCTCAAGGCCGCGTCGGACGCAGCCCAAGCCTGGGGCGACTACCACGCCGCTGCGGCCGAGCTCGCCGCAGCGATGGGGCGTCGCTGATCAGGTGTTGAGCACGTGGATGGCCTCGCCCA
>CAYNFK010000056.1:0-29547 GCA_964396405.1 uncultured Enterobacteriaceae bacterium
GGAGCGAAGCCACACTCGGCAAGCTTCGCTGGCAGCCCTTCCTTCACCGCGCTGGGCTGGTAGGCCGGCCCCACACGCTCCGACAGCCTGCGCAGCTCCTCTTCGAGGGTCCCTGCGACCCTTGTGCCGCTGGGCTCGATCGTCGGGGTGACCCCCTCCGACAGCTCTCCGCTTCGCGGTGGAGAGCGGACGGCATCGCCATCTTGCTGCTCCAGGCTTGGAGGCGCGATGGCCTCGACCGACGGGGGCGATGGGACGGGGATGGGCGCGGGAGCGACGTTCGTCCACGTCATCAGCAGGAACATGCCCAGCGCACCCAGCCCAGCGGCCGCGCCGTGGCTCCTCGGGTTCATCACCCCCACCTCACTCGCAGACCGCCTCCGCCAGGTACCGCACGGTGAGCGCCTCGCCCGGCTTGGGCACGGCCGTGCCGTCCACGATGATGCGGTTGGCACCGGCGTCGTAGGTCCAGCCGTTGCGTGCGCCCTCGGGGACCACGGTGGTGCCGAGGAGCACTTCCCAGTCGGCGGGGTCGGTGGAGAGGGGGTCGCGCGTGAGGTCCCACTCGAACACCACGCCCGACGCCGTGCGCGACAGCAGCGTGAGAAAGGGCTGGACCTTCACGTTGCAGATCTGGCCGTGGTAGCCGCCGCTGGTGCGGATGGCCTTCTGGTAGCGGTCGCTGGGCAGGGCGGGGTTCGCGCGGAACAGGCAGTTGGCGGCCTCTGAGACGGTCTCAGGCCCCACGAGGCCCGAGAAGGTGACCTTGGAGCGGTCGCCGCCCTTGAGGCTGGCCAGGAAGTTCACCAGGCTCTGCGGGGTGGGCTGCGTCGGCCAGCTGCCGGACTGCTCGGGCTCGTCGGAGAACACCACGACGGCGAGGTTGGCGTCGGTGCGCAAGAAGCCCGCGTTGGACCCGGTGAGGTTCGGCGGGCTGAAGGCCTTCGTGAGCGCGTCGAAGGCGGTCTCGTTGTCGTTGCAGAGGTTGGACTCGACCTGCCGGGTGAACTCCGCGGCGGGGTCGGGCGTGGTGTTGTCGATCACCGGGCCCACGAGGGTGGGGCAGTCGTCGTCGATCGACATCACGCCCAGGTGGAAGTCGAGGCCGAGCTGCAGGAACACATTGATGAAGGTGGCGAAGTGCACCTTGAGGTCCTCGATGTCGCTCTCCATGGAGCTGGACTTGTCGAGCATGAACAGCACGTCGACGCCGCCGTTGTCGGGCTGGACGAACACGTCCTCCACCGTCATCTCGTCGCCGCCGGCACCCTCCAGGCCCACCGTGATCCGCTCCTCGTCGGGGTCGTTGCTGGTGATCACCACGCGGGCGGCCTCGTAGGCCACCTTCTCGGAGGCCACGAAGTCGACGAGGATCTCCGTGGTCTCGTCGGAGGCGAGGTTGTAGCTGGGCTTGGTGGCACCGTAAGCACCGCGGTCGCCGCCTTCGATCACCACGCTGTCGAGCACCAGCGGGGCCGTGCCCTTGTTCGTGATCGTGATCGTGAGGACGTCGGTGGGGCACTCCACCGGGCGCGTGCCGAACTGGAGCGTGGCGGGCGACACCAGGATGTCGGGGGCGTCGATCTCGTCGTCGTCGTCGGGAACGTCGCGGATGCCGCTCAGGTAGGACTCCACGCAGGCCGACAGCCCGCACACGCCCAGCAGCCACATCTTCCGGCCCATGCACACCTCGGAGGCGACTATGCACCGGGTCGCCTGTCCAAGGCTACCTCGGAAAGCGGACTTCCCGCATCCGATGCGATCCTGACCCGGTTCGGGCACACGTGGAGTGCGGGGCCGGCGGGGGGCGCAGGCTCCCACCTGGGGCGGCTCTCGCGGGCAACCCGTCGGGCCTCATTGCGCCTGCGGTGCCGCTCGTTAAGTGTCTGGCTTAACGACGAGGTGCCTCGTGCACGTCGACCAGCTCCTGCTTCAGATCGCGGCCGTGCTCCTGGTGAGTCTGCTGCTGCGTCGTGGGGTGCGGAAGTTTGGGCAGCCGGCGGTCATTGCCGAGATCCTGGCGGGCATCGCGCTCGGCCCCTCGCTGCTCGGGTGGTTGTCTCCAGGGTTGATGGAGCTGCTGTTCCCTGCGTCGTCGATGGAGCTGCTCGGCACCGTCGCGCAGCTCGGGCTCGTGTTCTTCATGTTCCTGGTGGGCGTGGAGTTCGATCCGGCGCTGCTCCGGGGTCGCGCGCGTGCGGCGGTGGCGATCAGCGGCGCGGGCATCCTGGTGCCGCTCGTCTCGGGCGTGGCGGTGGCGCGGTTCCTGCCGGCCGACCTCGCCGGGCCCGACGTTCCGTTCCACTCGTTCTCGCTGTTCCTCGGCGTGGCGATGAGTGTGACCGCCTTCCCCGTGCTCGCCCGCATCCTCACTGAGCGTCGCTTGGTTCGCACGCCCGTCGGCGCCATCTCGCTAGCTGCCGCAGCGGTGGACGATGTGGCCGCGTGGTGCCTGCTCGCGCTCGTTGTGGGGATCGCGTCCGCCTCGGGCGTGGGATCGGCGTTCGTGACGGTGGGGTTGGCGCTCGCGTTCGCGGCGCTGGTGTGGTGGGGGGCCCGTCCGCTGCTCCGCCGCCTGGGTCCGCGCGAAGGCCACGAGGTGTCGATCGAGCTGATGACGGGCGCGATCTTGTTGGTTGTGGTGTCGGCATTGATCACCGAGAAGATCGGCATCCACGCATTGTTCGGGGGCTTCCTCATCGGCGCTGCGATGCCGCGCCAGGGCGGTCTGTCGTCGGCTGTTGCTGAGAAGATGGAGGACTACGTCACGATCGTCCTCCTGCCGCTGTTCTTTGCGTACAGCGGCCTGCGCACCGAGATCGGTCTGATCCACGGTATCGGGGACTGGGCGCTCACCTTCCTGCTGCTGACGGTGGCGACGGTGGGCAAGTTTGGCGGCAGCGCGCTGGCCGCGCGCCTCACGGGAATGGGCAGCCGAGAGTCGATGGCCGTGGGCATCCTGATGAACACGCGGGGCCTGATGGAGATCGTGGTGCTCAACGTGGGCCTCGATCTTGGGGTGATCAGCGAGCGGCTGTTCGCCATGATGGTGGTGGTGGCCGTGGTGACCACGTGGATGACCACGCCCATCCTTCGGCGAGTGTATGCGCCGGATCTCGCGCGGGAGCTGGAGCCCACGCCCTTGCTCCCAGGACCGCAGCACCCCACGCCGAGCGGCATCCTGCTGTGTGTGTCCGATCCCAGCATCGCGGCCCCCCTCGTGTGGCTTGCCACAGCGCTCACGCGGCGTGTCCACGAGCCGGTGTGGGTGGTCCACCTTCGCCGGGTCGAACGCCCCCACGAGTACCTTCGCCAGGACACCGAGCGGAGTGAGCCCATGGAGGCCGTGGAGCGCACTGCGCGAATGGCTGGGCTTCAGTTCGAAGGGATGGAGTTCTCCTCGGCGGAGCCGGGGGTGGATCTCGTGCGGCTCGCGGCGATGAAAAACGCGCGCCTTGTGGTGTTGGGCACCCACCGATCCTCGTTCGGGACCGAGAGCCTGCGAGGTGTCACCGGAGCCATCCTGCAGACGTGTGACGCCGCTGTGGGCATCCTGCTCGACCGAGGCCTGGCCCAGATCGAGCGTGTGGCGCTGGATGCCACCGGCGAGCACGGTCCCGCGGTGACCGAGCTCGGGGAGCAGCTGGTGCTGGGCGGTGCGGAGCAGGTCGGGGCCGAGAGCGTCACAGCCGGCGACCTGAAGATTCGGGGCTTCTCGCCAGACGCGAAGCTCCCCGCACACCCCGAGACCAGCCTGCTGCTCCTCCGTGGTGCACGTCGGTCTCCTGGCGCCGACGCGCCGACCGACGCGGCGCCGCCTTCCACCCACGGCGCGTGAGGTCACCATGCACTTTGGCGCGACCATGCACCTCCTGCGCAGCCATGCGGGGATCTCGCTGCGTACGCTAGGGAGCCGCGTGGGGGTGTCGGCGGCGTACCTCAGCCGCATCGAGCACGGGCACGATCCAGCACCCACGGGCGAGCGCGCCCTGGCCATCGCCGAGGCGTTGGGCATTCCCGGTCCCGTGCTCCTGGGGCTTGTGGATGAGATTCGAGGCGATGCGGCCGACTGGCTCCGGGTGACGCCCACAGGTCGGCGCTTGGCTGCGGAGCTGCGCCGGCGCGAGCTCAGCGAGGCGCAGCTCGCGCGGGTCCTGGCGTTCGTTCTCCAAGAGTTCCGCACCGCTCCAGGGACCGTTCACCACAATATTCGGCCGCTGCTCCGTCCCACGCGGGTGTTGCTGGGCGTGCGCGTCTCCCGCATCGAGGATGCGCTCACGCTCGCCGCGATGCGGCTCACGGAGGGGGATGTGGCCATCGACGTCCTCCGTGCCCTGGTCGACGACGCGGGACGAGGCACAGCGTGTGTGGGCGCCGCCACTGCGGTGTCGTTTGTGCGCGGCTACCTCCCGGAGCCACGTGCTTGCCTGGTGGTCTGCGACGAGCCGCTAGCGGTTCCCACACCCGACAGCCGGCCAGTGCGGGTGGTGTGGTTGCTGGCCGGGATCGAGGGGGGCGCGATGGGGGCTTACCACCTCGCAGCGGTCGCTAAGCTCGCCGACGTCCGGCTGGTGGAGGCGCTCGCCAGCTCCTCACGCGGTGAGGAGGCGCTGGCGTGTGTGGAGAGGTTCGAGACCCTGGGCCTGCCCTGACGGCAGCGAGCCAAGCGTGGGCGGTTCGACGCTCCGCTCACGCCCGCGGCGGAAAGTGCTCCGTGTGTGTGTCCCCCGTGCGGCCGATGTACACAACCCGCCGGCCCGGGAACGACACCAGGTAGCCAGCGCACCCCGCCTGGGCGATCTTGGTGCAGAAGCCCGCGTAGGTGTACCCAGGGGCGCCGCTCTGGGCCTCGCGGATCGCTGCAACCACAGCTTCGGTGTCGAACGTGGCATGCGGCGCGACGGGTGGGCGTGGTCGTGCAGCTCGCGGGTCAGGCGCCCCCCACCCTCGACCTGGCTGTCCGATGGAGTAGAGGTGCGCATCACCCCATCCTTTCGCGTTCCCTTGAGGAGTTCCCCAATGACCCGTCGAGCGCGTCGTCGTTGGCGCACGGGAAGACCCGCATGAAGCTCGCTGTGTTCGGTGCCACAGGTGGACTGGGGCGTGCTGTGGTTCGGGCCGCGCTGGCGGGCGGGCACACGGTGCGCGCGATGGTGCGGGATCCGGCCAAGCTCGACGTCGCCGGCGTCGAGGTGGTGGTCGGCGACCTCTCGGACAGTGCGGCTATGGCGTCCACCGTGGCGGGCGTGGACGCCGTGATCTCGTGTGTGGGGGTGGTGCGCGGCGGTGACCCCGCCGTGTTCGGCACCGGCATGGAGGCGCTCGTGCAGGCGATGGACGCGGACGGCGTGCGTCGCCTTGTGGCGATCTCGGGCGCGGGGCTAGAGCTGGAAGGGGATGTCACGGGCCTGGGTCGGCGGCTGATCATCACCCTGCTGAGGTGGTTCGCGCGCGACGTGCTGCGGGGGAAGGAGCTGGAGTGGGCGGCGATTCGCACAAGCGGCGTGGACTGGACGCTGGTGCGGGTGGCCCGGATGGTGGACCGCGCGGGGGCGGGCAAGGTCAGGGCGGACCTGCACCAGGTCGGGGGGTCGCCGATGGTGGCGTACGAGGATGTGGCGGCGTGGATGGTCGAGGAGGCGGGGGCGCGCCGGTTTGTGCACCGGGCACCGTTTGTGAGCGGGGCCTGATGGCACAAGTGGCGGTCGCGCCCCGACCTGTGTGTCAGGTGACCGTCGACGGCTCGCCCACCCATCCGCGCAGGGCCAGCACACCCGACAGCGCGACGGAGGCGGTCATCGCGACGGCACCGATGAGCACGAAGATCGGCGACGTACCCAGGTAGATCTCCATCAGGATCCCGGTGGGCATGAGCAGTCCGACCAGGCCGAGCGTGGCCGCCACCCCGCGCGCACGATCAAGTCCCCGCACCCGGGCGAGCACGAAGCCGAGGCCTACGTTCAGCAGAGCGAACAGGTTGCCGTGGACGTGGGCCAGCCTGGACTCGAAGTGCTTGCCGATGCCGTACTCGGCGATCCACTGCTCTTTGCCCGGCGCGAAGTCGCGCAGGTAGATGAGCAGGAACCCGTAGGCCATGAACAGGGCCATCACCAGCAGGCCCACGCCGACGTTGTAGCGGCCGGACTTCACTGGCCACCGGCCTTGTGGTGATGGACGAGCACGGTGACGGGGGCGGTGTCGATCGGGGTGACGGCGTGGGGCGTGTTGGCGTCGAGCACGACGAACGCGCCCTGGCCCAGCGGCGTGGACGCGCCGGCCACCGTGAGGGTAGCGGACCCGTGCGCGGCCTGGATGGTCACGGGCACCGGCGCGGTGTGCTCAGCGAGAGAGGTGCCACCGCGCAGCGTGATCGCCACGATCTTCACGGCGGGGAGGTCGGCGAGCACCGACACCTCCTTCGGTGCGCCTTCGGCCGAAGGCGGTGCGATGGACACGGGATGGAGCCCGGCCGGCGGGGCAGCGAGCGCAGCGCCTGCAGCGAGCACGCCGGCGAGGAAGGGGACAGCGATTCGGGAGGTCATGGCGCATCCAGGGTGAGGGAGGGTCGGATCAGCACATCGAGGGCCTCGACGGCATCGTGGGTGCTGGTCACCGCGCCGGTGCGGCGTGCGAGTGCGGTCATCTGCATCGCGCCCATGAACAGCAGGCCGAGCGCTTCCGCCGAGACATCGGAGCGGATGGTGCCGTCTTCCTGCCCGTCGCGGAGGGCGCGTGCGACGAAGGCGTGGGTCTGGCGGATGGCCTCGCGCAGCACGCGCACGGCATCCTCGGGCAGCGCCAGAGCGAACTGCTCCGAGAGCACGAGGGTGAGCACGCCGGCGCTGTCGGCCACGAGCGTCAGCCGCGCCCGGGCAAGCTGGTCGAGGCGCTCGCGGGGCGGCAGCGCGGCGTCGGGGTAGGTGGCCTGGAGCAGCTCGCGCACCCGCTCAGCCATCCCCAGCAGCAGCGCTTCGCGGGTGGGGAAGTGCTTGAACAGCGCGCCGGTGGTGAGGCCCACTTCGTCGGCGAGCACGCGGGTGGAGAGTGCGGCGATCCCCCTTGTGGCGACAATGCGCAGGGCAGCGTCGGCGATCTCGGGGCGGCGGACTTCGGTGGGCTTGCGGTGCGTCATGGCAGGTAAGTAAGCGCTTACTTACCAAAGACAAGCCTTCCGCGCGCTGATCCGTCGTAGGAGCCGTGAAGGATGGCAACGGGGGGCGCAGCCCGTAGTCCGGCCCGCCTTGGAGGCGTCATGCGCGCGCAGCTCATCGGATGGACCGCTCTTGCCCTGACCTTGGCCGCGTGCGGTGCCACCGACGGCACCACCGACGCTGACACCGACACCGACACGACCGGCGAGACCGACACCGAGACGGACGTCGAGACCGACACCGAAGACGAGACCGACTCGGATGAGGAGTCCGACACCGAGATCGCGGAGGACCTCGGCACCGAGGTGTTCACCGAGTCCTTCGAAGACCCGATCCTCGACCCCAACGACTACACCGCCAGCGGCGGAAGCTGGTCGCTGGACCTGGACCCGGGCGCGTGGCCTGCCGTGGCCAGCGGGGGCGTGTACCACGTGACCCTGGGCCTGGACGACGTCACGCCGCTCGCTGCGCCGGGCGCGGGCAACAACGCGCTCTACCAGAACACCTCGCAGGGCTACTCGCTCCGTCTGTCGCGTGAGGTCGTCACCATGACCGCCGGCACCACCTACACGCTCAAGGGCGCGGTCGCGGAGCGCACCGACGTGGGCCTTCCGGCCACGCTCGTGGTCGCATTCGGCAACGGGTCGTCCCCGGATCAGGTCGTGGCGAGCGAGGCGCAGCTGGGCGCGCTGCTCGACGACGACCTCGTGGCGGGCGCGTTCCAGTCGTTCACGGCCACCTTCGTGGCCGACGCCGACGATGAGGGCGATCCGCTGCTGGTGCGGTTTAGCGCGCTGTCGTCCGAGAGCTCGGTGCGGCAGGTGCTGTGGGACAACCTCACCGTGTACGCGAAGTAGCGCGAGCGCGGCCCTTCGCGGGCTTCGCTTGACGACATCGCGCCCGTCGCCGTAGCCGACCGTGGGAGGACCCCATGATCATCAGCGGGCTGTCGGGCAACGAGATCTGGTGCGTCCGCAAGAAGGGCTACGACCCCGGCGAGCTGGTCGTGGGCAACAGCGTGTGCAGCCTGGGCCTGGCCGGCGGCATCGGTGCGCAATTCCGAACGCTGGCGGGCGGCGAGATCGCGAACCTCTCGGCGCTGATCTCCGAGGGTCGTCACGCGGCGATCGCGCGCATGCACCACGAGGCCGAGCGCCAAGGTGCGGCCGGCATCACCGGGGTGGTGAGCGAGCTGCGCCACCTCGCGGGCTACACCGAGTTCCTGAGCCAGGGCACGGCGCTGCACGCGCCGCGGTCGTCAGGCGTGTTCTCCACGGCGGCCTCAGGCATCGAGCTCTACACCCACCTCGACTGCGGCTACGTCCCGGTCCGCTTCTCGATGGGCACGGTGGCCTACTCGTTGGGCCTCGGGCGGGGCATCCTGGGGTCACTGCGCACGCTGGGCCGGGGCGAGGTCTCCGAGTTCAGCCAGATGTACAACGAGGTGCGCCACGTTGCGCTCGAGCGCCTGGAGCGCGAAGCGGCCGAGCTGGGTGCGGATGCCGTGGTGGACGTCCATGTGCAGATCCTCCCCATCGGGCCCGGCTCGGTGGAGTTCTTGCTGACAGGAACGGCGTCGCGCGCCCCGCAGCGGTCCTCGCGCGTGATCACCAGCGAGCTGTCGGGGACCGAGCTGTGGAGCCTCGCGGATGCGGGCCAGCAGCCCGTGCGCCTGGTGATGCAGACCTGCGTGTACTCGGTGGGCGTGGCGGCGGGCCTGCAGACGCTGGTTCAGGGGCTCTCGCGCGGTGAGCTTCCGGAGCTCACGTCGCTGATCTACGAGGCGCGGGAGGTGTGCCTCGACCGCCTCCGGGCGGAGGCCGAGCAGGTGGGCGGCGAGCACGTGATCGGCAACCGGCTGTCGATCCGCGAGCTGGCCCCCGGCCTGCTGGAGATCGTGGCGCTCGGCACGGCGGTGCGCTCAGGGGCACCCAAGCCTCAGAGCCCGATCCTGCCGCCGCAGGCGGTGATCTCCGACCGTCGTGCGGTGGAGGAGCCTCTCGATCGCGCCGACAGCAACGTGGCCGCATCCGCCATGGCGCGCACCGGGCAGGCGGGCAAGCAGATGCAGGGGTGCATGGTGTTCGCGCTACTGTTCGGCTTCGTGTTCTTTGCGAGCTGCACGGGCCTGATGTCGTCGCTGTTCGGGGGAGGGTGAGGCCGCGCAGGCCACGCTACAACGAAACTAGGCGGCAGGAGGGAGCCCATGTCGAAGGTCCGCGTCCAGTGCTTCTCGATGTCGCTGGACGGCTTTAGCGCCGGGCCCGATCAGGACATCGAGCACCCGCTCGGCGTGATGGGCCCCGAGCTGATGGCGTGGTTCTTCCCCACCCGCACGTTTCGGTCCTCCCACGGACTGGAGGGCGGTGAGACCGGCGTCGACGACCGCATGGCCGAGCGGGGCATGGCGGGCCTCGGCGCGTGGATCCTCGGGCGCAACATGTTCGGCCCGGTGCGGGGGCCCTGGCCCGACGAGAGCTGGCGCGGCTGGTGGGGCGAGGAGCCGCCCTACCACGTGCCCGTGTTCGTGCTCACCCACCACCCGCGTGCGCCCCTGCGCATGGCCGGCGGCACCGAGTTCTTCTTCGTCACCGACGGCATCCACGCGGCGCTCGAGCAAGCGAAGGCCGCAGCCGGGGACCGAGACGTCCGCGTCGGCGGCGGTGCGGCCACGGTGCGGCAGTACCTGCGCGCCGGGCTCATCGATGAGGTCCACCTGGCGGTGGGGCCGGTGCTGCTCGGGCGCGGCGAGAACCTGCTGCACGACCTCGATCTGCGCGGCCTGGGCTACGAGGTCGCCGAGTTGATCCCCGGCGAGCGGGCGACGCACGTGGTTCTCCGTAAGCGGGCGTGAGGACGGGGCGCGCCCCTCACGGACCCACCCGCCGCAGGTACCCGTCGCCGCCCAGCCCCGCGTCGTCCGCGAGCAGGCCGTCGGTGCGCCCACCGAACGCGAAGTCCCCGTTGGCGAGCCGTGCCACGGCCCACCCGTAGTCGTCGGCGGCGGTGCCGATGCGTCGGGTCCACACCGGGGTGCCGGCGGGGTCGAGGCGGACCAGGAACGCGTCGAAGAAGCCCACGTTCGGGGTGCCGAGGTCGCCGGTGGTGGAGCCGAACGCGACGACGCTCCCGTCGGGGTCCACCGCCACGGCCTGCCCGAGCTCCTCCGCAGCCGTCGCGAGGGTGTACGACCAGTCCAGTCCACCGCCCGCATCGAAGGCGTCCACGAACGCGTCGCCGCCGAGCGCGCCGATCACCACCACCCCGCCTCCCGGGCGTGCTGCGACGCCGTAGGAGCGGTCGTCGGTGGCGGCACCGTACTGGACGTGGTCGATCGACGAGCCGTCGCCTGCGATGCGCGTGACGTACCCGTCCATGCCACCCGCCGACTGCGCGCCCACCACGCCGTCGGTCGTTCCGACCGCGACCACCTCGTCCCCGTCGAGCGCGACGCCGATCACGAAGTCGATGCCGGCGCCGCCGAACTGACGCGTCCACGCCACGTCGCCGATCGCGCTGTACCGGCGCACGAAGCCGTCAGCGCCGCCCGCGGAGGCACCATCGAGGCCGCCCAGGGTCCACCCGGCGACCACCACCTCGCCCGCCGGGCTCACCGTCACCGCCGTGCCGTTGTCGGAGCCATCGGTGCCGAACTGGTGCAGGGACACGCGGTCGCCGTCGTCATCGACAGCGGCCACGAACACGTCGGACTCACCGGCGGACGTTCCGTCCAACTCGCCGTAGGTGGTGCCGACCACCCAGATCGTCCCGTCGGATGCGATGGCGACGTCGCCCGCGAACTCGCGCGTGGTGGTCGCCAGGCGGTGGGTCCACAGCACGGTGCCCGCGGCGTCCAGGCGCACGACGACCACGTCGAGGTCGCCCAGGCCCGGTCCGCCGAAGTCGCCCCAGGTCTCGACCAGCGCGACGAGCCCGCCGTCGGCAGTGGCCGCCAGCCTCCGCACTGAGTCGTCGTGGTCGGACGCGAGGTGGCGTGTCCAGCGGGTGGCGCCGCCGCCCACCGGTGCGGTGACGGAGACCGGCAATGTCGCGACGGCCGCAGGCTCAGCAACGCTCGCTGCGGTGACGGTGCAGCTCGTGGCGGCGTCGGGTGCCACGTAGGAGCCGCGCTGGTTCAGGCCCATCACCTGGCCGCAGTTGGTGAACCAAGCGAGCGACGGGTCGCGCGGGGGCCGACCGCTCCACGACACGGACAGGTTCACCGACTCCCCGGCCTCGACGGTGAGCGACGCGACGTCGAAGCCCAGGCGGGGCGGGGTCGTGTCGGTGTCATCGGTGTCGACGTCCGTCTCCTCCTCGGGGTCCGAGTCGTCGGTGTCGGGCACGGTGTCCGTGTCGACCACCGTGTCGTCGGTGTCGCTGTCCGGGTCGGCGTCGGGCTCGGTGCCCGCCGAGCAGGCGGCGAGGGGCACGAGCAGGAGACGCAGCAGGGACCCTGACCAGCGCATCGTGGCTCCAACGACTCGTGGACCCCTACGGCGGGAGCGGGTGGGACACCAGCGGACGACGCCGAGCTGCGGATCCTGGGAGGGCGACCCCGTCGACGGACAGCACGGTCGCAGGTATAGATGCGATAGTCTATACTTTGGAGGTGTCCGGTGCCCAGCGCCAAGCTCTTCCGCAACGGCCAGAGCCAAGCCGTTCGGCTACCCCGCGAGTTCGCCCTGCCCGGCAGCGAGGTCTACGTCCGTCGCGTGGGCAACGCGGTGCTCCTGGTGCCGATGGCCGACCCGTGGACGGCGTTCGAAGTGTCGCTCGGCCAGTTCAGCGACGACTTCCTGGCCGTGCGTGTCCAGCCCCCGAATCAGAAGCGTGAGGCGCTCTGATGTGGCTGTTCGACACCGACATCTGCATCTACTTGATCAAGAAGCGGCCGGCGCAGCTGCTGGATCGGCTTCGGCAGGTCGATGTCCGCACGGTCGCTGTCTCCTCGATCACCGTGGCGGAGCTTCAGTACGGTGTCGCAAAGAGCGCGCGTCCCGAACAGAACGCGCTCGCGCTGGCTGCGTTCTTGGCACCGCTGACCGTGGAGCCGTTCTTCGAGGCAGCGGCGGCCACCTACGGGCCGCTTCGTGCCGATCTGGAGCGAGCCGGAACCCGGCTCGGGAGTCTCGACATGCTGATCGCCGCCCACGCCGTGGCGCTCGGTCGCACCCTCGTGACGAACAACACACGGGAGTTCGCCCGCGTCCGTGGTCTAAGGGTCGAGAACTGGGCCGAGGCCTGAACACGGTTTCTGAGCCCTTGCCGGCCATCAACCCCGCGGCTGCGTCGTCGAGAAGATGTACCGACCGATCTTCCAGTCCCCCGAAGCCGCGTCGCGGAGCAACACGAACAGCTCCTGGTTTCCCTCGGACACCACGTCGCCGGTCGCAAGGATCGTGGTCTTGCCGGCGCTTCGGGTGCGGGCGTAGGCCACGGTGGGAGAGACGACCTCGACCTCGTCGATCTCGAACGCGATGTCCAGCGCGATCATGCCGAAGATCTCGCGGTAGGCCTGCTCGATGGCCGCGCGCCCGACCGAGGGGGTGCGGTGTTGTGCCATGAACACGCCGTCGTTCGCGTACAGGGACACGATGGTGTCGACGTCTCGGGCGTTCAACGCGGTCGCGTAGCGGCGAAGGACCTCGGTGGCGGGCACGGTCTGTTGGGTCAGGTCTGCGGACATGGTGTGAGCTCCAGTTGGGGAAGTTGTGCATCGACCAGCAACGAGCGCCCCTATGGCTACCGAAAATGGTTGCGGAGTGGCATAGAATGGGAGGTGGCCTCTCGAAAACGAGAGACACGGAGATCGCGTGGACCTCAACGACCTCCGGCTGTTCGTCGCTGCCGCCCGCGGAGGAAGCCTCTCGGAGGCCGCTCGCCGCTCGGGCGTGCCGCTGCCCACCCTCAGTCGCCGGGTGCGGGCGCTTGAAGACGACCTCGGTGTCCGCCTGCTCGAGCGGGGACCGCGCGGACTTGGCCTCACGGCCGCCGGCACTCAGCTGCTCGCCGACGCAAGCGATGGCTTGGAGATCTTGCTCCAGGCCGAGCAGCGCGTGCACGATTCGTCGGGCGTGGCAGGTGAGCTGCGGGTCTCGGTGCCTCCGGACTTTGATCCCGCCTGGAAGGTCTTCTCTGAGTTTGGCCGGGTCCATCCGGCGGTCCGCTTCGACATCTTCGTGGCCGATCGCCGCGTGGACCTTGTCGCGGACGGCGTCGATGTCGCCATTCGGGTCGGTGGCGGCGGGTTCGCGTCGTACCTCGGTCGCACGCTCGCCCGGTACCGACACCAGGTCGTGGCGTCGCCAGGGTTCTTGGAACGCCATCCCGTTGATGCGCCCGACGACCTTAGGGAGGTGCCGATCGCCTGCTGGCGCACCGCAGGTCAGGTGTCATGGACCCTTGGCGACGCCGACGTTCAGCTCACGCCGTGGCTGTCCACGAACGACTACCGCCACCTGCTCAGTCTCGCGCAGTCCGGGGCGGCCGTGACGGAACTGCCACCGTTCCTTGCCCAGGGGCCTCTCGAAGCTGGACGGCTCGTCCCGGTGCTGCCCGCCCACCCGATGCCCGTGCAGCACGTGCGGGCCTTGGTGGTGGACAAGCGGTCGATGTCGCCGCTGGTCCGTGCGTTCCTGGACTTCATCGCCGTGGAGATGCCGGGTGCGCTCGGCGGCTGACGCCCGAGCGCAGCCCAACTACGCCAGCAACCGCAGCGCGGCTCGAACCCCGGCCTCAAGCACCGCGTCGGACGCTTGCCGGTCGGGTGTGGCGCGCGCGATCTGCAGCGTGCCGGACAGCAGGCCCAGGATCGCCGCGGCGTCGGCCTGGGTCAGGTGCCGTCCGCCTGCCCGCGCCGACATGGCGGTCGCGAACACCTCGACCGCCGGCACCAGATGGGGCGTGAGGGCGCGTTGGGTCGCGGCTTCCTGCCGCACGAGCTCTGGAGCGAGCGCCGCCACCACACACCCGGTGCCCGGCGCGTCCCGGTGCTCCGGGCTCAGGTACGCGCGGACGAGGAGCTCCAGATCGCCCTCGGCGAGGAGCTCTGCGACGGCATCGCTGCGCTCCCGCAGCGTTCGCAGGAGCGCCTCCCGGACGAGTGCGTCCTTGGAGTCGAAGTGCGTGTAGAAGGTGCCGACGGTCAGGTCGACGCTGGCCATCACCTTCGCGAGCCCCACGGCGTGGATGCCGTGCTCGCGGAACAGGGCTGAGGCCGCATCGAGGATCTTCTCGCGGGTCTGCGTGTTGTGGTCGGGCGCGTAGCGCATCCTCACCTCGGTGGGAGACGTCGCCCTCAACCGGGGACGCTGGGCGTGTCCATCGTGATCACCACCTTGCCGCGTGCCTTGCCCTGCTCGACGTAGGCGAGCGCATCGAGCGTCTGTTCGAACGGGAAGGTGCGGTCGAGCACGGGGCGCAGGTGTCCGGCGTCGTAGAGCTTGGCCAGCTCGCGGAGCTGGGCCCCGCTCGCCTGCATGAAGAAGAACGCGTAGCGCACGCCGAGTCGCCAAGCCTGCCACCGAACCTTGCAGCTGAACAGGCCCATCACGGGGGAGAGCAGCGGCTGACCGAGCTGCCGCGAGAATGCCGCGTCGGGGGGGCCGACGACGCTCAGCGCGAGGCCGCCCGGCTTGAGCACGGTCAGCGACCGCTCCAGGTTCGCCCCGCCGAGCGAGTCGATCACGAGATCGTAGCCGCTCAGCACGCTCGCGAAGTCGCTTACGGTGTAGTCGACCACCTCGTCGGCGCCGAAGCCCCGCACCCTCTCCACGTCGCGGGTGTGTGCGGTGGTGGCGACGTGGGCTCCAAGGTGCCTCGCTAGCTGCACGATCGTTGAGCCCAGGCCGCCTGCGCCTGCATGAACCAGCACACGCTGGCCAGGCTGGACGTGGGCGCGCTCGACGAGGATCTGCCAGGCCGCGAGGGCGACTAACGGCACGGCGGCGGCCTCGTGCAGGCTCAGGGACGCTGGCTTGAGGGCCACGTCGGCCTGATCGATCGCGATGAACTCAGCGAAGGTGCCGATCGCGAGGTCGCGGGGACGCGCGTAGATCTCGTCGCCCACCTTGAAGTCGCGCACGGACGAGCCCACACGCACCACGACCCCTGCGACGTCGTGCCCGAGCACGAACGGCGTTCGGTACGGCAGGAGCTGCTTGAACTCCCCGTTGCGGACCATCTTGTCGAGCGGGTTGATGCTCGCTGCGCTCACGCGCACGAGCACATCGTGGTCGCCCACCGTGGGGTCGGGCACGTCGGCCAGGCGGAGTCCGTTCGCGCCATACTTCTCGACGACGAAGGCCTTCATGACGGGTTCGCGACGCCACCCACCGCGCGAGGATCCCAGCTGCCAGGGACCTCGGCGAGGTGGGTGAGGAAGACCACCGGCACGCCGCCTCGTGGGCCCAGCTCTCGGTAGGCGAAGCGGATGCCACCCGCGTCGAGCGCCTGTGTGGGGACGGTGCTCCAGTTTGTGTCGACCGGTGAGGGATTGGGGGCGGCTTGGATCATGGCACCAACTCCTGGGCCGGCCAGGGTGGCCGGTTGATGACAGTATATTCATACTGCAATCGACCGGCAAGCGCTTCGGGAGACCCCTTGGGGCTGGTTGCAGTCGACCGTCGACAGACGCGCTCCTCGCACGGATCCATCTCACCGTGCCCGCCTCGTGGCGCGCCCGTCGCTTCAAGGTGCCCGCGGTCGCGCGCCTGCACCACGCCGACGTCCCCGACGTCCCCGACGTCGACCGAACGTGGAGCGGACCGGTCCCTGTCACCACGCCCCAGCGGATGGGGGCGGACTGCTTTGCGGATCACGCGCAGCCCGACCTCGTCGATCAGGGGGTGCGTGATGATCTGCGGCGGGGCCTGTACACCGCGGCCGATCTGCGAGAAGCGGGGGTCGCCGCGTGACGCGCACCTATGCCACGCCACTGGCCTGCAGGGCGGACCTGGAGGCCCTCGTCGCCCAGCGGGCCCGCGTTTTGGGGGCGTGCCGACGCCCGTCAGTGCCAGGAACCCCCGCTGAACCTTACGATCCAGCCGGAGTCCAAGAATGATCGCGCTGGGTAGATGCCTATAGAACATTCTGGCGCGACGCCGGGTCGGTCTGAGACGAGCAGAAGGTCTCGGAGTTCCTCGGGTCCCGCGCAGCCACGCCCTCGTAGGCTGTCCGCGGGTGCTCGTTCGAATGGTAAGCGTCGCGGTTCAAGCGCGACCAGGGGCCAAGCTACCGCTGGCACCTACGTACACGCCGGTGGCGACGCCGCGCGGAACAAGCAGCCAGAGTCTGCACGGCCGCGGGTCACTCGCACGCTGTCCCGATCAACCTGACGCCCGCGCACCCGAACACCATGATGTGCTCGCCGTCGTCACGCGTGTGCGCTGTTGGCCCCGTACAGGACTCCAGACTCACAACCTCGCTGCCCGACCGGTCACACACCTCGTCGCAGGCGTACAGGTCGGGAAATTGCTCATAGAAGTCGAGTCCCATGACAAACTCCCAAGGATTGGAGTCGAGGATGTCTCTACAGGACGAGTGGCCGGGGTCGTCGGTGTCCACCACACCGTCGACGGCGTCCGCCGAGGCGTGACACGCGCCGACAAGGCAACACGAGATCAGGATGCGAAGCGAGGACATCGTGGCCGCGTAGCACGTCAGGCTGTGACCGGGGCTGGCTCGTCTCAAGCGTCCGGATCGCTGGAACTGAAACAGCCCGCCGAAGCGAACTTCGACGGGCTCTTCGATTTTCGGGAAGTGATGGTCGGGCTGGTTGAACGACTTTCGAACTGGCTGACCGAGATCTCCGAGCCAGACGTCGCGTGGGTACGTCGGCGGAACGCATCATGATACGCCCGCTTCTGCTGGAGGGTACCACCGATGGTGACCTATGCGCCGCGCCGTTCCGTCACGACCACGCTCCTGGCGGTCGTCCTCCTTCTGTCGCACGCTCCACAGGCGGTGGCGGGTGGACGAGGGACGGTCGTCGTCGCCTGCGAACAGGCTGGCGTGACGGTCGTGATCCCCGAGCTCTACACGGGCCCCCTCGCCGATTTCCCGGACAAGCTGCCCGTCGGCGAGTACGACGCAACCCTCTCCGCGCCGGGATTCATCTCCAAGACGGTGCGCCTGGCGGTCGCCAAAGGGGAGACGACGTCGTTCGTCGTGTCGCTCGAACCGGTGCCTCCCCCGCGTCGGATGGCGCTCAAGCCCACGGTGCTTGAGGGCAAGAGCGCCTGCAATTCCGACGGCATCTCCTTGAAGGTGGCCCAGGCTGCACAGCCCCCGATGATGATCCTCCCGCCGGGGTCCGTCGTCGATGAGTTGCAGCAGAAGAGGAGTTGCTCGCTGGTTCGAGTGGTGACGTCCAGGAACGCCGCTGCCGAAGGCCAGGAATCATGGGTCTACGGCGCGAATCTCGGGCCGATCCCCGACGGTGGTCCGCCACCGGCTCCCGAACTTCGAACGGTCCGCGCCACCAGCGACGCTCCCGTCTGCCACACGTTCGACTACGGCTATCAGAGCGTCGCCGGCTTCGGGCACTGCATCGGCGTTCTGGAAACCGGGAGCACGACCACGGTGTACTCGGAGGACCTGGCGGCGGGAAGCCAGTACCTGCGCGTAGACGCCGTGACGCCGCAGGGCCAATACATCACCGGGCTGATCGAGCTCCGGCGCGTCGAGCCGACGGAGTAGCGGCGAGCGGCAGGTTGGTATCGGCGCGGGCGTCCGGGCGTCTACGCCGCCTCGACCCCCGCCTCCCCGAACGCCGCCAGCGGCACGCTCGCCCGCATCCCAGGCCGCAGCCGCACCCACGCCTTCGCGACGCGTGCACTCCCGTCCAGGCTGATCCCGGCCTCCGGCCCGCGTACAACTGCGTCGCCGAGGCGTTGCCGCAGCCACCCCGCCATGCCCCACGGCACCGTGAGCGCGAGGAGGCCGCTCTCGTTGTAGAAGCCGACCTCGCCCCACTGCGCGAGCGGGATGCTCGCGCCCTCGCCGTCGGGGAGCGCGAGCGGGTACACCTCGACCGCCGGGCCGGTCGCGGACGGCCGGCGGGTCACCGACCCGACCATCAGGGGCGCGAGCAGGTCGGCGAGCTTCGCGCCGATCATCTGCTCCAGGGGGTCGAAGGAGAACGGTCCGAACCCGATCCGGGTCACGGGCACGGTCAGGTTCACGCGGATCGCGCTCGACGGCGCGGGCGTGGCGACGGCGCCCCTCACGCGGCACCTCGCGCATCGTCGTCGGCGGCGGGCAGGCAGGGCAGCGCGAGCTGCTCGAAGCGCGCAGGCTTTACGTCCCACAGCGTCGCCGGGTCGACGCCCGCGAGCGCCGGGTGCGCAAGGAGCGCGCGACGCAGCCGGGGAGGCACGGGCGCGCGACCCGAGGCGAGCGAGTCCCAGTAGCCCTTCGAGATCGCCAGCTCGGTGGCGAACTCGCCGATGGTGAAGTGGGCGCGATCCACGAGCTCGCGGACCACGTCGGGCCGGAGCATCCAGCGCGGGAGGGGGCGTCGCATGATCACGCCCCCTCGGCGGGAGCGACCGCCGGCTCGGTGACGGTGGGCGGGGCCTCGTCCACTCGGTACCCGTCGGGTACCGAGTCGGCGGCGGACTCGGGCGCACCGTCGGCGTCGCCGCCAGCGTCCTCGTCCGGCTCGTCGTCCTCGTCCGCGTCGAGCGCCTGGTCGACGCCGTCGGCGACCTCGTCGAGCAGGTCGCGCACGTCCACGAGCACGCGCAGCGTGTCGGCCTGCCCCTTGAGGTTCAGGAACAGCAGGTGCGCGACGGCGAAGCTCTGCTCCGCCTCGTCCATCTCGGCCCACTCCTCCATCGCGGCGGCGAGGTCCTTCTTGCGGCGGTGCTCGAAGGCGTCGGCGTAGAACGCGCGAGCGGCCTCCAGGAACGCGGGGCTCTTCGAGGTGCGGTCGGTCTTCTTCGGCATGACAGTCTCCTGCGCCACGGCGCACCAGCGCCGTGGACGTTTCGGGGGTGAAGGGATCAAGCGGCCTGGGTGCTCGCTTCGCGGGCAGCACGGGACTGCTCCGCGGCCTGCTTGAGCAGACCGGCGAGCAGCTTGAGGTTGTTGCCGTCCTGCATCAGGATGCGGACGTCGGGGTCGTTGAGCGTGGCCATCAGGTCCGGGCTCTGGCCGAGCGTGCCGAGGACGTCGGCCATCTCCGGCGTGACGCCCCTCGCGGCGAGGAACGCCTTGGCGGCGTCCCCGAGCTGCTGGAGCGCGTGCTTCGCGATCTCCGCGCGCGTGTCCTCGGTCTTGTCCGACGACCGCTGCTTCTCCGCGAGCTCCATCTCGGCGGCGCGCAGGTTGAGGATCGCGCCGACAAGCTCGTCGACCTGGTCGCGGCTGGCGTCGAGCTGCGTGTGCAGCTTGTGGACCATCGCGTTGTTCACGCCCTGGAGCTGGTGGACCGAGCCGAGCACGATCCGGCCCCACTGGGCGTAGTAGTCGCCGAGCGCGCGCATCCCGCGGCCCGCGCTGGTGATCTCCACCGTCTCAAAGGACGGCGGCGGGATCTCCCGGTCATGCGGCCGGGTCTTCTCGGTGAGCGGGCTGTTCTGCGCGGGCACCGGGATGTCGAGGTCGTGGTCGTCGTTGCGGCAGACGAAGCTGCCGGTGTCGAGCGTGCGCAGGCCCTTCGGCCCGTAGATCTTCACGCGGAAGCGCCGGTAGGGCTCGGCGAGGGTGTTGCGCGCCGCGATGTCGCGCAGCCACCGGCACGCGGCCTCGGCGATCTGCGCCTGCGTGACCGTCCGCGGGTCGCGTCGGGCGACGGCCGTGGTCGGAGCATCCTCCACCGAGTCCTCGCGCTCGTCGTCGCCGTCCATCGCTTCCGCGAGGTCGGTGTCCACCGGCTCGTCGTCGGTCGGGTCGTCGATCGACACCGCGTCGTCGATGTGGTCCGGCGTCCAGCCGGGCTCCAGGTACGGAAGCGCGTCTCCGGGCGTCAGGTCGAAGCGGCCGAGGTTCTCCTCAGCGGCCCGCTCCGTCCGGTCCCACACCATGACGTGAGACGCATCCGTGCCCACGCGGCGCAGGCGCCGCTCGATCGAATCCAGTCCTTCGAAGGTGAATCTCGCACGCCCCAAGGGCCTCCCTTCGCTGTCGCCCACCGATCATGCCCGTCTCGGATCTCGGTCGCAACGGGTGGTGGTGACCATCGAAGAGGCATGATTCGCGCTTTCCGCGCGGGGGAGCGTCACTCCCCGCGAGCGTGGGAATCGGCCGCAACCGTCTCCCACACGTCGCCGCCCACGCGGGAGACGCACTTCCCACCCGCTCGGCATGTCGGCGCCACCACGGGTGTGGGAGACGGAACGGCTGGATGAACGCCGAATGCGGTGCGTAGATGGCAGTGCAGGACGGGCGGTGGACGCCCTCCCTCACTCCCCCTCACGAGAGGACACACCGCATGGCTGGCAAGACCGCAAGTACGGCGCTCCAGACCGCGATCACGGGCGGCAAGGTCAGCGACAAAGCTGCCCAGGGCGCGCTCGGTTCCGCGGTCTCGCGGATCGCGAACCTGAAGAAGAAGGCGAACACCTCGAAGGAGGCGATGATGGAGACGGGCACGCTCGTCCTCCACACCGCCGAGACGCAGGGGTCGCTGTTCCTGTCCTCCATGGCCGAGGGCTACCTCGGGGAGGAGAAGCTCAAGCTCGGGTCCGTCGACCTGCGCGCCCCCGTCGGCCTGCTCGCGCAGGGCTACGGCCTCTACCAGACGATGACCGGCCAGAAGGGCGCCGGGCAGCACGTCCTCGCGCTCGGCAACGGCGTGATGGGCTCGTGGCTCGCCAACGTCGCCCGCAACGCCGGTCGGACGCTGGCCGAGAAGCGCGCCGCCACCCAGGCCCCCGCGCAGCCGCAGGTCCAGCTCACGCCCGCCGGTCAGCCGATGGTCGTGATGCAGGGCGCGCTGCCCGGTCCCACCATGCTGTTCCCCGAGCCCGGCGTCGCCGGTCCGGTCCGTGAGGTGCTCCTCACGCCCGAGCCCGTGGCCGCCGGGGGCGACGACGACTTCGGCCGCCGCCACCGCCGCGGGGACCGACGCCCTGGCCCCGGCCGCTTCGTGCGCGCCGCCCGCAACCGTGACCGCGACGACGACGAGTCGGACGCGGACTGATCCACCCCCTTCCCCAACTTCCACGAGGAGAACACCATCATGGCCAAGCATCTCGACAACCTGGGCTACGCCCGCGTCTTCCGGCACCCCCGCACCGGTTCGCTGGTGGTCGACACCGACAGCCTCCGCCGCGGCGGCGGCTTCGCCGGTCTCGACGACTTCGGCGAGGACATCGAGGGTGACGACGACGAGGACGACGAGTTCGAGGGCGACGACGACTTCGGCGACGAGGACGTCGGCGAGGACATCGAGGGCGACGACATCGAGGGCGAGGAGGCCGCCGACTTCGGCGCCCGCCGCCGCCCCCGGCGCCGTCGGCTCAACCGCCGCCTCGGTCGCCTCAACCGCCGCGAGGGCCGCGTCCAGTCCAAGCTCGACCGCCTCGGTGGTGGCCGCGAGCGCAGCAAGGAGAAGAAGAACATGCACTGGGGCATGACCGCCGTCAGCGGCACCGACACCCTCGCCGCCGCGGGCTCCGCGGCCGTCAAGATCCGCCTCCAGCACGACTTCCGCGCCCAGGACGTCACGTTCACGGGCTCGGCGGCCGGCGCCAAGGTGACCAGCATCTTCTTCGGCGACCGCGTGGTCTGGTCGTCCAGCGACGGCATCGACGTGTCGGTGTTCGGCTCGACGTCCTTCCTCCGCGGGCTCCTGAAGGGCCAGTCGCTCCGCGCGGGTCTCGACATCACGGTCAACGGCAGCCTCACCGGCGCGGGGGACTTCGCGGTCACCATCGTCGGCGAGAAGCCGGTCACCCCCCACTGCTGATGCACGGGGGTGATCCGTGGCTCGACCGGGATGCGGCGTGGAGCTCACCACGCGTGCTGACCAGGCGGATCTTCCCGCCCGGATCCAGCTCATGGCGGTGGTGCTCCCCGGCAAGCCGGTCGAGCTGCTGAACACCGAGGCCGAGATCGACACCTGGCGCATCGTCGAGGTGTTCAGCCGGACGGGCCTGCCCTTCGAGGCCGACCTGTCCTGGTCGTCGGGGACCGGCAGCGGGGCGGGGGCGCAGGTCACCGTCTCGCGGTCGGCGCGGATCTGCGTGCTCGCACGCTCGCTCCGCATCTCGACGACCAATCTCGCGAAGAAGGTGAACCGGGTGGGCGTGACCGTCGCGGACGGCTTCGCCCCCACCCGCAACGTCTGGGAGGTCCCCACCGGCGTCGCCGAGGGGACGCCCCTCGAAGCGGACGTCCCGCCGTTCGCCGAGACCTTCCGCATCGAACTCGCCGAGCTCGGCGCCTACGCCGTCACCCAGATCGCCGTGAAGGACGCGCTCGGCGTCGTGCGCGGCTCCTACAACGCAGCCTTCCAGCCCGCTTCGGGCATCCCGGTCGGCGGCGCCTCGAAGATCGAGGCCACCACGACCCACCCCGGCACGCTCGCGCGTGTCGTCTTCCACCTCTCGCTCTGAACCGGTGCCCGCATGGCGATCCTCCGCAACAGCTACGTCGCGCTCCTTCGCACGACCCCCGGCTCCGACGACGCGGACTCCGGACCCATCCGGCTGGTCCCCACCGACGGCGATCCGACGGAGGACTCCGCGCAGCACATGTTCGGGTACGTGTTCGTCGAGCAGCAGGGCGCGGGCTCGGTGCTCGCCGAGGTGCTCGCCAGCTTCGGCGACGGGCTGTGGGCCATCTTCGGGCGGCGCACGCTCACCGCCGACGGCCAGCACTTCATGGGCTTCGAGGACATCGGCGCCATCCCGCCCTACGTCCGTTTCCGCGTCACCGCGGCCGCGCCGGACGGCAGCGAGGTGAAGCCCAACTTCGTGGTGGCCTTCCGGTTCGCGAGCAACGCGCCGTTCCGCGGCGAGCCCGCCAACGTCCCGGTGATCCTCGAACGGACAGCGACTGACAACGTCTTCCCGAACAACGAGGGTGACGGCGAGCCGCCGCCGGAAGGTGGCCCGTGAAGATCGCCGTGAAGCTCGCGTTCGACGAGCGGGCCGCGCTGCGTCTGCTGAACTGGCTCGCCCAGGAGAACGCCATCCTGCTGCGCGCGCAGCCGGACCTGCCGCTGCTGTACGACTCGGGCGTCACCTACCGGCGCGAGACCGACGAGACCTGGTGCGACTTCCTCAACATGCTCGCGCAGGGCCACGAGGACTGCGACGGGCTGTCGGCGGCGCGTGCGGGTGAGCTGATCGCACGCGGGTTCCAGGCGCTTCGTCCCGGCGACGAGGGCTTCGACGTCGCAAGGCGCAGCCGGGCGACCTCGCTCCCCGCCGAGGTCCTGCTCACCACGCGCTCCAGCCCCGACGCACCGGGGCTCTACCACTGCATCGTCCGCTACCGCGTCGGGAGCCGATGGTTCCGCGACGATCCCAGCGCCCGCCTCGGCATGAACGGCGGACGCATCGACCCCCTCGTGAAGCAGCGCTGGGCCCTCCGTGCGGGCGACGGCGCATGGAGGACCGCGTGAGCCGCCTGCACCCCGCCATCGCGCTGGACGACCTGTCCGGCGACCTCGACCGTCCCCGTCGCCCGAAGGGCAAGCGCACCAAGCGCGAGCGTCAGCTCGCCTGGCTGCGGCGCCAGGAGGCCGAGGCCCGCGCCGCCCGCGAGCGCCGTCAGGCGCGGCGTGCGCTCGACCGCGAGCCCACCCTGGAGCCGCTCACTGGCGCGCTCCCGGCGCACGACCCGTGGGGGCCTGCGGTCCGCATGGGCCGCACCCTGCGCGTCCAGGCGGCCGTGGGACACCGCGCCGCCGTGATCGAGCTCAAGCCCGGCCTGTTCCTCGTCGCCGAGGTTCCCGAGGCCGCGCTCCGTCCCGAGTTCGGCTTCATCCCGCTCCTCGCCCCGATGATCATGAACGCGGCGACGAGCGCGATCGGCCCGATCACCCAGGCGGTCCAGGCCGCCCAGCAGAACCGGCAGGCGCGTCCGGCTCGTCCTCCACGCCCGCAGGCGCCGGCCCGCGCTCCGGCGCCTGCCGCGCCGCTCGCGCTGCCCGGTCCGGTGGCGGCCCAGCCCGCCGTCGCGCCCGCCGCGCCGGTGCTCGGCTGGGCGGACGACGTGTTCGTTGCCGAGGAGGTCGGCTGCGACAAGTGCGGCGGCGGGTGCGGCCGATGAGCACCTGGGGCACCATCAAGGACCGCTGGTCCTCGGGCTGGAAGGCGCTGTCCGACCAGGCCACGCGCCTCTACGCGAGCGCGGTCGGCGCGAACCCGTCCGCCTACGCGGACAAGGCCGCCGCCTTTCAGACGGAGCTCGCCGCGAGCCGCGCGACGCTCGACCGCATGAAGGTGCGTCTGCCGATGTCGGTCGCCGACCCGGCCGACCGCGCCATCGTCCTCAAGTACGCCGCGTTGGAGCGCCGGTGGCACGACCTCGCGGCGGGTCTCTACGCCGACGCCACCCCGGCCGGGGCCGGGGCAACGGGGCAGCCCGTGGTCGGGGTGGCGCCGGTCTTGATCCTCGGGGGCCTGGCGCTCACCGCGGTCGGGATCGCCTGGGCGGTGTCGGCCTACGAGTACGCGGTGAACCTGCGGGAGCAGACCGCGCTGGCTGAGCGCGAGCTCGACGCCCGCGTCGCCGCGAGCCGCGACGGCCGCGTGCTCCAGACCTCGACGCTCCCGCCGCCCCCGCCGCCGCCCGGCGCAGGCGGCAGCAACATGGGCCTGTGGGTGCTCGGCGGCCTCGCCGTTGTCACCGGGGCCGTCGTCCTCCCCACGCTGCTCAAGCGGTGACCCATGACCGAGAACGCCCCGAAGAAGTTCCGCCTGTCGTTCGTGAACGCCGCCGAGGACGTGCCGCGCCTCGTGCGCGCCTACGGCCGCGCCTGCCAGGGTGAGTTCGCGCTCGTGCTGCGCCCGCCCGAGCAGCGTGGCGTGCTCGTGCTCGTCCGCAAGGACGGCGCGACCTTCTGGCGATCCGGCGAGGCGCCCGCGCCCGACACCCGGCGTCGTGCGAAGGCGCGCGTGCAGCGGGTGCAGGACGGGTCGCTGCGCCTCGTCGCCCTGACCGGCGGCGAGCGCGGCGTCGCGTGGGTGCCTTACGAGCCGCAGGGCCTCGTCGACGGGCAGGAGGTCACGATGGCCTACGACCCCGACGACCAGTTCGCGCACGTCGTCGTCGATCGCGCGCCCGCGCACAGCGACGCGCCCGGTGTTCCCGCAAGCGCCGTGAGCGCCAAAGACGCCGTCACGCTGATCAAGACCGAGCAGAAGGCGACGCCGAAGCCGGGGCCGATCACCCTCCGGGGTCAGTGGTCGGGGTGGCTGCACTGCGACAGCGGCACCCCGCGCGTCGAGCTCGTCCGCAAGCTCGCGGCCTACGGCGTGCTCACGATCACCTCGTCGCCGGAGGGCTGGTCCTGGTCCGTCGCGCGGACCGAGAAGTGGTTCAGCAAGCCGGGCGCGGACACGGGCACCGCGCCGACGCTGCTCAAGGCGATCGAGGACGGGCTGGCTCGCTCGATGGGCCTGCTCGGTGAGGCGTGCAGCGTCCGGGACAGCCACCGCCGCGCCGCGCTCGACACGGCCTTCGCGGTCGAGCACCCGATCAAGCCCGCGCACGAGGGCAAGGATCCGACGGAGCGCCTGCGCCCGAAGGAGCCGCGCAAGACGAAGGCCCGCGCGCCCGCGCCGATGGACGCGCCCGTGTCCCTGCCGGACGTGCCGGTGACCGCACCCGCGCTGCATCGCATGGCCGATGAGGTCACGGCCGAGGCGGACGCCCTCGAGTCGGTCCGCGGGCTGCCGTGGTTGTGGCAGGAGTCGTCGGCGAAGGAGGACGCGGTCGCGTGGTTCAGCCAGGTCGGCCTCGACGACCTCGCCGAGGAGGTCGCGGGCTACGACGGTGGACCCGATCGGCCGCTCGACGTGTTCGTCGCGCGGCTGCGCGAGCTCGTGGCGGACCTCGATGTCGACGAGCCGACGCGCCAGGACGCGCTGGTGCAGGTCACCCGCCTGCACGACGGCTGGAAGACAGCACCGGCCCTGCTGGAGCGTGCGCGGCGTCTGGTGCGCTACGCCGCCCGCATGAGCGAGTCCGAGCTGTGCCGTGGCCGTGACCAGCGCGAGGCGGTCGAGGCGGTCCAGCGCGCCGTGCAGAGCTACGGCGAGGCCCGCGACGCCATCGGCCGGGGCGAGCCCTTCGACGGCATCCGCAAGCTGCGGAGCATCGCCCAGTGGGTCGCGCTCGCTGCGGCGAAGGCCGCCAAGGCGTGCGCCGCCGGGCAGATCAACCTGCCGTCGGGCAAGCCCGCCGCGGACGAGGGCCTCCAGCCCGGCGACCGTGCGTCGCTGGCGAGCGATCCGCACCGGGTCGGCACCGTGGTCGAGTGGCGCGACGAGGACCGCGTCGTGTGGCAGGAGGACGGACAGCGCATCCGCGCCGTGCTCCACCCGTCGAAGCTGCGCGCTGCGGTCGACGTGGACGCCGAGCCCCCGCGTGGGCGCGGCGACCTGGTGGTCGTGCCGCTGGGCGGGACGCCGAGCACCGCGGCCGAGCTACTCGCCGTCGTCACGGGGCACACCAACACCTTCCAGGCCACGCCGAGCGCGGCGAACGCGAAGAAGTGGATGAAGGGCGCACTGCTCCATCTTGGCATCGAGGCCGTCTCGCTGTCGGCCAAGACTGTGGGGTTCGACGACGTCGGCGGGGGGACGCGCGCGTTCGTGCGGGTCGTGCTCCCGGCGCAGCTCGAAGGGAACGCCGAGGTCGAGCGCAAGATGCGGCTCGTCGACGAGGCGCTCGGGAAGAAGGCTGCACCGAAGATCAGCCTGGAGGGGTGGGTCTACGGGGCCGAGGGGGCGCGGACGGTGAAGCCGAGCGTGGCCAACCCGCCGTCGGCGCCCGATCCCGAGGTCGATGCGGCGAAGGACAAGGCCCTGATCGATGCGTTCAGCGCGGCGGTCGCGGCTGCGATGGCGGGCGCCTGAGACGCACCGTCAGGGCTTCGGCCGCCACACGGTGACTGGCCCAGCCCGCGAGGCCGCCCGCGCTTGCTGGTAGGCGTCGAGGAACGCGGGCGTGCCGAGGTGGTCCGCCAACGCGCGGAGTCGCTCCTGGAGCTTCTCTGGCTCGTGGAGCAGGTCGGACTCGTAGAACCAGACCCCCGTCGTCGTGTTGAGGAAGTGGTCCTCGGCGAGGATCCGACCCGCTTCGGCGGGGTCCATCCACTGCTCGCTGGGGAGCACACGGACGATCGGATGCCCCACCCGCCGGAAGCGGCCGGGCTCCATGCCGTCTTCGGCCACGTAGATGCAGTCGCCCATTCGGCCTCCAACTACTTCAGGTGGGCCGAGTGGGTGGCGTCGGCACAGGGCGGTCGTTCATTAGCGCCACCACCGCGCGAGTGCCCCACGCTTCCAGAGCTTCCTGGAACTGACGAACGGCCCCTGAGGTTCGGGCGCCGTAGTGCGGCAACGCAACGACGTCGAAGCCATGACCGTTCACCGCGGCGCGAAAGTGGAAGTCGTCCTTCGACTTCCGTGCGAGTTTCCGGAAGTGGTCCGTCACGACCTCGCCAAGAGGCAGCACGACACGGGGCTTCGCGAGCCCGATCGCCGGGTTCAAGAAGTGCGGCGCACATCGACTCGGTCGAGGCAGGGCGCGCGTGACCGCCCGGTCACCGCCACAGAGGTAGTACTCGCTCACCCCGGCCACTTCCTCGAACCGATGTCGTGGGAACGCCGCGCCCGTCACACGCAGGTGCAGCGCGTAGTGATCGTCGCCGTCGTATGAGCCAGGACCGATGTACGGCCTCTTGCCGACGCGATTGGCAGCGAGTTCCGCGAACCCCCGCGGGCTCTCCATCACCGTGTCGTAGAGTGCCTGGTTGCCTGCGTCGCGACGGGGGTTCAGGCCGACGAACAAGAGCTGCGGGTGCTCCTGTGCGCCGATGATCGGCGGGAACTTCCAGAACCCACCTGCCGGACTCCTGCCGAAGCTTGGCTTCTCGCATCGTGCGCACGAGAACGCCTCGTCGAGAAGGCCCTGCAACGACATCGCCACCCCACTCGCCGGCTGATCCCGACGACGCAGCATATCGTCCGTCCCGCGTGGGAGACGATGGGAGACGCGATTCCTGGCCGTGAGGATCCCCGGTCGCCAAACTGACCCGAGGGCGTTCGCCCCCTCGGAGTCCTCGTGCAGCCGACCGCCGAAGTCCTCGTCGACCGCATCGCCACCGTCCTGCGCCAGCGCCTTCCGCCGGGCGTGACGCCCGCGTACTTCGACGGCTTCCTCACCCGGAACCGGCCCGTGCTTGTCGCGGTGCTGGACCGCCAACTCGCCGCCCGCCCCACTCGGTACCCGGCGGGTACCGAGTCGCCGGTCACGGCCCCGGACCTCTGGTCCGCCTCGCAGCGCACCGCCGCCAACCTCGCCGCGATGCGCGTCGCCGCCGCGAAGCGCCCCGAAGAGATGACGGCCGCCGACCGCGCCGCGCTCGCCGCCTACTCGGGCTGGGGTGGCCTCTCGATCCTGTCGGCCGCCCCGCAGTTCCCGACCGGCTTCCCGCTGCCCGAGGAGCGCGGGCTCATCCACGAATACTACACCCCGTCCAAGGTCGCGCGGGAGGTCGCGCGCGTCGTCCAGCCGCTGCTGGCTGACCTGCCCAACGAGGACGGCACCGTGCTCGCCCTGGAGCCGTCCGCGGGCATCGGCCGGTTCGTGCAGGCCGCGAACGGCGACGACTTCGCCGCGCTGCACTGGCTTGTCGTCGAGTGGTCCGAGCTGTCCGCTCGCATGCTCCAGGCGCTCCGTCCCGAGATCCCCGTGTTCAACGGCCCGTTCGAGCGATGGATCCGCGAGCACGCGCACGAGTACGCCGGGCGTCTCGGCCTCGTGCTGTCGAACCCGCCCTACGGGGCGCGCGGCGTCAGCATCACCGAGGACCCCGACCGCGCGTACCGGGAGAAGTCCGCCTACGCCTACTTCCTGCGGCGCGGCCTCGACCTGCTCGCGCCGAACGGCCTCGGCGTGTTCCTCGTGCCGTCCGGCTTCATCACCGGCCGCAGCACCGCGCTCCTGTCGCTCCGCGAGAAGGTGCTGAAGCGGCACCACCTCGCGAGCGCCTACCGGCTCCCGTCGGGCATCTTCCCCGGCGCGATGCTGGTCACCGACCTGCTGTTCTTCCGAGCGCGCGGCGGCGAGCTAGGGGAGGTCGACGAGGCGGACCGCTTCGTCCTCGACGGCGACTACTTCACCCAGTTCCCTTCACACATTCTCGGCACAGAGGTCGGCAAGGACGCGGGCGACGACGACCAGACCAGCAAGCCGCGCTGGGGCT
>CAYNFK010000057.1:0-28992 GCA_964396405.1 uncultured Enterobacteriaceae bacterium
TCAAGGAGAGGAGCCTACAGTCAGGGGGTTTACACAACCACGGGGACACTCTCGCCAATCCCCGCCATGATTACCCCTGAGGGTGCAGCAGAAGTCCCAGGGGGTGCAGCAGAAGTCCCAGGGGGTGCAGCAGAAGTCCCAGGGGGTGCAGAGAAAGTCCCAAGGGGTGCAGCAAGTGTCCCAAGGGGTGCAGAGAAAGTCCCGAGGGGTGCAGAGAAAGTCCCAAGGGGTGCAGGGGCAAAAAGTGCGTGTCGGGGGACCCGGATCTGCCTCGCTTTGGACCGGGCTTCGGCGGGCGGGCACGTGGCGGCGGGCGGGGCGGCGGCCTGCGGCGGCGCCTGTCGGCGGGACGGGGGCTGCGGCGGAGGTCGGCTTGGAGTCGGGTAGGCGCTTGCCCGTCGTTGCCCTCGCCTGGGGGCTATCTTCCGGGTGTTGCTTGACCGCTGGAGCAGGTCGACACGTGGCACGTGGTGATCGACGACGAGGCCGAGCGCGTGCAGCCGAGTCGCCCAAGGGACCAAGCGGGGGATTGTAGATTCTTGGGAAGATGTCCGCGCCGTCGAAGCCCGCGAGCGGCGAGCCGTTCACCGAGCCGACACTGTGGCGTGTGGGCGACAAACGTGAACCTACGGGCGATGTGGGCGGAGATTCGGGCGGTATCGGGATGGGCCAAGCGCCACCGCCCGGCAGTCACCTGCCGATCACCGCCTCTCCCCGATTCTCTTCGCGCATTCGACGCTTCCCGTGGCATCCGCGTGATACCCTTCCGCCGCGCGCACGGTCGGTGCGAGCGTAAGCCTGTGCCTTTCGCGATATGGGAACCGGTCAATGCGCACGCGAGAGCTCCGGATTTCGGTGGGTGAGGTCGCCAAGCAATTCGAAATCGCAAACAACGCTGCCGCCCGTCCGTCGAACGGGAGTGTAGTAGCATGAGCACGTTCAGGGCCACCACGCAGCCGCTCAAGGAGCCCAACGCAGTCACGGTGGCGCCGACGCCCGCTGGCAGCACCCTCGTGCCCGCGATCGACCTCCTACGTGTCTTCTCCCCAGGCCAGTGGGAGGACTTCGCGCTGGAGTGGGCCCACAGCCTGAAAAGCCGATACCAGCGGGTCGAGCGCTGCGGCGGAGCCGGCGACCTCGGTCGCGACGTTGTTGCATTCGTGGCGGACGACGAGTGGCACAACTACCAGTGCAAGCACTACAAGGACCCGCTGCAGCCGAACCAGGTCGTCCTCGAGCTCGGGAAGCTCTGCTACTACGTTCACGAGAAGGCGTTTTCGGCCCCATCCGCTTACTACTTCGTGGCTCCCCAGGGAGCAGGAAACGCCCTGTCGCTGCTCTTCAAGAAGCCCGAGGACCTCCGTGCACGGCTGATGCGGGACTGGGCGACGAAGTGCGAGGATTACATCACGTCCACGAAGAAGATCCCGCTGGTCGGTGAACTCCTGGGCTTCGTCGAGGGCTTCGATTTCAGTATCGTCAGCTACGTGCCACCGATGGACCTCATCGAGCAGCACGCGGGTACGCGCTGGCACGCCGCTCGATTTCCAGGAGGCCTACCGCCGCGGCCGCCGGCGGTAGTTCCGGACATCGACGAAGAGAAGTTCGAGAGCCTATACATCGGTCGACTCCTCGAGGCGTACTCCGACCATACGGGCGTGGCCCTGACGGTAGCCGACTTGGCCACGCACGAGTCGCTCCGTCTGCACTTGCTGAGGAGTCGGGAGCGGTTCTTTCATGCCGAATCGCTCCGCAACTTCTCCCGCGACACCCTTCCGCCGCGGCAGTTCGAAGATCTCCAGGAGGAGTTCTTCGATGCGGTCATCGATACGGTGGAGGACACCAGCCACACCGATGGCCTCCAGCGAGTAAAGGCCGCGACGGGAGTCGCTCAGCAGCTCGATCCGACGAACAACGCTCTGCGGCAGGTGCTCGGGGTCAAGGACAAGGCTGGCATCTGCCACCAGCTCGCGGACAACGCTCGACTCAAGTGGGTACCGTAGTGGGCACCCCGGACGCCACGACATCCTGGGTGTTCAACTCGCCAGTCGAGCTTGGGCTCCGCTCGCTATGCATCCTCGTAGAGCTCGATCCTCACCGCCACGACCTTCAGCGGCTCGTCTTACTCGACTACCTCCTGGTCCACTCAGCCGATGTGGACGGTGGCCCCGAGAGTCTCCATCCTGCGGTGCCACAACGCGGAGCCGAAGTGCTCGTCCGACGTGCCGTGCTGGAGCCTGGCCTTGCCCTGTACGCTAAGCGTGGTCTAGTCTCCGTGACGATGGATGCGAACGGTTTCAGCTACGGCGCGACCGACCGCGGCGGCTGCTTCCTGGACACGCTACGCAGCAGGTATGTCGAAGCCCTTCGGAGCCGCGCGAGTTGGATCGCAGCAAGCTTCGGAGCGTTGGAGACCAGCGAGATTGGCCGATATGTCAATACAGAGCTTGACCGCTGGGGCGGGCAGTTCGCCGAGCACGGCGGCTTCGGGAGGTCGCAATGACTGACGAAAGCGCTCGACGCGGTTTCGAGCTTCGGGAGCTTCGTCTCTGCGGCCCGGGTCAGGTGGCCGGGAGTCTCGCCTTCGCGTCGGGGCTCAACGTCATCGAGGGGGCGTCGGATACGGGGAAGTCGTATGCCCTGAGCTGCATCGACTTCGTGATGGGCGCCGCCACCCCTCCAGAGGAGATCCCGCAGGCGCGCCCGTATGACGTCGCCTATCTCTGCATCGAAGCGGCCGACGGCCAGTTCTACACCCTCAAGCGTGCGCTCGTTGGCGGAAAGATCGGGCTCTTTCGTGGGCCAATCGATGATGCACTCGGAGCCGACGTCGGGTGGGAGGTTCTGGGCGAGACCACCAACGCCAAGGAGTCAGTCTCTGGCTTCTTGCTAGGCCTGTGCGGCCTTGACGGCAGGCGAGTCCGCAAGAACGACAGAGGGACAACTGAGGAGGCCAGCTTCAGGGTCCTGTCCAAGGCCCTGATCGTCGATGAAGAGCGAATCATCGCGAAGCGCTCCCCGCTGTACGGTTCCCAGAATATCCGCAACACCGCCGAGGCAAGCACGATCCGGATGCTGCTCACGGGTGTCGACGATTCCGCTATCGTGCAGCGAGAGGATGCGAAAACGTCCGCGGGCCGGTTGGCAGGGCGGAAAGAGGCGATCGAGGGTCTGGTTGAGCGTGACCAGGCCGCGCTCGATGAGCTCCACCAGAGCATGGACATCGCGCCTGAGCTGGCGTCTGAATTCGAAGCCAAGCTGCGTGAGCTGGGCGAGCTGTCGAGCACGGCCTTGAGCGATCTTCGCGCGGCGGAGTCCAAGCGAGGCAAGCTCCTGAACCAGCTACGCGAACATCGAGGGCGTTTGGATGAACTCGCCGGAATGCTCGCACGCGCGGCCTTGCTCGACGCGCACTACGAGTCGGACCTTCTTCGGCTCGAAGCCATGGGAGAGTCTTCCTATCTCCTGCAGATGTACGGCGAGAGGCCGTGCGACTACTGTGGAGCTGAACCCGACCATCAGCGGCATGCCGAAGTGCACGCGCCCGATTCCACGCTCGAGGCCGCTCAGGCAGAAGCGGCCAAGGTGCAGCGCTTGCAGGCGGAACTTCGCGTCGCAGCTGAGCAGATGTCCACCGAGCGGGTTGCCTTGGGAGCAACCCTGAAGGAGATAGACGCTGAGGTCCAGGCGATCTCCACAGAAATCGATGCCGCCCTCGTCCCGAAGGTCCGAGCCACGGCGAGCGAGCTCCGAGCGATCCAGGGTAGCTACGGGGCGTACGTGAGAATCGAGCAGCTGCGTGCCCAGATCGATACGCTAAAGAACCAGCTGCGCGAGTTGAATGCCAAGCCCAGAAGGGCGGAGAAGCTGGAGTTCATCAAGCTCACGGTGAACGCCATGTCCGACGTGTGCTCGCGTATCCGAGACCTGTTCATTGCTTGGAGAGTGGCCGACGACATCACCGTGGCATTCGACGAGAAGACCGCAGATCTCGTTGTGAATGGCAGGAAGCGAACGAGTCACGGCAAGGGCGTTCGTGCCGTCATGTGCGCCGGCTACGTTATCGGACTGATGCAGGAGGCACTCGCGGCGACGAGGGGGCACGCCGGCTTCGTCGTGCTGGACACCCCGTTGAACCCGTACAAAGAGGCCGACGTGGACGACGATGGCGAGGTCGCGACGTCGGTCAAGGATGCTTTCTATAGGAACCTCTGCGCGTCGAGCGCGCTCGGCCAAGTGGTTGTCTTCGAGAACGTCGCTCCTCCCTCCGACGTGCAAGCGGCCTGCAACCACGTCCACTTCTCCAAGAGCTCGGCCGGGCGGTACGGCTTCTTGCCAGCTTCCACGACTCCGTAGTGCTTCAACCGTGCTGATCCGTGCCCGCCCGCAGGCCTCGCCTCGTCGTAGCGTCCTTCGACTCTCGCCCTCGGAAAGGCGCTCCCGGAAGCCGACCTTCTCACCGACTCCCGCGAAATCGGTCATCTCGGCCCGCGCCCTCGTCGGGCCTGCTTCGTCGCGAGCCGCTGCATCAGGAGCTTACCCACGCGCTGGTCAGGCAGAGTCCGGATCCTCCATGTTGGTGAACAACCAGCGGGAGCACACATCCAAAGAGACTATTTAAACTGCGTTGTTTGGCTATTTGGAGTAGGCCACTGTGCGCGGACCATCGCGGTGGTAGCGGGGCCGTCGCGGGCGTGGATGGGCGGTTCCCGGCCGGCGAGGGCCGGATTCGGCCCGAAGTAGGAACAGCTCCCACCGGGTGCACCTCGCCGCCCCCATGCCCAACGTGCAGTCGGGCATGGGGGCCGTTCGATCGCGTCTGGGACGGCATCGTTGAGGCGCCTCCGTGGCTGTGCCATAAGCGTCCAACGTCCGACGTCTTGGCTGCACTCCTTGCCCGCGTGATCCCGGAACTCCACCTGGAGGTCCGCCATGGGCCGGCACACCCCGCCTGAACAGCGCATCCTAATGGTCGCAGATTGGCGGGAGAGCTGTAGGTGTCCGACCTGCGACAAGCTCAGGCAGGAGAGCACGACGTCGACGTGGCCATCGTGGTCGAGGTCGTAGAGCGAGATGCCTGTGGGCCCGATGCAACGGGTGAGGTCGTACGCGGCGAGGAACGCGAACGCGCCGGTGGCCGCGCTGAGCTGCGCGTCGGTGTCGTCGGTGCCGGTCTCGGACATGGGGTCGGTGTCATCAGCGCCGCTGTCGATGCCGCGGTCCATGTCCCCGATGGCGATGCAGCCGGGGGGTGCGAGGAGCGATCACGTGATCCGGGGAGAGCGATTCAGAGGCACGGGTGCACCTCTTGGAGGACTGTAGCATCGGGTCGCTGCAGCCTCCGGCTGTTGGCGGGAGGATGTGTGCGCGGATCCAATGGCCGAACACCTGGGTGCCGTCGTCGAGGATCCACATCAGGAGCAGGTCGACTTCGTCCGTGATGCCAGGCGGTGCCGAAATCCGCACCTGTGAGCCGTTCTGCGGCACCTTACCCAAGGTGATCGATCCGGCGGCTGCGGACGCGTCGCGACGTGCGAAGACAACACACCCAGGCCTTGCGGAAGGGGGGGCGTCTGCCAGCACCCGAACCTCCAAGAAATCATCATCGATCGGGCTGATTCGCACCGACAGCGTGGTGTCGGGAAGGCCGTCCACGATGAGCTCGGCCTCCTGTCGCCAGGGCTCCATCGCCGAGGTCCAGGCCTGACGTGCCTGCGCGAACGAGAGTCCGGCGGCGTCGAACGCGTCCCGCAGCACCGAGGCGTCGTCCAGCTCGTAGGGGCGGTCCTCCCGTCCCATCGCGCGTGCCAGACGGGGAACGGCATCCTTGCCGATCGACGCGGCGAGTGACGCCACAAAGCTGTGGCCCATTGGGTAAGCGAGGTGAGGATGGGAGGTCACGTTCATCACGACATCATCGAGCACATCCTCCGGGTCGAGGTCCAGCGCGACGCGCTGGATCATGACGGCTCGGTGAACGGGTCCCCAGTCCTTCCGTCCGCCGAACGAAGCCTCCACCCAGGTGGCGTACCCTTCGTTGAGGAGCCTCGAAGATCGATGCCTCTCGGTGATCACGCCGTTGCTTTCATGGTGCAGCACGGCGTGGGCGCTCTCGTGCGCGAGGGTAGCCAGGATGGTCTCCGGCTCGGCAAACGGATTCACTCGAATCGCCTCGCCGAAAGCCACGCCCTCGAGGTGGTCGGCGCCGCCCAGGCCGGTTGCGTCCACTTCCAGGCGAGGCATGTCGTGCACACCCGTGATCTCACCCACGAACTGGGAAACCTCGTCGGCCCGCGACTCCACGGCATCCGCCGTGGCAGATCGATCGGAACGCCACCGCATCGTGAACCCCGCGGACTCTCCTTCCGCGTTCTCCCACGCTGGTGGCTCCTTGCGGGACTTCACGCTGCGATCGGCCGACACCCCGAGCCCGATGATCAGCACAAGGACCACAACGATCGCCCCGGCCACCGAGGCCCACCGCACCCATCGCTGGCGCTGCCAGGCGCGGGCGACGCGCACCGCATGGTCGCCGATGCCCTGGAACAGAGCCCATGCGAGCAGCAGGGCACCTCCCAGGAGTCCAGCATGGAACCCGAGCGCGGACGGCCGTTCCGGTGAGAGCCCACGCCAGCGTGCCGTGGCCAGGTCGGAGAAGGATAGCCCCTGGAGTTCTGGGTACAGGCCGGTCAACGTGAGCGAGGCGGTGACCACCATCGCCAACAGCAGCCAACTCGCCCGACCGAACCAAGCCGCAACCAAGGCGAGGGTGTGGGCGATCACGCCAACGCCGATCATCAGGCTCGCGTCATAGGCTGCGACGGTCCAAGGGAAGGTGGGGATCATCGAGTCGGGATGCCACGTGCCGACCGCCGCGACCGCGAGCATGTGGGAAACGGGTCCCGCTGCGGCGATCGGGATGCCAGCGCACCACTTCGCGATGAACAAACCGTTTCGCGTCGTGGGAAGACTATCAATGAACGCAAGGGTGCCCCGATCGATCTCACGCCGAACCTGACCCAAGCCGACGATGGCCAAGCCGAGGAACTGCATGGTCGCGAACATGGGCACAGCATCGGTGTAGGATGACAGGATGGCGCCATTCCATGGCGTGCCCCCCACGCGATCGGCGGTGAGAACGGGCAGAATGTAGATGCCGCTGAACAGTGAGGCTTGGATCCACCCTGAGGGCACCAGATCCGCCAACTCGCGACGCATCAGGGGCCACACCCCAAGCCTCGGGATCACGGCAGCACCGTGCGCAACCAAGGCCCCCGCAGCCGGGAGTCGAGGGTGGGGTCATGGTACTCGAATGCGACGGCAACGCGCTCGCCGCTCCTCCAGGCGCCGGTCAGCGTCACTCCCTCGCGGGCAGCCTTGGCCGACACGCGGCGTGTCTGGCCTTCCGAGTGGTGCACGGGCTCGTCGAGTCGGCCGAGGGGAAGGGACCGAAGACGGAGGCGGGTGGTGTCGGGAAGGATGCCGCCGTCGTCGAGCCGAACCACCACCCGGCGGACGTCGCTGCCCAGGTCGTCGGCCGTCGAGATCGGCTGCAGATAGGGAACCTTGGTCAACGCGTCGGCGTGTTGCTCGCGCAGGGTGGCCAGCCGCGCTGAAAGGCGTTGGTCCACGACTTGCGCGGACACGCCAAGCCGCTCGAGAGAGCCTAGGGGCTCTCGCCACGCGTACCGGATTCGTCCGGCGAGTCCCAGGCCCACGGACGGAGACGTCCACCGGCGGAGTTCGGCAACCACGGCCTCTTCACCCACCTGGTCGATCAGGTCCGAGACGACGAGACCCGCCAGCACGCTGTAGGTCTCGTCATCCATCGCGTCCGACGCAGCGGTGGACCGCATGAGGACGGAGAGGTCGACCGACACGTCGCGAGACATGGCCGCGGCCCGCATCTCACCCGCATCCTGGTCCTCGGCATCGCGCCAGGCGAGGTGCTGCGCAAACCCGACGGCGAGCCAGTGGAGATGCTCAAGGTTCAGAACGCCGTCAGAGAGCGTGAACATCGCACGCGCCATGGCTTGCGCGCTCAGGTCGCGCTCGCGATACCCCGGAGCCTTGGGGTTGTAGAACAGGCCGATGCCTGCGGCGTCGCCAAGGTCCAACGTCTTCCAGGGCACGGTCTGCATGTGCGTGGCCTCTTCGAGGGCCACCCTCGGCAGGTGCGAGACCTCCAAGATGGCGGCGAGGCTCCGGAGGTCGCCGAGCACCCGCTCGCTGAGTGCGCTCGTTTCAGCGCTGTCTCCCTTCACAATCGCAACCCGGATGTGGGCGTCACCCAGCTTGGTTGCTGCCGTGTCTGCGTAGCTGGGGTCCGGCACGGAGGAGACCCAGCTGACGGCAATGTAGGTGGACCAGATGGCCAGCGTCGCCACGCCGAACTGTTCGCGACGGGTCATGCGACGGGCGAGCCCCGCAGCGAGCGCGCCCCCCCGCACGGACAAGAGGGCCAAACTCAGCAAAAGAAGCAGGGCCGCCGACGCGATGGAGGCCAGGATGGGACCGTGAGGAACCCGGCTGGTGAGTCCAAGGTCCTCTTTGAACACACGGATGGGGCCGAACCCCGCTACAGAAAATCCAAGGTTGGAGGCAAGCATCAAGAAGATGAGTGCTACGAACGAGAACGGCCACCGGTAACGTCCCGTCGAGCCCACCATCACGCCGAACCCCCACCACGCGAGGGCCCCAGCAGACAGCCGCAGCAGGTCCACCCAGAGCACGCTCGTGGGCACATCACCCACAGACACGTACGCGTACGATGTGGCACACACCGCAACGGTCCACGCCGCGCCGAACGCGATGGGGGCGACCATCTGCAGCAGGCGGGGCACGGGAAGGGAGCACACGAAGGACCAGGACCCATTGGACAGGTCGTGTCCGATCAGGCGAACACCCACCCATGACGTCAACATGGGGAGCAAGACGATCAGAGAGTTGCCCCAGACTGTGGATGGAGACGCGCCTTCGCCGTGGCCGCTTGGGTCTTGTTTCACCACCCACGCCAGCACGAGCAAGACCATCCACAGCCCGCCGAGCGCCACCCCATGCCTCCTCACCAAAGCGCCCAGGAGCGAGCGGATCACGCGACCCTCGCCATGGCGAGGAAGATGTCCTCGAGGGACGGCTCGGGGGCCTGGGGGCTGGCCTCACCACCGAGGACGACCTCCCAGGCGGTGCGCTCGCGGTCGTGGATGATGCCGAGACGCTCGCCTGGCGTAGGGGCACCTGGCGTGACCAGCACGGCGCCGCGCCTGAGGTCGTCGACCCGACCCTGCCAGCGCAGCGTTCCGCCGACGAGGATGCCCACATGGTCGGCCACGCGCTCCACCTCCTCCACGATGTGGCTGGAGAACAGCGTGGTGTGGCCGTGCTCGCGGGACTCGGCCGCCACGATCTCGAGGAACTCGCGGCGGGCGGCGGGATCGAGTCCGCTGGTGGGTTCGTCGAGGAGCAGCAGACGGGGGTGGTGGGCGAGCGCCAATGCCAGGGCGAGCTTCACCTGGGTGCCGCCCGAGAGGGCGGCCACCCTGCGGTCGGGCGGCACGTCGAAGCGGGTGAGGAGGTTCTCGAACCGAGGGTCATCCCACGTGGGGAAGAACCCGCGCACAAAGCGTCCCAGCTGCTTGCCGGTCATCTCGGGGTACAGGTGGCAGCTCTGGCTCACGTAGCCCACGAGCTGCTTGTGCCGGGGCTTAGGGGCCCGCACGGCGTCGCCGAAGAAGGTGAGGGTGCCGCTGTCGGCGCTCTCGACGCCGGCGAGTGCACGCAGGGTGGTGGTCTTGCCAGCGCCATTGCGGCCGAGGAATCCGTAGACGGTGCCCTCAGGCACGGCCATGTGGAGCCCATCAAGCACCACCGTGCGGCCGTAGCGCTTGCGAAGACCCTCGACCGTCAGAGCGTCCACCCATCCCCCAAGTTCCAAGGTGGCGGCTGTACCACGATGGCGACGGCGCAGACTAGCTCAGCGCGTGGACCTGTGGGGAAGGATGGTGCGCTTGCGCCGGCGAGCCGGTGTACACGTTGAAGTGAGTCGTGGAAACAGTCCCCTCCTCGGCTGACGAGGCCCCCCGCACGGGCTAGGATCGCGGCATGACGACGACCCTGGTCACCATCGAAGTTCCCGTGGACGAGCTGGCCTCGAAGGAGGAACTCGCGCGTGAGGTCCGCCTCGTGTGGATCCTCGATCTCGTGCGCCGGGGCCGGATCAGCGTGGGCAAGGGTGCCGAGCTGGTCGGACTGGACCGCTGGCAGTTCGCGGCGGTGATGACGGCCCACGGGGTGCCAACGCTCGCCTACCCCGCGTCCGACCTCGATCGGGAGCTGGCGGCCCTCGAGCGATGATCGTTGTCAGCGATGCGGGTCCGCTCATCTACCTCGGTGCCGTCGGGCACCTCTCGATCCTGCGCGCGCTCTTCGACCGCGTCGTCGTGCCTGAGGCAGTGTGGCACGAGGTGGTCGTGGTCGGCGCGGACAGGCCCGGTGCGGCGGCAACACGAGCCGCGACGTGGATCCAGGTGATGCACGCAGACGCGCGGGCCGTGCTGCCGCTGCGAGATCGTCTTGACCCGGGCGAAGCGGAGGCGATCGTGCTCGCGTCCGCCGTACACGCCGACCTGCTGCTGATCGACGATCAGGCCGGCCGCGAGATGGCGGCGGAGCTCGGGCTGACGATCGTCGGGACGCTCGGCGTGCTGGTTCGCGCCAAGCGTTCGGGTCTGCTCCCTGCGGTGCGACCCATCATCGAGGCCATCGTCGCCCTTGGCTTCCGCGCGACGCCCGACCTGATCGAGAGGGTCGCCACCCTCGCCGGCGAATGACACGAGAACGCCGGGGCTCGCTCTGCCGCTCGGACCGAGCGCTCCTTGGACGTCGAAGTCGCTCGGACGGGCGCACTTCCGCAACTGGCGAAGCTTCCCGTACCGCACGACGTTCGACGCGTGTCGCAAGCGGCGCACGTGAAGCGGACGCGGCCAGCCTCGGCGAGCCATCCCTCGCGCGCCGGCCGGGCACGACACGAGGGAACACAGCCCGAGAACCCTGATAGTAGCCACGCCTGCGCCTTATGTGGAGGAGCCCAAGCTCGGCGTGCAACGTCATTCGTGGCCGCGCTGTTCCCGAGGTCGATGACGCCGTTTCCGCACGGCGGTGGGCCCCGACGGAGTACGGCGGAAGACGACCTGGTCTCGCGCAAAGACGCCAAGCCGCAAAGGAGGGCTGCATGGACGAAAACGCCCTCGCAAAGGTCGTCGTCGACGCCGCGTTCAAGGTCCACACGACGCTTGGCCCCGGCCTGCTGGAGTCGGTGTACGAGACCGTGCTCGCGCATGAGCTTCGGGACCGCGGACTTCGGGTCGCGCGCCAGGTACCCATCGCCATCGAGTACCGCGGGATGCGCTTCGACGAGGCTTTCCGTGCCGATCTCCTCGTCGAGGACCTCCTGATCGTCGAGCTGAAGTCGATCGAGGCTACCCGACCGGTGCACACAAAGCAGCTCCTCACCTACCTGCGCCTCTCCCACCGCAAGCTCGGCCTCCTCATCAACTTCGGAGCCCCCCTCATCAAACAGGGCATCACCCGCGTCGTCAACGGCCTCGACCGCTGACTCCTTTGCGCCTTTGCGCCTTTGCGTGATCCTAGCTGTCCTCCTGGACAACCGATCACCCCCCGGCCGATCTCACACCACGACCCCTTCCCTACCGCCGCCGCACCCGCACCCCCACCGGCCGCTTCGGGTAGTGCAGCGCCGGCCTCGCCAGCCGGTGCGGCGGCTCCCCTTCCAGCTCCAGGTCCACAGCCTGCAGCACGGCCACGTGCACCGCGGGGATCAGGCTACGCACAAGCCCCTGGGCCACGCAGCCAAACGGACCGCCGCCGAACAGCTCCGGCACGGGCTCGGTGTTGAACCGGTGGGGACAGTACTGATCCGGGTCGGCGTGGCGCTTCGGATCCCGCGTGAACGAGGCCGGCGCCGCCCCCAGCATGTGGGTGGTGGGGATGCTCCAGGCCACGGGGCCCTCCTCCCCTTCGGTCTCGTAGCGCAGCTCCTTCTTGATCGTGCGGCCCGCCACCGTGACCGGGTCGAGCCGCAGGGTCTCGAGCAGCGCGTGCTCGGCGCTTGAGGTGTCGCCCGCGCTCACGGCGTCGCGTGTGGATGCATCGCACAAGATGTCGACCATCGACCAGAAGCCGTACGATCCCGGGTACGCACACGCGTTGAACAGGACGTAGGCCATCGCCCACCCTTCGTCGCCCTCGCGCAGGCGCGCACCCCCCACCCGCATCTCCTCGCGCAGGTCGTGCAGCAGCGGCAGGTCGGGCTCGCGCGCTCGCCAGTCGGCGAGCAGCTTCTCCAGCGCCCGCGTGGCGTGGAAGTCGTCCATCAGGAAGCGCGCGGGCGTGGCCCCCACCGCCAGGCGCGGCACGTCCACACCCGCCACCATGCGGCGCAGCAGGGCGAGGGCGCCCTCGGGCAGACGCTCCCACGTGGCTTCCCCCAGCACCACCCGCAGGAAGCACCGGTGCACGAGCCCGATCAGCTCCTGGTTGAGGTCGATGCGGTCCCCCCACCCCTTCACGCGCTCGGCCACCTCGGAGGCCACCACCGGCGCGACCCGCGCGAGGTACGGCGGCGTCATCCGACCCTGCAAGAACGCGCGACCGCCGAGGGCGAGCTGCTCCAGCCAGGCCGGCGTGGGGTCCGATCGCCTGAGCCAGCGCCCGAACACGGGCACGATCTGCAGCACGGCCCCGATGCCGGCGTCTTCCACCGGAAGGCGGTTGAAGAAGGCGTAGCCATCTTCTCCCAGCACGTAGGTGATCGGCGGGTTGCCCGGCAGCGCCAGCGTGAACACGTCCCCGTAGGTCTCGCGGCACGCGCGCGCTTGGTCGATGGGGCTCCTCGCCGTGGCCAGACCGGCCAGAACGGTGCCCAGCACCGGCACCGCCTGCGCCCCCGGGCGCGCGAGCGGAGGCGCCACCGCAGCGAGGTGGGGGCAGCGCGACAGCCCCGACACCAAGCCCTCCAGCAGCGGCACACAGGCCCCGCACACCCGGCCCGCGCCCGTGGCCTCGGCCAGCGCCTCGGCGCTCCGCTGCCCGCTCAGCGCCACGGCGGTGGCCTGCTCCCGGGTGACGCGCATGCACGGACAGAGCAGGCTGCTCTCGGCATCGGCGAGGCGACCCTGACGCCGAAACAGCGTGAGCTCCTCGGGGCGCACGGGGATCTTGCGCAGCACCCGATCGCAGGCGTCGCCCTGCTCGGACCACTCGCCCTCCACCTGGAGCGCCACCACCTGGTCCCCGCACACCCCGATCGACCGCTTCAGGCCGCTTCGCTCGAAGGTGATGGTCTCCACGGTGCCCACGGGCTGCACCTGGAGCTGAAAGGCCGGGCGGTCCACCGCGCGCGTGAGCGTGACGGTACGCCCTTCCGCTTGCTGCACGGTGGTGATGCACGGCTCACCGTTCCACTCCCCCTCGTGCAGGGTGAGCACGCCCACATCGGGGATCCTGTAGCTCCAGGCCAGGGTGCCTACGAGGCTGCGCAGCTTCGGATGCTCGGCGTACATCCGAAGAAACGTCGAGGCCTCGATGCGCAGCAGCTTCAGGTCGCCTTCCGCACGCACGCTGGCGGTGCGCACACCGTCGCCGACGAGCGCACGCTCGCCGAACACCTGGCCCGCCGCCACCCGGGACACGAGCTCGGCGCCCTTGTAGACGCCCGCTTCACCGGCGAGCACGAGGTAGGCGGCATCCCCCGGATCTCCCTCACGAAACAACCAGCTCCCGCCGGCCACAGCGACCTCACGAATGCTCGCGGGGTCCTCGGTGCCCGACAGCTGATCCACCGACGTCGTGCTCATCGCGTGCCCCCGTCGCCAGACCTCGCACATCCCACACGCGTCGGCCGGCCCTGCAGCGCTATCTCCTGCCTCACCAGGGCGGGAGCTGCGTTGTGCGGATCGTGGCCGTGGGCCCGAAAGCCAACGCCCACACCCCTCGCGGTGCTAAGCTCGCGGCGGAGGTGTGACGGTGCCGAACCCCTACGCTCAGCGGTTCTCCCTCATGATGCTCGTGCTGGCCGGCTGCGTCGCCGGCTCCGATGTGCCCTGCGACGACAAGGGGTGCGGCGACACCTCCGACTCGGAGACGGAGTCCGACACCGACGACACGGATCTGCCCGACGAGACCGACGAGACCAACGAGACCGACGAGACCAACGAGACCGACGAGCAGCCCTGCGCCTGCTGCGCGCCCGACGTCGACGGAGACGGCAAGCCGGCGTTCCCTTTCGGCACCGATGGCGACGATGACGACGACGGCGAGCGCACCTGGCTCCTCGGCGGGAACGACCTGGACGACGCTGACGCCGCGACCCAGGCCACCACAGGAGCCACCGGGGCGTTCACCTTCCATGCCGCCTACGACCTCGTCACCTGTGGCGGCCCCACCGACATCACGCTGCACGACCTCAACCACGACGGCCACGTGGACGCGGTGCTCAACTGCCAGGACGTGGCCAGCGGCTCGGGCGAGGCGGGCGTGATGGCCTGGCTCGCTGGCGACGGCACGGGCGCGCTCCTGGCAGAGACCACCTTCGGATCCGACGGCGGCGGCGAGTCGGCGGTGGCCGACTTCAGCGGCGACGGCAACCTCGACGTGCTCGCTGTCGGCGCGCTCCAGGTGGGCTCGTGCGATGCCACGTTCACCGCTGGCCCCGCGCTCGAGACCTACGCCTACCGCTTCAAGCCCTACGACCTCGACGACGACGATGACCTCGACGCGATCGGCGTCGAGGATGGCGAGGGCATCATCACCCTCACGAACGACGGCACGGGCGCGTTCGACCTCACCACCTTCGCGCTGAGCGCGATCTCCGACGTCGCAGTGGCCCGCATCAACGGCGACACCGTGCCCGACCTCGCGACCTGTGCGTACGGCGAAGGCACCTACACCGTCGCGACCTGGCTGGGTGATGGGGCGGGTGGCTACACGCCCGGCAGCTCCGACAGCTCGTTCTACTGCAACGACGTAGCCATCGCCGACATCGACCAGGACGGCCGACCCGACGTGCTCGTCTCCGACTTCATCGCCCACACCGTCGTGGCGCTGCTCAGCACCGCCGGCGGCGGGCTCGATGAGCCCCTCACCGTGGTCGACGGCACCACCTCACCCGAGTCCATGGTCGTGGTCGATCTCAACGGCGACGGCGATCTCGACCTCGTGATCGCGGACCAGGTCGAAGGCCTCGGTGTCGCCCTGGGCGGCGAAGGGGCGTCGTTCGCCGACGTGGTGTTCGCCGATGCGCTCAGCGCGTTCGCCGTCGACCTCGCCGACCTCAACGGCGATCAGAAGCTCGACGCTGTGGTGGCCGACCTGCAAGTCGACCAAGTGCGCGTTTACCTCGGCCAGTGAGGCGGGGGTGCGCGGTCGCGCCTACGGTGCGAGATGGGGCCATGCGGCGGCTTCTGTCTCGGCCGCCGCGCCCGGCACGACGCGTAGGCGCACCACCACCGCGAAGTGGTCGGACAGTCTGGCTCCCTCCCAGGCAACCACATGAGCGGCCTCAGGCACGATGCAGGTGTCCGTCCCACTGCGGGCCAGCACACGATCGTAGCGCTGGCCATTGCCCGGATACGTGGCGGCCTCGGTGCCCAGCGTGGTGGCCACGTCGTCGAAGCGCTCGGCCGCCAACCACGACGCGGTCGCGCGATCGGTGGCGTCGTCTTGCTCAAGGTTGAGGTCGCCCAGCACGATCACCGACCCGCGCAGCGGTGCGAGCCAGGTGACGAGCTCTGTCAGCTGGGAGCGCCTCACCTCCGCGTTCTTTCGCCCTGCACCCGACTGCAGGTGGGTGGACACCACCCACGCGCCGATCGACGCCGACCAGCCTCGCAGCGCGCCCTTCTGCTTGAGCGCGTCGAAGCCGCGGGCGCGTGAGAAGCGCAGGGTGTTGAGCTCCGTGAGCCCCCGGGGGGCATCGAGGGCGAGGCCGTCGTCGCCTCGCTGGTCCGACCGGTGGACCCGCCTGCGGTAGTGGCGGACCGCTCCCGACCACACCTCCTGCAGCGCCACCACGTCGGCGTCGATGCCATCGAGCCAGTCGGCGGTCGCGGCCAGGCGGCCACGGCGATTCGGCGCGAACGGTGCCGGGAGGCCCCAGGCGTTCAGCGAGACGAGCTCGACCCGCACGCCCTCAGCAAGTGGCGGCTCCTGAGCGAACGCAGAGGGGCCTGGGAGCGCGATCCCGCCCACCGCCGCTGCGTGGTAGAGGCGCACACGCAGGGCACGACGCCACGGCGCGCACGGCTCACCAGCAGGGAGGACGGCGGAAGTTCGCATGCTGTACCTCTTGCCTTGGCTCTGGCTCTACGGCCAACCTTCACACGCCTGGGAGTCCGACCAGCTCACCCACCGCAACCAGCCGCTGCAGGACATCACGGAGGTGGCCAACGCCGAGGTCAACGCCGCGCTCGACCGCGCTGCGGAAGCCGCAACCCGACGCCTGACGGAGCGCACGCCGCAAGCGCGTGTCCACAAGGTGATCGCCCGGCTTGTGCACAAGGAGCTCGCCGCCAGCACCCCCGTGGGCGGGCGCGGCTTTGTGCGGAGCCTGGGCTACGGGCGGTTCGCTGCGTGGCTCGAGACCGCCGACATCGCCCGCCTCGCGTTTCCCAACCGCGAAGACCTGTTCGCCGACGCCCGCTTCGTCTGGGCACCCGTGCTGGCGACCGGCGGCACCTGCTCCACCTTCCTCATCGGTGGCGTCCGCATCGGGAGCGACAAGACCGACCACTTCTTCGGCACCGGCTGGCGCTACTTCCGGCGCTCGGGTCCCGAAGACCCCACCCGCGGCGTTCGGTGGGGCAGCACCACCGAGCGCACCTTCCTGGGATGGCAGACGTCCTCTGCGTTCTCGCGCGGCGACCTGTACGCGAACTGGCTGGGTTGGAAGTTCTACGCCCACCTCCTCGACGAAGATCGCGGACTGTTCGCCGTTCAGGACGGCGTCGTGACGCGGTCTCGCGCGTTCGACTGGGGCCACTGGGTCGACGCCCGCTGGGACGAGCTCCTCTACCCCTCCACCTACCGTCCGAAGGTGCGAGCCTACCTGCAAGATCGGCTCACCCACGAGTGGGATCGGCGCTGCGCCGAGGCCGGGGATCTAGCCGCCCAGCGATCGGTGCTCGCGCCGGGCCCCGAGCCGTGGATCGACGCCCGCCGCAAGCCCGCAGACGACCCGTTCGCTGTGCTGCTGGACTGCGCGGACCCGGGAGACCGCGGTCCGGGCTGACGCACGATCGTGCGGTCGGGTGGCCCACGAACACCCTTACACGTAGCGACACCGCGGAGGGCATGTGCCCCCCGCGGTGAAGCGCAGGATCCTACAGGGACGTCGCGACCCTAGATGTTGGAGTCGTCGTCCGAGTCGGAGTCGTCGTCCGAGCCGGTGTCGTCGTCTTCCGAGTCGGAGTCGTCGTCTTCCGAGTCGGAGTCATCTTCCGAGTCGGAGTCATCGTCGTCTTCCGAGTCGGAGTCGTCATCGTCGTCGTCGTCATCGCAGGAGCAGGACGAGGAGCTCTGGTCGTCGTCCTCGTCGTCGTTGCTGTCGTCGTCGCTCGAGTCGTCGCTGTCGTCGTCGTCATCGCTCGACTCGTCGCTGTCGTCGTCGCTCGACTCGTCGCTGTCGTCGTCGCTCGACTCGTCGCTGTCGTCGTCGTTCGAGTCATCGCTCGAGTCATCGACGCAGCTGCACGCGCCGTCCGCCACCACACCTTCGCTGAAGTGCAGGATCTGGGCCACAGCCCAGCCGTCTTCCACCGTGGTGTCGAGCATGGTGAAGCGGCTGCTGTCGCCGAGCACGGTCCACCACAGGTTCGCGTCGGCGGCACCGTCGAAGCGCATCCGCACGGTCACCGGCAGGATGAACTCGGTGCCATCCGGACCGAAGTTCCACAGGGTGGACGCGGCGGTGAGGCCGTCGATGGCGTGATCGTCGGGGAACACCGACAGCGTGAGGCCCTCAGCGACAGCGCCCTCGGGCACGATCATCTCGAGGCCATCGTGCGCCAGCGTGCCGCCCTCGGCGTCCACATCGAGGGTCAGAGGATTCTCGGCATCCACCAGCATGTCACCGGTGCACGCCGTCATCATCACAAGCATCATCATCTTGGTTCGCATGGTCAACCTCCTGGGTGGTGACACCTACATTCTAGCTCGTCACTCCCTGCCCACCACCCGAACAATGACCTTCGCTCCTAGGTTCCGTATCCGAACTGCGTACACGAAGGGGCTCAGTCGGCAGAGTCTTCCGGAATGTCCGAGTCGTCATCGCCGGAGTCGTCGGTTTCGATCTCGTCGACGTCATCTTCGGTGTCGAACCCGTCATCGTCGGTCTCGTCGCTGTCGGTGTCCGTGTCGTCGTCATCATCGGTGTCGTCGTCGTCGTCGTCGCCATCCTCATCGAACCGTTCTTCGTCGACGCCGGGCCGACCGTCGCCGTCGTCATCACGAAACAGCGGTGGGCGGTCGCGAATGGCCCGCTCGATGTCCTCCGCTTCGCTGTCGGTGGGGGCGACGGTGACATCCGCGTCGTCCGCGCCCAGATCCTTGGCGCTCATCCACGCGTCGCGTCCGAGCTGCCAGACCAGCGCGAGGTCCTTGCTCGTGTCGAAGGGCACCACCGCCGGCAGGGTCAGGGTGCCCAGCTGCAGGCCGATGGTGACAGACTTTCCTGCGAGGGTGGTGGCTTGCCACGATGACACGCCCTCGGTCTGAAGCTCGACGCCACACCAGAGCCCCGAAGGCATGGCAATCGACGAGTCGAGCGACAGGGAGAACTGCACGCCCTCAGCCAGCTCACGATCGGCAGCACCGTCGCAGCCCAGCAGCCGCAGCGACGCCGTCTGAGCGGACGAGATCACGGGGCCGATGTCGTTCGCTGTGGGGGTGGCGATTCGAAGGGTGGCGTCTGCGTTGCCCACAGCGGTGCCATCGGCCACAAAGCCCGGGCTGCATCCCACAAGGGCGCTGACCGCCAGCATGCACACAACGGACCTCATATGTCCTCCGACAATGGAAAGAGATGGAGGTTCACCTGAACCACCCTGCGCTTGAGGCCCGGCGACGCGTCGCACAGGTCGAGCAGGCGGGCTTGTAGCGCGTTCAGGTGATCCTTGAGCGCAGGGATGAGCTCCGGCGGAATCGCCACCGTGAGGCCGAGGTAGTGTCGCTGATCGGGTGGCACCTCGCCGATCGCCACCTTGGAGCGCTCCGCCATGTCACGGTGGTAGTTGTGGACCGCCAAGCTCCCGACCTCCCTGGGCGTGACCACGCTGACTTCAGCGGGGCGCAGCTTGCCGTCGGTTCCTTCAACGAGCATGCCAAGCCGCTGCAGCGTCGCGAGCGCCTCAGCCGCCTCGTCGGGCGTGAGCGGAGGACGCAGCACGCGCGCGATCCACGCGGGATCGTCGCGAAAGCCAGGGAGCGCCGCGAGCTCACGGATCGCCGGGAGATGGCCGCGTGAGAGGTAGCCGAAGGCGTCACCGTCGAGGGTGCGCGCCTCACGGAACCGACGCTCCGCGCTGATCCGTGCCCACGCGTCGTTGCGGGCCTCGTCCGTGCGGGCCTGGTCGAGGTCGACCAGCGCGAGGAAGAACGCCGTGTGCTCGCTGTCGAGCTTCATGGCACGGGCGAAGTCGTGCGCAGACGTCTCGCTGAGGTTGCGCTTGCGCCCCATCACCTGCAACAGCAGGCTGGGTGACTTCTGATCCGCGAGGCGGGCGAACAGTCGGTGACTGAACCGCGGGTTGGCAGCCTTACGCGCCTCAAACCAGGCCTGCAGGTAGGCCCGGTAGTCGAGGTAAGCGAACAAGTCCGGCGGTGTAGCCATGCGGGCGCAACACTCCTGCCCCTCACGTACCCGACCCATTCTGATGCGGCGGACCCGGTGACGCGCCCAGACGCGCCGATCCGCGCAAAGGGCGCCTCTCGCACCCCCGAGAACCCTTTCAGTAGCGGTGTACTCACGTTGCTTACGAAAACCGGTGTCAGCGACTCCGACGCGGCGGCTACGGGCGCCCTGGGACCCCTCCACCACCGGGTTACCCACCCCAAGAGCGGTGCCCTGCTCCTCCCCTCCCCGCCCCCACCGAGAGGCCTCCCATGTGCACCCGTTGGCTCCCTTTCGCCCTGATCGTCGCCGCCTGCAGCACGCCGGCGCCGACCGACGACCAGCCCGTCGACGAGACCGACGCAGACACGGACGCAGCGGAGGAGACCGATCGGACGGACGATTCGGACGACACGGACGAGACAGAGGACACCGACGAGACCGACGCCGTGGGGTGCACGTTCACCTCAGAGGTCATGGGGGATCCCGAGCTGCTCACCGTGGTCACGCGCGGCTGTTGGGAGATCACGGTGAACGTGCACACCGTCACCATCCGCACGCCCAGCCGTGGCAACAAGGTGGAGTACTGGGGCGACCCCCATGAGAACCTGAACGGCAAGCACATCAAGGACTGGCTCACGTCGCGCCGGAGCCTCCTCCTCGGCGACGGCACGCTCATCACCCTGCACGGCGAAGGTCCTCAGGGCGTGATCAACCAGTTCACGGTGTACGACGGGCCTCACGTTCGCACCATCGAGAACGCCACCGAGACCATCACCTACAGCTCAGACAACCTCGCCGACGCCACCGCGCTGGAGGCCGCTGAGGCCGATGGGGAGACCGCCCAGGTGGTCGAGCTGGAGGACCAGGTCACCCACTACGACAACGTGTACTCACAGGCCGAAGATGAAGGCGGCACGCCGCTCGAGAAGGTCTACGAGACGGTTCAGCTGGGCGTGACCGGCGGTCTCGCCAACCCGAACAACACCCGCGACTACTACGACGACGAGCGCCTGGGGCACACCTGACGGCGCTGCACGAGCTGCACCCGGCTCACCAGCCCCAGCGCTGCTCCCACCAAGCCCGGGCCAGCTTCGTGCGGATGCGGCGATGTTCTTCGGTGGGGTTGAGCATGAGGTCTTCCCCCTCGGGCCAGCCCGCGTCCAGATCGTAGAGCTCGTAGGGCTGGTCGAGACCCGCAACGAGCTTGTAGCGCCCGTCGGTGACCATGCCGAACCACTCCGAGTACGCACCGAACGCCCCGTTGGGCTCGATGTGCTCCTGGATGACGTGCCTGCGGTCGCCCGGATCGTCGGGGTCCAGCACCGCGTCGAAGAAGCTGACGCCGTCGATGTTGGCCCACGCAGCCGCCCACCGGGGAACACCCGCCATCTCCAGCACCGTGGGGAACAGGTCCACGTCGGCCACGATGGCGTCGGCCACGGTGTCGGCCGGCACGTCAGGCCCTCGCACAAGCAACGGCACCCGCACGCCGCCCTCGTAGACCGAGCGCTTCAGGCGATCGTCTTCGAACCCGGGCACACCGGGGGTGAGTCCCCAACGGCCCACCGCGTTGTCGCCGATCACCACCACCCACGTCTCGTCATCGAAGGCCTGGAACAGGCGGCCCAGCTCGGTGTCGAGCGCCTGGAGGCCCGCCACGTAGAGCTCGTGGTCGGGGGGCTGGGCGGACAGGGGCTTGGGGAGCAGCGAGGCGGGCGGGCGATGGGCGGGCGAGTGCGCTGCGTTGTAAGCAACCCATAGCAGCCACGGCTCCGGCAGCCCCTGAGCCATGGCGATGGCATCGTTGGTGGTGTCGGTGGTGGCGTACACCTTCGAGCGCACCCGGCGCCCATCGATCGTCTTCCAGTAGTCGAAGTAGCGCGGACCCGTTCCAGCAGGCTCCAGGTTGTTGGAGGACCCGCTGTGGTGGGCAAATCCCTGGTCGAGGGGGTGGAAGAAGCTCGACGGCGACTTGTTGCCCGCGAGGTGCCACTTGCCAACCGCCGCTGCCGTGTAGCCGTAAGGCGCTAACGCCTCCGCCAGCGTCACCTCCTCCAGCGGCATCTGGAAGCTGGTACGCTCGTCGATGTGGGTGTGCAGGCCGTAGCGGCTCGGCTGACGGCCCGTGAGCAGCGCCGCGCGGGTGGGGCTGCACGTGGGGTGCGCCCACACCCGCTCGAACCGCACACCCTCGCTCGCGAGCTGGTCGAGGTTGGGCGTAGCCACGCCCATCGGCCCTCCGTAGAGGTCGAGTCGACCGATGCCCACGTCGTCGAGCACCACGACCACGATGTTGGGCCGTTCCGGGGCGTACAGGTGGGCGCGCGGGGTGGGGATCGCGAGCGGCTGATGGGCAATCTCGAGGGCAACAGGTCCCTCGGCGCAGGCCGCAACCCCCATCCACACCAGCCAGCGCATCCACTCCCCCTGCCGGAGGGTCAGTGTAGCTCCTTCCCGTCGACGAGCGCACGCACGGTGGCCTCCAGGCCGGCGGCCGACACAGCGTCGGGCGCCACCGGCTCGGTCAGCACCACCTCGATCCGCGACCACATCCCACGCCGAAACGGCCTTTTCATGGCCGAGCCATCCACGCGAGAAAAATACGAGCCCCACAGACCTCGAATGGCAAACGGCACCACCGGCACAGGAACCGCCGCCACGATGCGCTCGATGCCGGGCCGGAACGGGTTCAGCTCGCCTGTGCGGGTGATCTGTCCCTCGGGGAAGATGCACACCACCTGCCCATCGCGCAGCTCCTCGGCGATCTTGGCCATCGCCGCCTCCAGCATCACCGGATCCTCCTTGGCGGAGGCGATGGGGATCACGCGCGCCTGCCGAAACAAGAACCGCATCACCGGCAGGTTCACGAAGTCCTTGTGCATCACGAAGCGCATCGGGCGCTTGATCGCGGCCGACAGCACAAACCAGTCGATGAAGCTGACGTGGTTCCCCACGAGCACGCACGCAGCGTCTTTCGGTACCTGTTCGTGTCCGGTCACCCGCAGCCTGTACACAGCCACCGACAGCGTCCACACGGCGAAGCGGAGCATGAACTCCGGCACCACCGTGTAGATGTAGATCGCCACTCCGGTGTTCACCACGAACAGCACCAGCAGCACGTCGATCACATCGAGGCCCGCAGCGTAGAGCCCCATGAGCACGATCTGGCCCGCCACCATGAACGCCGCGTTCACGATGTTGTTGCCGGCGATGATGCGCGAGGTCTCGCTGGGCTCCGCGCGCAGCTGGATGAGCGCATACAGCGGCACGATCAGCAGCCCGCCCGAGAGCGCGAGCATCGACAGGTCGAACGCGATGCGCAGGCCCGTGAAGCTCGACAGCAGCGCAACCACCGTGAGCGGAACGTCGGGCACGGGCCAGGGCTGCCCAACGGCCCACAGGTCGAGCACAAACACGCTCATGCCGAAGGACCCGATCGGCACAAGGCCCAGCTCGACCCGCTCGCGGGACAGCCGCTCGCAGAGCATCGACCCGATGCCAATGCCCACCGAGAACAGCGCGAGGAACAAGGTGGCGACGGTCTCGTTGCCTCCCAGCACGTCTTTCGTGTAGGCCGGGAAGGTCGACAGAAAGATCGACCCGAAGGTCCAGAACCAGGAGATGGCGAGGATGCTGCGCCACACGACCGGGTTGGCGGCGCTGCGACGCACGAGCTCCAACGTAGGGCGGAACGGGTTGGTGTCGATCACCAGATCGGGCGCCAGCGAAGGCGCGGGCGGCACGTAGCGGGAGGTGATCCAGCCCGCGACTGCGCAGACCAGCACGCCACCGGCAGTCCACAGCTCGCCGCCATGGAGCGCGATGCTCACCCCGCCGGCGAGCGTTCCGAGCAAGATCGCGAGGTAGGTGCCCATCTCGACCAGCGCATTGCCGCGCACGAGCTCTTCTTCACGCAGGTGCGCGGGGAGGATCGCGTACTTGCTGGGCCCAAACACCGCCGACTGCGACCCCATGAAGAACAGCACCACCAGCAGCAGCCCGACCTCGCCCGCCACGAAGCCCCACGCGCCCACTCCCATGATGACGATCTCGGCCACCTTGGTGGCCCGGATCACCTGGGCCTTGTCGAGCTTGTCGCTCACCTGCCCTGCGAGAGCTGAGAACAAGAAGAACGGCGCGATGAAGATCGCTCCCGCCAGCGCCACCATCTGATCGGGAGAGAGCCCTCCCACGCTCACCGCGCGGAAGGTCACGAGGATCACGAGCGCGTTCTTGAACAGGTTGTCGTTGAACGCCCCGAGGAACTGCGTCCAGAACAGCGGCCAGAAGCGTCTGTCCGTCATCAGCGAGCCGTGCATGGGCCCTCCCCGCAGCGGGTACCGTGCGCCCCCCACGCTGGGAAGGGCACATCGGCACCGCAGCGCGCTGCCTGACTACGGCTGCACGTCGTCGGCGTCGCGGACCTCCAGGTCCTCCCCGGTCATCTCCAAGATCGCGAACTGCACGCGGCGGTTCTTGGCGTGGTCTTCCTCGGTGCGCGCGTCCGGCACCAACGGAGCGGACTCACCGAACCCGCGGGCCAGCAGGCGGCCGGGCTCGATGCCGCGACCCACCAGCCAAGCCAGCACAGCGTCCATGCGGAGCTGCGAGAGCTTGAGGTTGTAGTCGTCGTTGCCTCGCGCGTCGGAGTGGCCCTGGATCTCGACCTTGCGGATGTCGGGGTAAGCCGTGAGCACGCGCAGAACGGCCTCCAGCACGGGGTCGCTGGTCTTCTTGAGCGTGGCCTTGTCGTAGTCGAAGTAGACCTTGTCGAGGATGACGATCTCCTTCTTCTCGATGTCGATCGAAGCGAGCGCGGAGTCTGGGCAGCCGTCCTCGTCGTCGACGCCGTTCCGCGTCTCGGGCTCGTTCGCGCAGTCGCCGATCAGCGGCTGGCTCGGGTCCTTCGCTGTGACACCGGCATCGTCGCGATGGCCGTCCACCGCGTCGGGCACGCCGTCGCGGTCGTTGTCGGGGTCGGGGCAGCCGTCCGTGTCCTGGTGACCGTCGAGGTCCTCCGATTCGTTCATGCAGTCGCCGAAGCCTGGCAGATCGGCAGCGAACCGCAGCGTGCCGTCGGTGGCGCGGTGGCCGTCGTCGATGTCGGCGATGCCGTCCTGGTCGTTGTCGGCCTCGGGGCAGCCATCGGTGTCCTCGAAGCGATCGAAGTCTTCGGCGAGCCGGGGGCACGCGTCCGACACGTCGACGATGCCGTCACGGTCGTCATCGAGGTCGGGGCAGCCGTCCTCGTCTTCAAAGCCGTCGAGGTCCTCGGGATCCGTGGGGCATCCGTCGGAGGGGTCGACGATGCCGTCCTTGTCGGTGTCGGGAGGCGGTACGAGGAAGCGGCCGAACTCCAGCTCGGCAAACACGCGCAGATCGGGCGAGCCGTAGCCGTTCGTGATGCCTCGGCCGGCCCCGAACCGCACCGTGAGCGGCAGCTCCTCCGGCATCCACATGGCAGCCAGCAGCAGCTCGGTAGGGCTGTGTCGGAATGCCGACCACCGGTCGCCCAGGATGTCCTGGCCCTCGGGAACCACGACGGCGCCGCCAGCCACCTCGAGGTCGACCTCCCAGGTGTTGTTCTTGAACGGCACGCCCAGGCCGAGGCCGTAGCGGAGCTCGTCGTCCGCGTGCACACCAGCGATCGTGGAGGAGCTCGACTGCCACAGGTAGCCCAGATCGGCGCTCAGCTTGAAGTGGGTCCACCGACGCGCGACCGCGACGTTGGCGCCCAGCCCGAACGCACCGGACGCGGTGGCCACGCCGCCCGCGGAGGTGGGGAAGACCAACCGGGGCACAATCGCGAGGCTGACGGCGTGGCCGTCGCGCTGGCGCAGCGGAGCGAACGCGAGCTGGAGGTCGAGGTCACCGATGCCGGCTGTGCCTCCGCCCATGCCCAGCGCGGCCTGGATGTTCTTCGCCTGCTCGCCCGACGCGTCGATCTGCAGGATGGGCAGGCTCAGGCCCACGTTGAACCACGAGACCGGCGTGTAGGAAGCACCCAGATCGAACCCGATCAGGTGATCGACGATGCCGGCGGTGCGCTCGCCCGTGTTGCCATCCTGCAGCTCGAACGGCTGGAGGCCGTAGTTCACGAGGAACTGCCCGCCCACCCAGCCGCGCGCGCCGATGTCGCCGTCGCGCACCAGGGTGAACGACCGGAGCTGCGGCACGGGATCGAAGCGCTGGGTGTCGATGGTGGGGGCGTTCTGAGCCGCCGCGCTCATCGGCGCTAACGCCGCCAGCGCCGCAACCGCACGCCGGCGACGACGCGCTGCCGCCACCATCGCCAGACCGATCAGGCCGACCACACCGCCCGGCTGCGTGCCGGGCTGGCTGCAGCCACAGCCGCTCCCACCGGAGCCCGCGGCCGTGTCGGGCACGGTGGGATCCAGGCCCAGGCCCGGCTCGTCGCCGTCGACGAACCCGTCGCCGTCGGTGTCGTCGTTGAGCGGATCGGTCTCGCCCTCATCCACATCGCCGTCGCCGTTGAGATCCTCGTCGCCATCGAGCAGCCCGTCGTCGTCGGTGTCGGGGTTGTTCGGGTCAGGCTCGTCGTCGTCGACGGCACCGTCACCGTCTTCATCCTCCTCGCCGTCGAGCAGACCATCGTCGTCGCTGTCGTCGTCGAGGGGATCGGTGGTGGTGGTGGGGTCGCTGTCGGGCACACACGTTCCCTGCGCCGTCCCCTCACCTTCCGGACCGGTGACGCCCTGCTCGGTGCCGTCCTGGAGGCCGTCACCGTCGGTGTCGGCGTTGCTCGGATCGGTCTCCCCGGCGCTGATCGCACCGTCGGCATTGGCGTCCTCGGACCCGTCGAGCAGGCAGTCGTCGTCGGTGTCGTCGTCGAGCGGGTTCGTGGTGGTGGCCGGATCCGAGTCGGCTTCGAACAGCGCGGGGTCGGTGTTTTCCCCCTCGGGTGCCGTCAGGCCCGCTTCCTGCCCGTCGGTGAGGCCGTCACCGTCCGTGTCGGCGTTGAGCGGGTCGGTGGGTCCAGAGCCGGCGAGCGGGCCCGTGCCAAGCACCTCGGTGCCGTCGAGCAGACCGTCGTCATCGCTGTCGTCGTCGTCGGGATCGGTCTCGCCGGGATCCACGACGCCGTTGTCGTTGGCGTCTTCGTCGATGTCGAACAGACCGTCACCATCCCGATCGCGGATGTCGTCGGAACCGATGTTCGGATCGCGCTCGTCGGGGTCGACCACACCGTCGAGGTCGGTGTCCTCGATGCCGTCGGGCACGCTGCCGTCGTCGGTGTCGGAGTCGGTGGGGTCGGTGGTGGTGTCACCACAGTCGCCGTCGGGCACGAAGAAGGACCGCACCGTGTCGAGACCCTCGGGCTCGCACAGGCCGCGCTCTTGGCCATCGGTGAGGCCGTCCCCATCGGTGTCGAGCAGGCTCGGATCGGTCTCGCCACCCGCACCCGGTGTGCCGGTGCCGCCGACCACACCCTCGAACGCGCCGTTCCCGTTGACGTCTTCCGTGCCGTCGAGCAGGCCGTCGTCGTCGGTGTCATCGTCGAGCGGGTTGGTGGTGGTGCCGGCGTCAGCGTCGGGCACGAACACGCTCAGATCCGTGCCGGTACCCTCAGGCGTCTCCAGGCCCGACTCCGTGCCGTCCTGCACGCCGTCGGCGTCGGTGTCGGCGTCGTTCGGGTCGGTCTCGTCGAAGGCCACGGCACCGTCGGTGTCGAAGTCCTCGGTGCCGTCGAGCAGGCCATCGTCATCGGAGTCGTCGTCGAGCGGATCGGTGGTGTTGCGCGGGTCCACGTCGGGCTGGAAGACGCCGGGCTCGGTGTCCTCCCCTTCTGGGGTCTCCAGGCCCACCTCAGTGCCGTCCTGCACGCCGTCAGCGTCGGTGTCGGGGTTGAGGGGGTTGGTGGGTCCGAACGGCAGCAGCGGACCGTCGCCGAGCACCTCGGTGCCGTCGGAGAGCCCGTCGTCATCGGTGTCGTCGTCGTTCGGGTCGGTCTGCACCTGGTTCTCGGTGTCGTCGCAGAGGCGATCGGCGTCGTCGTCGCCGGTGGCGTCGTTCCCCAGGCAGAGGTCGTCGCTGTCGCACACGCCGTCGCCGTCCGAGTCGCCCGTGGTGTTGTCGCCCACGCAGGGGTCGTCGCTGTCACACACGCCGTCGCCGTCGGTGTCGTCGGGGTTGTCGACAGGGCACGGGTCGTCGCTGTCGCACACGCCGTCCCCGTCGGTGTCGTCGGGGTTGTCGACAGGGCACGGGTCGTCGCTGTCGCACACGCCGTCACCGTCCGTGTCGTCGTTCACGTCGTCCGGGCAGGGATCGTCGCTGTCGCAGACCCCGTCGCCGTCGCTGTCGTTCAGGCGGTCGTCGGGGCACGGGTCGTCGCCGTCGCACACGCCGTCGCCATCGGAGTCGTCGGGGTTGTCTTCGGGGCACGGATCGATGTTGCCGCACACGCCGTCGCCGTCGAGGTCGTTGTCGGGGTCGAGCGGGCACGGGTCGATGTCGTCGCACAGGCCGTCGCCGTCGGCGTCGTCGGCCGCGTCGCCGTCGCACACGTCCACATCGTCACAGATGCCGTCACCGTCGGAGTCGCCGCTGGCGTTGTCGCCGAAGCACGGATCCTCGCTGTTGCACACGCCGTCGCCGTCAGTGTCGTCCGGGCGGTCGTTCGGGCACGGGTCGTCGCTGTCGCAGACGCCGTCGCCGTCGCTGTCGTCGGGGTCGTCGAGCGGGCACGGGTCGCGGCTGTCGCAGATGCCGTCCCCGTCGGTGTCGTCGGGGTTGTCGAGCGGGCACGGATCGTCGCTGTCGCAGACGCCATCCTCGTCGGTGTCGCCGGGGTTGTCGATCGGGCACGGATCGAGGTCGGAGCAGAGGCCGTCGCGGTCGACGTCGCCCGTGGCGTCATCGCCCAGGCAGAGGTCTTCGTCATCGCAGATGCCGTCACCGTCGCTGTCGCCGGACGCATCGTCGCCGAAGCAGTCATCGAGGTCGTCGCACACGCCGTCGCCGTCGGTGTCGCCGGTGGAGTCGTCGCCGATGCACTGGTCGCGATCGCGGCAGATGCCGTCGCCATCCGCATCCCCTGTGGCGTCGTCACCCACGCAGATGTC
>CAYNFK010000058.1:0-2176 GCA_964396405.1 uncultured Enterobacteriaceae bacterium
CGGAGAGCGGAGCGCCCGGTGAGGGTCCGCCGGAGCAAGGCGCTTCGTCAGGCGCCTGCGCAGGCGGACCCCGAACATCAGGGCGCGCAGCGCTCCCCGGGATTCCGGCGCTTCCCCCAAAGGTCGCCGCCCCCCGAACGCGGGGAGGGGAACGCGCGCCCGCTCTGGAGGGGGTGGGTGAGCGGGCGCGCGTGGGTTGACCCGTCTGAAGGGTGTCGTCCCACCCGATGCTTATGGTGGGACCCCCTCACGGCCATCTTACGCGGTTCTGAGCGCTCGCAGCGGACCCTAGGTGTGGTCTTCCACGCGGTCGCGGGCGTAGAGGAAGAGCTCCACCATGCCGGCGCCATCGGTGCGCACGAGGTCGCTGCGGATGCCGTGGGCGCGCAGGGTGCGGCGGATGCGGCTGAGGAGCACATCGAGGCGGGAGCGCCGCACGTTCGTGTCGGCCTCATCGGGCCAGATCTGCTCGGAGAGCCCGCCCCACGAGAGCGGCGTGCCGGCTGCCACCAGCTCGGAGATCAGCCGCGCTTGCCGGCCGTTGAACACCGTGGGACGCCCGCCTGCGCGGTGGATGTGGACCGTGTCGTAGTGGGCGATCACGGCGAGCGGGGCATCCACCTCGCCCATGCGCAGGGTGGCCGGGCGCCCGGCCGCGGCCAGCTCCACAGCAAACGCCATCAGCGTGAACGTGCCCACCCGAAAGCGGTCGCCTGGCAAGAACGGTGTGGCCGCACCGCCCGGGGTGCGCGCCATCCACTCACCGCCGGTGGACCAGACGTGCAGCTCGCCTTCTTCGCGCCAGCCGGGGATCAGGCGCGGGCCATCGGGCCCGAGCATCACCGAGCTCACGGGCGGCAAGATCTGCCGACCGAAGCCCTCGCCGTCGAGCGCCATGATGTGGTCGGGCAGCGTGATCGACACCACCTCCAGCTCAATGCCGTGCGCGAGCTGGGCACGCAGCCCGGGGCGCAGGGTGACCTGAGACACCGGCTCCCCGTCCACAGCGATGACGCCGCGGAGCGGAATGAGCTGCAGCTCGCCCTCGCGCAGGGTGAGCATCGCGTGGGCCTCGCTGACCCGCCCATCGTCGACCTGGAGCGCGGCCGACCAGGAACGGCCGATCAGATCGCCTGGGGCGAGGTCGTGCTCCCGACCCTCGTGATCTCGAACCACGGCGCTGACGAACACGTTCAGGCTCCTGCGGGATGGACTCCTTAGCGCTCTACGCGCAGGTTGCCCGTCTCGTCGATCGACAACGGGATCGCGCCGTAAGGAGTTCCTACGGTGAGCTTGGCCCCGAGTCCCACGTCGATCTTACCGCCTCCGGTGATCGCCTGCGCGATCGTCGTGCCCACCGCGATCAGATCGATCGTGATCGGCAGGCTCACGGTGCGGGTCTTGCCTGGCTGCACATCACCCAGGTCCTGCACGAGGCCCGAGATCACCTTCTTGCCGCCCAGCCGAAGATCGTAGTCGAAGCCAGTGAACTGGAGCGCGGCTGCCGCCGTGTGGCTCACGCCCAGGTCGATGGCGATGGTGGCCTTGGCCCCCAGCGGGTCGATGCGATCGAGGCGGATCTTCTGAAAGGCAAACTTCGGCGCCTTGAGCACCGGCACCTCGCCCTTCGCGTCGTACGGGAGCTTGATCTGGCCAAGCGGCGTGTTGAGGCCCACCTTGCCCGAGAACCGAAACGGCACCGCATCTTTGCCGGAGAGGTCGCTCACGGTGTTCACGATGTCCATCACGTTGAGCGACACCGGAATGCGCAGCTTCGACGTCGCCGAGGGGGCGATGCGCGAGCCCTTGCGGTCGTTGCCGGAGAGGAAGTCGTTGCCGCCCAGAGCGAGCGCCCAGTTGAACGATCCGAGGTCGATGCCCAGCGGGTAGGGGTTGTCGATCTCCAGCACGAAGACGGTGTCGATCGTCTCGAAGCTGAGCTTCTCAATGTTGAACTTGTGGAAGCGGACCTTGGGCATCAGGGACGAGAGATCGCCCAGGCCCCCGAGCGAGCCCTTGGCGCAGCCGCCCAGCAGGAGCGGGGCGGTCAGCAGGACGACGGGGAAAGAGCGATGCAACAAGGGACCTCCAGCGGGAGCCTTCAGCCACGTGCTATCGTGCCGACTCAGGGCAGACCTGAACGCGAGAGAGAGACGCCATGCTTCGTTCGACCCCC
>CAYNFK010000058.1:2276-4123 GCA_964396405.1 uncultured Enterobacteriaceae bacterium
GGCTGCGCGGCCTTCCCCCCGAACGACACCTTCCCCCAGTTCGTGGGGCTCACGCTGGCGTCCACCTCCGTGTGGTACGTCGCGAGCGGAGAGGCCTTCCACACCTTCCGGTTCCCCTCCTCGCGCAGCAAGATCACGTCGTGGGTCGTCCACCGCTTCGAAGAAGACAACGGCCTCACCACCGAGCCCTTCGCCAACAGCCAGTACTGGATCAAGTTCACCGAGCCCCACACCTTCGACGGTGAGGCCCTGAAGATGACCTACAGCGAGACGCAGGTCATCTCGCTCCAGGGCCTGCTCCCCATGCGCTTCGTGAGCACCTACGAGGTGCTGTTCAGCGAGAGCGACACGCCGCCCGAGCTGGAGCCCTACGACATCACGCCCTGATCGGGCCGTCGTCGCGAGCGCTGGCCCGGTCCAGCGCTTCGGGCCATGGAGGGACCTCTCGGAGGTCCTCGTGAAGCTCGCTACGCTCGCCGACGGCACGCGCGACGGTGCCCTCATCGTGGTGCGCCGCGATCTGGCCGTCTACACCGAAGCCACCGACATCGTGCCCACGCTCCAGGCCGCGCTCGATGACTGGGATCGCGCCGAGCCCCTGCTGCGCGCCCGTGCGGTCGCCGTAGAGGCCGGGGAGGTCGCCACCCGCGCCTTCGACGCCCACGCCGTGCGCTCGCCGCTCCCGCGCGCCTACGAGTGGGTGGATGGCTCCGCGTTCGTGAACCACGTGGTGCTCGTGCGCAAGGCCCGCGGGGCCGACCTCCCACCGAGCCTGTGGACCGACCCCCTGGTCTACCAGGGCGGCAGCGGCGAGCTGCTCGATCCGCGCGCCCCCTGCGTGCTGCACGACCCCGCCTGGGGCCTCGACTTCGAGGGCGAGGTGGTGGTGGTGCTCGGCGACCTGCCCCAGGGCACCACAGCCGCCCAAGCGGGTCCTTTCGTGCGCCTCGTGGGCCTCGCCAACGACTGGACCCTGCGCAACCTCATCCCCAACGAGCTGGCGAAGGGCTTCGGCTTCTTCCAGAGCAAGCCAGCCACGGCCTTCTCGCCCGTGTTCGTCACGCCCGATGAGCTGGGCGAGGCGTGGACCGGCGGCCGCCTGCACCTGCCGCTCACGGTCACGCTCGATGGCGCCCGGGTGGGCCACGCCAACGCCGGCAGCGAGATGCACTTTTCCTTCTTCGACCTCGTCGCCCACCTCGCGCGCACCCGGGCCTACACGGCCGGCACGGTGCTCGGCAGCGGCACTGTCAGCAACGAAGACCCCGCCGCCGGCTACTCCTGCCTCGCCGAGATCCGCATGCGCGAGATCCTCGCCGACGGAAAGCCCAGCACGCCCTTCTTGTCGGTGGGTCAGCGCATTCGCATCGAGATGTTCGACGCAGGGGGGCGCTCCGTGTTCGGAGCCATCGAGCAGGAGGTTATCGCACCATGAAGCTCTACGGATACTGGCGGTCGAGTGCGTCGTGGCGGGTGCGCATCGGGCTCGGGCTCAAGGGCGTCGAGTGGACCTACGTGCCTGTGCACCTCGTGCGCGAAGGCGGCGAGCAGCGCACGTCGGAGCACAAGGCGCGCAACCCCATGGGTCAGCTCCCCGTGCTCGAGATCGGCACGCAGGGCGAGCCGGTCTACCTCTCCCAGAGCCTCGCGATCCTCACCTGGCTCGATGCCACCTTCCCCACGCCCGCGCTGTTCGGGTCCACCCCGCTGGAGCGCGCCCGCGTGTTGCAGCTGGCCGAGGTGGTCAACAGCGGCATCCAGCCCTTCCAGAACCTGCCCATGCTGGCGCGCGTGAAGGGCTGGGGCCAGGATGAGCAGGCCTTCGCGCGGGGCTACAACGCGGATGG
>CAYNFK010000058.1:4223-28845 GCA_964396405.1 uncultured Enterobacteriaceae bacterium
TGAAGGGCTGGGGCCAGGATGAGCAGGCCTTCGCGCGGGGCTACAACGCGGATGGTCTCGCGGCCCTCGAAGCGATGGCCCAGCAGACGGCGGGTGCTTTCCTCGTGGGCGATGCGGTCTCGGCGGCCGACATCTGCCTGATCCCGCAGCTCTACTCGGCGCGGCGCTTCGGCGTCGACACGGCGGCCTTCCCCGTGCTGCTGCGGGTCGAAGAAGCGTGCTTGGCGCTGCCCGCGTTCACCGAGAGCCACCCGGATCGGCAACCCGACGCAGGGTAGGGTCGCCACGCTCCTTTGGCACGCCCGGTGCATCCGCTGGGTTAGGTCTGCCCTACGCCCTTGGAGCACCCATGGCCCGCCTCGAACCGCTCGGCATCCTGCGTGTCGACTCCCTGCACTTCTACGTCCGCGACCCCTCGCGGATGCATGATCTGCTGGTGAACCAGCTCGACTTCGCCGAGATCGGATCCAGCGAGACCGAGATGGTGACGCGGGGTCACCAGGCCAGCCGTGTGTACGAGGCTGGCAGCGTTCGTGTGCTCGTGTCGCACCCCGTGGGCGAGGGCGGGCGCGCCTGGCGCTACCTGCGCAAACACCCCGAAGGCGTGGGCACGGTGGCCTTTGAGGTCGAGAACATCCAGCGCACCTGGGACCTGCTGATGCAGCGCGGCGGCACGCCGATCCACGACATCCAGCACACCACGGATGCAGGCGGCAGCATCGCCACCTTCTCGATCACCACGGCCTTTGGCGACACCACTTTCCGCTTCTTCGAGCGTAAGGGCTTCGCCGGCCTCTACCCGGGCATCGCGCGCTACGCGGTCCCCAAGGGCGGCACCAACCGCTGGGGCTTCGAGCGCATCGACCACATCACCTCGAACTTCGAGACGATGAAGCCGGCGCTGCTGTGGATGGAGCACGTGCTCGGCTTCGAGCCCTACTGGGACGTGGAGTTCCACACCACGGATGTCGACCCGGCCGCCGCAGGCTCGGGCCTCAAGTCGGTGGTGATGTGGGACCCCCACTCGGGCCTCAAGTTCGCCAACAACGAGCCCTGGCGTCCGCACTTCAAGCGCAGCCAGATCAACGTGTTCGCCGAGCAGAACCGCGGCGATGGCGTGCAGCACGCGGCCCTCACCACGGCCGACATCCTCACCACGGTGCGCTCGCTGCGCGGTCAGGGCGTGAAGTTCATGCCCACGCCGGGCCGCTACTACGACTTGCTGCCCGATCGCATCCGCCAGCTCGGCATCGGCAGCATCGATGAAGACCTCGATGTGCTGCGCGAGCTCGAGGTGCTCGTGGATGGCAACGCCGACCACGCCTACATGCTCCAGATCTTCTTGCAGGAAGGCTCCGCCCAGTGGTCCGATCCCGAGGCCGGGCCGTTCTTCTTCGAGATCATCCAGCGTAAGGGCGACCAGGGCTTTGGGGCCGGCAACTTCCGTGCGCTCTTCGAGAGCATCGAGCGCCAGCAGACCGCAGGTGCTGTCGAATGATCGAGCGGCTCGTCGTCGGTGAGGTGCCGGCGAAGCACCACACGGTGCTGCGTGGCCCAGACGGCGCGCTCCGCTGGGAGGAGTGCATCACGCGCCTGGGCTTTGATGGCCCCTACACGCTGGCCTACCACCTGCGTCGTCCGCACGAGGGCCGCATCGTGGAGGCCCGGCACGGCTGGGTGGCACCGGTGGAGCCTGCGCCCTGGCGTCCCACCCAGCGGCGCCACTACCGCAGCCAGGAGCTTCCTGTCGGGGGTGCCGCGGTCAACGCCCGCACGCCGCTGCTGTTCAACGACGACGTCACGATCTCGGTGGCGCGGGTCACCGAGGCCGATCCGGTCTACGTGGTCAACGGCGACGCGGACGAGCTGCTGTGGGTCTTCGAAGGCTCGGGCGTGCTGCGCAGCCAGCTCGGCGACCTTCGGTTTGCCCCCGACGACTACGTGGGCATTCCCCGCGGCCTGCTGCACCGCATCGTGCCCGATGAGGGCGTCGCGCTCTACCTGCTCTCGGTGGAGGGCCACCACATCGGCATCCCGTCTAAGTGGCGCACGCCGGTGGGTCAGCTCCGCATGGACGCGCCCTACTGCCACCGCGACTTCCGCACGCCCAGCTTCCAGGGTCCCACCGATGAGGGCCTGCGCGAGGTGGTGGTCAAGCGCATGGGCCGCTGGACGGGCCTCCAGCTCGACGACAGCCCCCTCGATCTCGTGGGCTGGGACGGTGCGGTCTACCCGTGGGTCTTCCCGATCCTGAACTTCCAGCCGCGCGTGGGCATGGTGCACCTGCCGCCCGACTGGCACGGCACCTTCTCCTGCCGCGGCGGCCTGATCTGCTCGTTCGTGCCACGCCCTGTCGACTTCCATCCGCAGGCGATCCCGTGCCCCTACCCGCACAGCTCGGTCGACTGCGACGAGTTCTTGTTCTACGCGCGCGGGCACTTCACCTCGCGCAAGGGTGTGGGGCCGGGCAGCATCAGCCACCACCCCTACGGCATCCCCCACGGCCCGCACCCGGGCGCGCTGGAGGCCTCCATCGGCACCACCCGTGCCGATGAGCTCGCCGTGATGCTCGACACCTTCCAGCCGATGCGTCCCACGGCCGCCGCGATGTCGGTGGAAGACGCGGGCTACCATGACGGGTTCCGCGCCTAGCAGGGGGCTCCGTGCGGGTGATGGCGGTCCAATACCAAGGCGGCGGGCAGGCGCTAGACGCGTCGTCCCGGCGTCTGCTCGGCCAGCTCGACCTGGCGCTGGGCACCCGGCCCGACCTCGTGGTGCTGCCCGAGACGGCGGTCTCCGGCTACCTGATGCCCCACTACGACGCGGCGCTGGCGGTGTCGGAGACCCCGGAGGGCGGGCTGTTTGGCGACCTCGCCACCCGCGCGCGCAGGGCCGGCACCTGGATCGTCGGCGGCTACGTGGAGCGCGAAGGCGATCGGCTCTACAACGCCGCCCGCGTGATCGACCGGAGCGGTCAGCTGGTCGCCAGCTACAGGAAGACGCTGCTGTTCGAGGAAGACCTGCCCTGGGCCACACCCGGCAGCGGCGCGTACGCGGTCTACGACACCGGCGCGGGGCGGTTCACGGTCGGCATCTGCATGGATCTGAACGACCCGCGCTTCTTACGCTGGTGCCGCCGTGCACGCGCTGACGTGGTGGCCTTCCCTACGGCGTGGATGGACGAAGGGATCGACATGCACCCCTACTGGCAGGCCCGCATGGCCGGCACGGGGAGCACGCTCGTGGCCGCGAACGCCTGGGGGCGGCTGGGTCACCTCGATCTGCTCGGCTGCAGCGCGATCGTCGACGAGCACGATGTGCTCGCGGCACTGGGGCCCGTGGGCGATGGCCTGATCGGGGCCGACCTGGGCCCGCGGGCGCCGGCGCTCTACTCGACGGTCTTGAGGTAGCTGCCTTCGGCGCTCATCGTGTAGGTGCAGCCCGTGGGAACCGCCTGTTCGTCGGATGACGAGACGATGGCGATGCGCTCGCTGCCGAGCCATCCGTCGCCCGCTTCGCAGCCCTCGCCGGCCGAGACCTGCGCCGTGCCTTCGATCGACCAGCGCACGGCCGTTCCGTCTTCGCGGCGCTCGGAGAGCAGCGGCGAGCGGTAGGTGAGGTTGCAGCCCAGGAACGAGCCGGTGGCGAGTCGGCCTTCGTCGATGAAGATCCCGACGTCGTTGCCCGTGGTGACCACCCTGTACGTCCAGGTCTCGGAGGACGGCACGGGGGGATCGTTGCACTGGTCGTCGGTGAGCTCGAGCGAGATCTCGTAGTAGTCGCCAGGCAGCTCGGGCGTGCAAGCGGCGAGCACGGGGAGCAGGAGCCAAGCAGCGCGCGTCATGGGAGTCTCCGACCCGTGTCCTCGCATTGCCGGATGGGTCGCCCCCCTTTATACAACCGCCCCCCGTCGACGCCACCGCGGGCGGCGCGACTTCCGCCGTGAGGGCGTCGCCAACAGCGGAGTCGGTGGTGGCGGATCAGAACCTGTTCGTGGCGCGTCCGGAAGACCTGGCGGCCCTCTCCTCCTTCTGGCAGCAGGCTAAGGGCGGCGGTGCTCGGTTTGTGCGCGTGGTGGGCCCCTCCGGCGGCGGTCGCCGTGCGCTCGTGCAGGAGCTCTACGGTCAGATCCGCGCCAGCGGGGAGGAGCACGTCGCGTGGCGTGTGGCGTGTGCCGACTCCGAGAACGGCCTCCAGGCGCTGGTGCGTCTCTACGGCACGCTCGTGGGGGCCATCGCCCAGGATGTGCTGCTGCGCGGCAAGGTGGAGATGGTCCTCAACGGCCAGCTCCCCCGCGAGGTCAAGCGTGTCCAGGACTGGTTCCAGGCCTTTGTGGGCGGCCTCAAGGAGGCCAAGCCCGATGCCAAGACCGGTCAGATGCAGCTCCGCATCCCGCAAGACAACCCGGCCATCGCGCTCGTGGAGATCGTGCACGCGATCAGCCGACGCATCCCGATCGTGCTCGAGCTCCAGCAGCCTTACAACGCGCCCACGCTGCTGCTCCCCCAGGTGCTCGAAGCGCTTCAGCACGAAGCCGGCACCGACGGCAAGCTGCTCGTCATCCTGCACGACGAGCCCGAGGGCGAGGTGCGCTCCAGCACCCACCCCGCGCCGCTGCTCGACCTCTACACGCGCAAGAGCGAGGCCTTCCCGGCGCTCGTGATCGCGCCGTGGGCCGAGGCCGAGGTGGGCGCTTACCTCACCAGCAAGGGCCTCTCTGGCGATGCCGCGTCGCTCGCGCGTCTGGGTCAGGGTCGTCCGGCGCTGATCGCCGACCTCATCGAGGCGCTCAAGGATGCGGGTCGCCTGGGTGAGCCGATGGGCGAGCTCACGCTGGCCAGCCTCGCGCCGATGGCGGTGGATGACGACGAGCTGGATGCGCCCCCGGCCGGCGAGCCGGAGCCGGGTCGGGCCCACGCGGGCGCGGCGGATGCCGAGCGCGTGGCGTACTTCGCGGCTCTCCTCGGCACCTCGTTCCCTTCGGCCCTCGTCGCCGAGATGGGCGGCTTCGAGAAGCAGTCGGTCGACGACCTTCTCGACGCGATGGGCGACCTGTTCAAGGAGGTCCAGTTCCAGGAGTCGATGGGCAGCTGGGTCTACCAGTTCCAGCGCGCGGCGTGGCGCGAGGCGGTCCTCGAGCGCAACAACACCGACGAGGGCCACGAGATCGGCCGTCGGGTGGCGGTGTTCATGGAGCGCTACCTCGCGCCCCGTGGACTCACCTACGTGCAGCGCGCGGGCCGGCTCTACGGCGAGCACGGTGCCCCGCGGCGTGCCGAAGCGATGCGCGCGATGGCGCTCACGCAGGACGATGCGAACGCCTGGGGTCTCGCGTACGAGATCCTGCGCTGGTTCGATGATGTGGCGTGGCAGGAGCCCCTGCAGCGCACCATCTACTTCACCCTCCTCGATCACCTCGCGGCGGGCGGCTCGCTCCAGTCGGCGGAGCGCATCCATGGCGAGGTCACCGAGTGGGCCACCGCTAAGGGCGACCGCGACATGCAGGGCTGGCTGCTGCTCAACGGCAGCAAGCTCGACCTTCGGCGCCAGGACCTGTTCCGCGCCCGTGATCGCGCCCGCGACGCGCTCGTGGTGTTCGAGGGCACCGGGGCCAAGCAGCGTCAGGCTGAGGTCCACGCCCACCTCGCTGCGATCGAGCTGCAGGATGGAAAGCACGAAGAGGCCGTGAAGCAGGCCGAAGCCGCGCTGGCGGCGAGCTCGGTCGAGAACGAGGCCGGTCAGCGCGTGGTGCCTCCGCAGATCGCGGCGCACGCCGAGATGGTGCGCGGCTCAGTGGCCCGTCGCACCAAGAAGGTCGGCGAGGCGATCGAGCACTTCAAGCGCGCCAACGAGATCGCCGGCAACACCGGTCTCGGCGCGATCGCGCTCGATGCGGGTCTGGCGATGGGCGAGGCGCTGGCCGCCAGCTCGAAGCTGGACGAAGCCGCCGATGTGCTGGGCCGCGTGCTCATGGCCACCCGCCAGATCGGGCAGGTGGGTCGTGAGCGTCAGGCCGCCGAGCTGCTGATCCAGATCGAAGGCAGCCGCCGCGACTTCGTGAAGGCCCTGGAGCTGGCGCAGCGCAACCTGCAGATCAGCACCCAGCTCAAGAACGAGGGCATGATCGCGTCCGACCTCTACCATGTGGGCTTCTTCCACCTGGCGCAGAACAAGGGCAGCGAAGCCGTTCCGTTCTTCCAGCAGGCCGAGCAGAAGCTCGCGGGCCAGGCCACCACCGGGCTCTACCGCGAGGTCGTCTACCACCTGGGTCTCGCCACGCTGCAGTCCGGCAAGGCCGATGCCGCCAAGGTCCACCTGGAGAAGGCGCTGCCGCTGCTGCGCTCGGCGGGGGATGCGCGCAAGCTCGTCACCACGCTGGATGCGCTCTCGGCGATCAACGCCCGGGCGGGCGATGCCGCCGCCGCGCGCACCTTCCTCACAGAGGCAATCTCGGTCACCGAGGCTGCCAACATGAAGGACGAGCACCGGGCGCTGGTGAAGCGGCTCGAGAGCTTGGCGTCCTGATCGTCCGCGCCTGAGCCAAGCTCGGGCGCACACAAGAACGCCCGCCGTTCCTGACCGGAGCGGCGGGCGTTGCTGCGTGGCGACGCGGTGCGGGCTTACTCCGCCTCGGCCTCGTCACCCTTCTGGGCGAGGGACACGGCCTTGGCGATCAGCTCCACATCGACGCCCGAGCCAATCTGACGGGTGATCATGTCGTCATCGAGGCGCACGAACGTGGGCCACGCGTTGGTGGAGACGATCACGTAGTCGAGGAGCAACTGCTTCTTGTCCATCAGCAGGGGGACGTTTTCGTTCGGGAAGGTCTCGTCCCACCGCTCGATGACGTCGAACGTCGGTGCCGTCTGGGCGTTGTTCTCGGAGAGCACGGTGACCCAGTAGAGGTTGCCCTTCGCGATCTGGTTCTTCAGAGCGGGATCCAGACCCAAGGCGGCGGTGTAGTCGGCATCCCCGGCGAGGTAGCCCGACATCGCCTGGCAGGGCGGGCACCACTCGGCCGACACATCGACCACGATGGGTTTGCCCTGACGTGCCAGATCGTAGAGGTCGAACTGTTCGCCGAACTGGTTCTGCACCTTGAGGCGAGGGAAGCGCTTGCCGACCTGGACCCCAGCACCCGGCTTGCCATCGGCTTCCACAGCATCCTTGATCTCGACGGCCTGACGGGGCCACGGACCCTCGTAAGGAACCTCGTAGGAGTTCTTCGTGGGATCGGTGCCGAGCTCGACCTCTTCGCCATCATCCAGTCCGTCGAGATCGGAGTCGGGCTTCATCGGATCGGTGCCGAGGTCGTTCTCCGCGCCGAGCGTGAGGCCATCGGCATCCTCATCGGACTCGAGATCCGGACCGCAGGCGACCAACGCGAGGGGAACGAACCACACGATCGATCGCAACACGGGCGCCTCCAAAGGGTCTGGCCGCGCATTCTATCTCAACCGCGACACGAAGCGACGACGGGATCGTGTCGGCGTGCGTCAAAAACCCACGTAGACGCGCCTTATGCGCGCACGATCCGCACCGCGTGGCGCTTGCCCACCCGGAGCACGATGCCATCCTCTCCGATCTGCGCGTCGAGCACACGATGGTCGACGTCGGTGATGCCTTCGGTGCCGACCTTCACGCCGCCTTGCTGCACCAGCCGCCGCGCCTCGGAGGACGACTTGGCCAGGCCCGCATCCCGCAGCAGGACCACGAGCGGCACGCCGGCGGCGAGCACGTCGGTGGCCACAGCATGGGTAGGGAGGTCGTCCACAGCGGCCCCAGCGACCATCGCGGCCGCGCCCTGCTGCGCCGCATCCGCGGCCTCCACGCCGTGCACCAGCCGCGTGACCTCATGGGCGAGCGTTGCCTTGGCCCGGCGCACATCCGCTCCCGTGAGCACCTCCAGGACGGCGATCTGGTCGAGCGGCAGGAAGGTGAACAGGCGCAGGAAGCGGCCCACATCGCGGTCGTCGGTGTTGAGCCAGTACTGGTAGAAGTCGAACGGTGAGGTGCGGTCGGCATCCAGCCACACGGCGCCGGTGTGGGTCTTGCCCATCTTCTGCCCCGTGGCGGTGGTGAGCAGCGGCAGCGTGAGCGCGAACGCCTGGGCCGCGTGCTTGCGGCGTACGAGGTCGACGCCCGCCAGGATGTTGCCCCACTGATCATCGCCACCGAGCTGGAGTCGACATCCCTCCTGCTCGTAGAGCACCAGGAAGTCGTAGGCCTGCAGGATCTGGTAGTTGAACTCGATGAACGAGAGGCCGCGCTCCAGCCGCTGCCTGTAGCCTTCCGCCGCCAGCATGCGGTTTACGGAGAACAGCGAGCCGATGTCGCGCAGGAAGGTGACGTAGTTGAGGTCGAGCAGCCACGCAGCGTTGTCGAGCACGGTGCCGCGGCTGGGATCCGACAGGTCGATGAACCGGCCGAGCTGCGAAGCGATCGCGCGGGTGTTGAAGGCCACGGCTTCGGCGTCGAGGAGCTGGCGCGCCTCGGTCTTGCCCGAGGGGTCGCCCACCATGCCTGTGCCGCCGCCCACCACCACGAGGGCCCGGTTTCCAGCGCGCTGCAGGTGCGCCATCATGAACGCAGGCAGCAGCGAGCCCACGTGCAGGGACGACGCTGTGGGGTCGAAGCCGGCGTAGAAGGTGACGGGACCTGCGGCGAGGGCCTCGCGGAGCGCGGCCTCGTCCGAGCACTGCTTGAAGAAGCCGCGCGCGTTCAGCTCGTCGAGCACATCCATGGTCGTCTCCAGGCCGGCCCTTCTAGCCGACCTGGGACGGATGCGCGCTTCTAGCGAGGCCCGGTGACCGGGGTGGCCCCGTCGCAGTCGTCGTCGATGCCGTTGTTGCCGATCTCGAGCTTGTGGGGACCGACAGCGGCGTTGTCGGGCGCGCAGTCGCCGGCAGCCTCGGTGTAGCCGTCCTTGTCGATGTCGTCGTAGCGGGTGCCTTCGTCGACCTTGCCATCGCAGTCGTTGTCGATGCGATCGGGGAGCTCGTTGGCACCCGTGGCGTCGGGCCAAGCGGCTGCGCCGGGGTTGGTGCCGCCGGTGGTGCTCGCGCGGTCGTCGCAGTCGCCCGTACCCAAGCCGACGGTGCAGCCCGTGGTGCCGACGATGCCTTCGCAGTAGCCGTCGCCGTCGTCGTCGAAGAGGCGGGTGCCCTCGTCGGAGACGCTGTTGCAGTTGTCGTCTACGGTGTTCGGGAGCTCGGGCGCGAACGGGTAGATCGAGGCGTTGGTGTCGTCGCAGTCGCCCGCGAACGTGGAGTAGCCGTCGCCGTCGCCATCATCGCTGCCACCGTCCACGCTGCCGTCGCAGTCGTTGTCGATGCCGTCGGTGCAGGCGGCCGAAGGGCCTGGGCAGTCCTCCACCTCGTCGGGGTTCATGCGCTCGTCGCCGTCGTTGCAGTCGCCGGGGAACACACCGGACGTGCTGCACGCGGTGGGGTGCTCGCAGAAGCCGTCGCCGTCGTCGTCGTAGCCGCGGGTGGTGTCGTCGACCTTGCCGTTGCAGTCATTGTCGGCGCCGTCGGGGACCTCGGTCTTCGAGGGGTTGACCTGCGCGTTCTCATCGTCGCAGTCGCCACCGCAGGTGGAGTAGCCGTCTTCGTCCTTGTCGTAGGCGGCGGGCACGCCGTTCTCGCAGTCGTTCATCCGGAGGGTGACCACGGCCGCGCCCACATCGCCGATCGAGAAGCGGACGGCGCTGGTAGCGGGCAGCTCATTCAACGGCGTACAGTCGACCGTGAACGCGTACGGCGCGGACTCTGCGGGCACTGAGAACGGGTTGGGCTCCAGGCTGGAGAACAGGGTGCCATCGATGCGCCAGCTCATCACGAGCGGCAGGGCCGAGCGGTTCTCCACCGTGATGTCGACCTTGCGCGTCTGACCCACGGGCACGTACCCGCAGTCGACGAGCGTGGGGTAGATCGAGGCGGCCGGGAGGGCGGCGCGGGCGCGGAGCTCGGTCTTCTTGGGGCGAACGTCTTCGATGCCCGCGAACGTGAACCCGATGCTGGCGCGATCGTAGCCGATGGCCTGGGGCCAGTAGACCAGGGGGTAGTCGATCTCGCCGTTGACGGGCACGTTCACCGTTCCCGTGACGGCCGTGAAGCCCTCGGGCAGCTCGGCATCGGGCACAATGTCGAGGAACTCGGAGATGGTGAAGAACACCTTCTCGGCGCCATCAGGGTTCTCGACGTCGGCGGCGGTGACCGGAACCGAAGCGCGAAGCGCGCTGAGCCGGACCTTGATGAACGAGGGGAGGCCGACCGGGTAGGTGCCGATGTCGTCGATCGGCGCGTTGGCGATGACGAGATCGCCCTTCCTCGCGTCGATCACGGGACCGGCCCCGCCGCATGCGCCGACGGCGAGCAGGCTGAGGACGAGAATGCGGTTCATGCCGGGACTCCGGAGCTAGGCACGCAGCATAGCGTGCCGCATGCGAGGGTCGCACGACGAATCGCGCTGGATCGGGCGCGCGGATCGCATAGAACCCCGCCACCTGGGCCTTGATGGGCCCTCACCCCCGGAGAGGTTGCTGTGAAGCTCCACATCGTCCACGCCTTCGAGTGCACGCCTGAGCAGTTCTGGATCTCCTACTGGGACCCCGAGTTCGACGCCGAGCTCACCGCCCACAGCCCGATCCGCCGTGAGCCCCTGGGCGACACCACCGAGGGCAACATCCGCACGCTCAAGCAGCGCTACCACAGCAACGTGGAGCTTCCGGGCGCGGTCCGCACCGTGCTGGGCATGGACAAGCTCACCTGGGACCAGGAGGTGCGCATGGACCTCACCACCCAGCAGCTCAACTGGAAGGTGATTCCGCCGCTCTACAAGGACAAGGTGAAGGCGCTCGGCACCGTGGTCGTGCGGGCCACGCCCACCGGCTGCGAGCGCATCATCGAGGGCGATGTGGAGGTGCCGATCCCGATGTTCGGCCGCAAGATCGAGCAGGGCGTCGTCGACAACCTGAAGAAGAGCGAAGACATCACGGCCGTGCTGCGCGCCCGCTGGCTCAAGAAGCGCTTCGGCTGATCAGGCCCGCGCGCTCCGACGGCGCAGGGCCAGCAGTCCGAGGAGGCCGAAGCCCCAGCGGGATGGGACCGTGCTGCAGCCGCCTTCGAGCGGCTCGTCGACGCCCGCCGTGGCCTCGTCACGGTTGGCGAACCACCCCGCGCCTTCTTGGTCGTAGGTGCAGGCACCAAAACCAAACGCCCCGTCTTCGGGCCAGGTGCTCACCACGCCCGCCTGCTCGGCTTCGAACCAGTAGACGTGGCAGCCCTCGTCGCGCACCTCGACCGTGAGCCGTCGCACGCCGGCGTCGTCGGCCCCCACCCAGGGGCGCAGGTCGAAGGGGCGTCCGTCGATCAGCACGCTCACCCGGTCGGCGGCTTCGGCCACGTCGACGTAGAAGGTGACCCGATCGCCGGAGCTGTTGAGCTCGTGGGCCCCGATGTTGAGCACGCGCGGCGTGGGGCCGGCGCCAAAGTCTTGCGTCCAGTAGGGCTGGGCCTCCCCGGCACCAAAGGCCGTGAACTCGGCCTCCATGATGTTGCTGCGGTGCTGGGGCGAGCACATCCAGCCGCGCACCACATCCCAGGCGTCGGGGTAGCCCCAGGCGACGTTCTCGCCGTACGCGTAGCCGGTGAAGTAGCGGGCGATGCGCACGTCGGCGGTCGTGCCGTCGCTGCTGTCGTGCGAGAGGGCGCTGCCGGGTGCGCCCTGGGTCTTCGCTTCGGTGCGCTGCATGTCGACGCTGTGGACGCGGGCCGCTTCGTAGAGTCCGCTGTGACCCGCCAGCGGGGACTTGGGCATGCGCTCGCTGCGGGTGAAGTCCTCCCAGCAGGACGGCCCGTTGGACCGCTCGGTGTACGCCTCCTGGAAGGCCGAAGGATCCACGCGCACCGCGTTCGTCCACAGGTGGACCTGCCGCTCGGCGAGGTTGGGCCGACCGTTGCGCGCGTCGCCGTAGCCCGCGAGCGCGAGCGCCGAGAGCAGGACCAGCATGGCACCTCCGCGCGCCCTAGTACGGCGGGATCCTGCGGAGGTGTAGGCCGGGTGACGCTTCCTTGCGGGTCGTTTGCGTTTCTCCGGGCCGTTCGGCTAGGTCGGGCGGCTCCCGAGGTGCCCGTGTCTCACCCGTCGTTCGTGCTGCGTCGTGCTGTGGCGTTCTCGGAGACCGACGCCGCCGGGATCCTGCACTTCTCGCGCTACTACGTGTGGATGGAGGACGCCGAGCACGCCTGCCTGCGCGCGCTGGGGATGACCGTGCACGGTGCCGGCGACGCCGACGGTGACTGGCTGTTCCCACGGGTCCACGCCGAGGCCGACTACAAGGCGCCGCTGCGCTTCGAAGACGTGGTCGACGTCGAGGTGCGGCTGGAGCGCCTCGGGGATCGATCGATCACCTGGGCCTTCGTGTTTCGTGGCGTAGCGAGCGGCGTGGAGCACGCGACAGGCCGCACGGTGGCGGTGTTTGCGCGGTCGGGCGCCGGCGGGATGGTGTCGTCGCCGATGCCGGACGCGCTGCGCAACGCGCTGAGCACGCTGACGACGCGCTAGCAGTCGCCCGACGGACAGGGCCGATGCTCGCCGGCCTCGATCTGCAGCGTGGCGTGCGACACACCATGCCGCTCCCGCACCACGTTCAGCGCGGCGGCCGTGATCGCGGCGGCCTCGCTCGCGCGATCCGTGGTGAGGTGGGCGGTGACGATGGCGGTCTGACCATCGAGCGTCCACACGTGCAGGTCGTGCAGGCCGCTCACGCCGTCGACCTCGGTGAGCGTGCGTCCGAGGGCACCCACATCGAAGCCCTGGGGAGGCAGCTCCAGCAGCACCCGACCGGATGCGCGCAGCACGCGCCAGCCGCCCCAGCCTGCCAGCACCGCCACCAACAGCGACACCAGGGGATCGGCCGCCGGGTAGCCAGCCATCAGGGCCACCGCCGCGACGATCGCGCCCACCGAGCCCAGCGCATCGGCGATCATGTGCCACAGCGCGCCCTGCACGTTGAGATCACCGTCGCTCACCCGAAACAGGGCGACGGCGCTGCCGAGGTTGATGCCGAGGCCCGCCAGCCCCACCCACAGCACGGGCCACCCGTCGACCTGAGGGCCCGGCGACGAGAGCCGATGCGCCGCTTCCACGAGGATGCCTGCCACGATGATCAAGAGGGCGAGGCCGTTGAGGAAGGCCCCCAGCACCTCGGCACGGCGCAGGCCGTAGGTCATGCGACTGGAAGCGGCCCGCTGCGCCAGGCGCGTCGCCACCAGGGCCAGCACCAGGGCCGCCACGTCGCCGAGCATGTGGGCGGCGTCCGAGAGCAGGGCGAGCGAGCCGGTCCACCAGCCGACGGCGGACTCGAGGACCAGGAAGCTGCCATTGAGCGCCAGCGCCGTGCTGAGCGCGACCTGCCCGCCGTGGTGGTGGTGCCCGTGGTGGTGGTCACCGTGGCCCGGGGGGTGGGCGTGATCGTGGGGGTGGTCGTGCGGACCGTGGTGATCGTGGCTCACGGGACCGCCGGGACGCTGCGCGCGATCTGCTCAAACGAGTGCACCACCTGTCCCTCCACCTTCGCCACCATGCGCACCGGAGGACCCGGCAGGGTGTCGGCGAACCAGAACGCGAGCTGCTGCACCGGCTCGTTCGGCACGTCGCGTCGCACATCGTAGCGCCAGGCCTCGAAACGACCGAGCGCACCCTCCACCACGTCGCGTGTGCGGGTGGGTACGTCGGAAGGCGGGAAGATCGCGTGCGCCGCCAGCTCGTCCCAGGTGGAGGTGTGGGAGCCCTGGTCTTCCACCAGCTCACCCGTGGGGGTGCGCACGATCGACGCGATGCGCACCGAGGTGTCGGTGGCATCGAGGAAGGTCCAGTGTTCGTGGACCACACTCCCGCTCGTCCCGGTCATCGCGATCACCACGGACGTGCCGGAGGGAAACGCCGCTCGGATGGCGTCGGCCGTGTACGGGGCAGGCGGCGTGGCCACCACGGGTTCGTCCGGTCGCGCATCGGTGAGCGTTGCGCGATCCGCCTCGGGGGCTGCCACGGGCGCCGACTTCGGGGCACAGGCCACCGCGACCAGCAGCCCGAGCACCCGAAGCGGCATCGAGCTCACCACCCGAGCAGCCAGGCGAAGATCAGCGGCGCCACGATCGTGGCGTCGGACTCGATGATGTAGGACGGGCTGTCCACGTCGAGCTTGCCCCAGGTGATCTTCTCGTTGGGAACGGCGCCCGAGTAGCTGCCGTAGGAGGTGGTGCTGTCGGAGATCTGGGTGAACCATGCCCAATACGGCACCATGTCCTGCATGTCCTGGTGGATCAAGGGCACCACGCAGATCGGGAAGTCACCGGCGATGCCGCCGCCGATCTGGAAGAAGCCCACGCCCGCACCGCCGCTGTTGTCGCGGTACCAGTCGATGAGGAAGTCCATGTACTCGAAGCCGGGCTTCACGCAGCCCAAGGTGGGGATGTTGCCCAGCTTCTTGTTCGCCACGAAGATGTTGCCGAGCGTGCTGTCTTCCCAGCCGGGAACGATGATCGGGAGGCCGCGCTCCATCGCCGCGAACAGCCAGGAGTCCTTGGGGTCAATCTGGTAGTTCTCGGTGAGCACGCCGGAGCGGAGCAGCTCGTAGAAGTACTCGTGCGGGAACCAGCGCACGCCGGCCTCCCCGTTGTCCTTCCACAGCTTGACCATGTGGTGCTCGAGCACGCGCATCGCCTCTTCTTCGGGGATGCAGGTGTCGGTGACGCGGTTCATGCCGCGGGACCGCAGCTCGGCCTCCTGCTCGCGCGAGAGGTCGCGGTAGCGTGGCACACGCACGTAGTGGTCGTGCGCCACGAGGTTGAACACGTCCTCCTCCAGGTTCGCGCCGGTGCAGGAGATGATGTCGACGAAGCCCTTACGGATGAGCTCAGCGAGGCTCAGGCCCAGCTCGGCGGTGGACATCGCGCCGGCGAGGGTGACGAGCACCTTGCCGTCCTTGAGCTTGTGCTCCTCCCAGCAGCGTGCGGCCTCGGGGATCACGGCGGCGTTGAAGTGGCGGTAGTGGTGGTTGATGAAGCTGCGAACCGAACCAACGGACATGACACACCCAGGCGAAAGGAACGGGCCGCGGGCCTAGCGTCCGGGGGGACCCTCGTCGACCCCTACCCGGTGCCCGCCGATGCAGGTGGAAGGGGATCGGGCTAAAGCGTGGCCCGAACGGACCGTAGTGCTCCGTCGTGGAGGCCCCCATGCGTGCTCCGTTCTTCGCTGTTCTGGCTGCGGCAGCCTGCGCCCCTGGGTTCGAGGCGGCGGAAGCCGAGGCTGACGAGAGCCTGATCATCAACGGCGTGCTGGGGAAGGAGTACTACACCACGAGCGCGGTAGCGCTGGTGTACCGCGATGGCGCGCGCATCACCCAGCCCTACTGCACCGGCGTGCTCATTCGGCCCGATCTGGTCCTCACGGCCGCCCACTGCGCCGACTTCGTGACGTCGGGCCAGGTGGCGGTTCACGTCTCTCGGTCGGTGCCGGTCTACCCCACCGACCGCACGTACTTCGTGTCCGACATCGACGTGCACCCGAACTGGAACTCCCGCACGCTGGCCAACGATGTGGCCGCCTTCCACCTCTCCCGCGACGTCACGCAGAAGATCACCAATTTCCCGCCGCTGCCGTCCACCCTGGCGCTCAACACCAACGACGTAGGGGCCGACGCGATGGTGATGGGTTTTGGCACCGACGAGTACGGTGGATCGGGTGTGCGGGAGCGGGCGTTCGTCGCGATCGCCGATGTGAGCATCACCCCGGGCGTCGTCTACACCGACGGCTCGTCGTCGAGCGTCTGCTTCGGCGACAGCGGCGGTCCGATGTTCGTGCTCAAGAACTCGAAAGCCTACCTCGCGGGCATCAACTCGTTCGTGGGCGATGACGACTGCTCGACCTACTCGGGTCACACGCGCCTCGACCGGCAGACCTCGTTCCTCGGCACGCTCTGATCCTGGAGGCTCCCATGCGTGGCACTCGGTGGGCACTGGTCGTCAGCTTGGGCGTGCTCGGTTGTGCGGCTGCGCCTCCTCCTCCGCCGCCGCCGTGCGAGGTCTGTCCGCCGCCAGGGCTCGATGAGCCCACGCTCAAGGAGCTGCTGGCCCAGCACGATCGGGCGGAGGCGCTCGCCAAGGTCGCCAACCCCGACTGGGCGGCCTTCGTCGATGCCTACTACGCGCCCGACGCCCTGGTGATGCCGGAGCAGGGGCAGGCGATCACGGGCCGAGAGGCGATCATCGCGTACTTCGCGAGCTTCCCGCCCGCGTCCGTCTGGGAGACCGAGACGGTGTCGGTGCAGGGCTCGGGCGACCACGCCACGCTCCACACGCGCTACCACCTCGTGATGAACCCGCCCGATGCGCCGGCCTTCGAGGATCGCGGCAAGGCGCTGGTGGTGAAGCGCCGGGGTGAGGATGGTCGCTGGCTCACCACCTTCGACATGTTCAGCTCCGACGGCCCCACCGCCTCGGAGCCGTCCGAGCCACCGAGCGAAGCCCCTACCGAGCCAGCGGCACCGTAGGATCCGGACCCGCGGCAGGCGTCCACCGGATCCAGCGCTCCCGTCCTCGCACGTCCAGCTCCAGGCGCGTGCCGTCGAGCAGGTCCATGCCCACCAGCATCCAGAAGGGGCCGGGCAGCCTCATGCTGCTCACCCGCACCGTGCGGCGCTCCAGCACGAAGTCGGGGAAGCTCACGCCAACCTCGTGCACGCTGGTCTCGGCCAGGGCGCGGTTGGGCAGCACCATCCGACGCGTGTCGTAGGTGGTGAGGGCCATCGGAGCCGCCACATGCTCGGGATCGATCGCCGAGTGGGTGGCGCCGGTGTCGATGAGGGCCCAGCACTCCACGAAGGACGTGAGCCGGGCCCCATCGGGCGCATGCCGACGGCGCGCGCCGAGGTCGAGGTCAAAGACCCGCGCCCGCACGACCGGGCCTGCGTACAAGGAGGCATCGAGCAGACGCCACCCTTGCGCAGACCCATCGCCGACGGGCGGAGAGCTCACCCCTCGGTCGCCTGACGCTCGCGGTACACCTGGATGAGGATGTCGGAGACCTGGGGCCGGATGATGCGGTCGTCGGGGCGCTCACCGGAGACGAGGATCTCGCGCACCTTCGTGCCGGAGATGCCGAACGGCTTCTCGCCGGGGTGGTTCTCCATGAGGTCCACGCGGCCCATCGACTCGTAGTACGCGGCGAAGCCGACCTTCACGGGCTTGGTGTGCAGCTCGCCGCCGAGCGCGTCGAAGATCTCCTGCGCATCGAAGTCGCCCCAGATGGGCGTGCCATCGAAGTAGGGCGCATCGGCGTGCTTGCGGCCGATCACGATGTGCGAGAAGCCGTGGTTCTGGCGGTAGATGGCGTGCATCACGGCCTCGGAGGGGCCGCCGTAGAACATGCGCATGTCGAGGCCGACGAGGTGGAACACGTCGTTGATGTCGTAGCCGGCGGCGCTCCACACGGCGTCGTCACTGTCGCCCACGCCGAGCAGGCGCTTCTGCTGGAGCTCGCTGTAGCAGCGCATGCGGGTGGCGGCGTCCACATCGTCGCCCTTGAGCTGACCCACCAGCGGATTCAGGATGACGCCCGTGTAGGTGCCGTCCTTCGTGAGCTGCTCCGCGCCGTACACCAGGGCGTACTCGTGGGCGCGGTGCAGCGGGTTGCGGGTCTGGAAGGCCAGGGCGCGCTCGTACTTGCGGCTGGCGATGAGGGCGCGCGTCTGCATGGGCGAGAACACGTAGGCACTGAACGCCGGGTTGGAGCCCACAGGGAGCATCCAGATGTTGCCACCGACGAGCTGGGTGCGGGCGTCGTCGAGCGCGATGCGGGCACCGGGATGGTCCTGGCGGTCGGTGCCGTAGACCGAGCGGATCCACAGCTCCTTGTCCCAGCCGTAGACCTCGGCGACCTCCAGGAAGCCCACGAGCGCGCCCGCGGGGTCGAGCAGGGCGGCCTTGCCACCGGCCTTGAGCGCTGCAGCCTCGGCATCGGTGACGGGCTGCGTCATCGGGATGGTCCACGCGTAGGACTTGCCGCCAGACGCGATCCGCTTCTCGGCGAGCACGAGGTCGTAGACCGCCTTCGTCATCGGGCCGGTGAGCGGGGAGAGCGTGCCATCTGCGATGCGGAGCATCGTGGCGAGATCGGCCTCCGTGAGGCGAATCGTGGGCCAGCCCGCCGACTCGGCGAGGAGCGCCTTCTTCTGCGTGAGCTTCAGGTGGCGGTCAACAGGAGCGGACAGACCGCCATGGACGGGAACGAGCGACACGAGCGCCTCCGGGAAAGGGGGCGGGGTGTAACCCCCCAGGCCCTCCCGCGCGCGTGCCCCGTGCTGCTGCACCCCGCGAACGTGAGATCAGCGCCCGAGCTTGATCTCGACGCGGCGATTCCGCGCGTAGGCGGAGTCGTTCTTCGACGGGTCGATCGGACGCTCTTCCCCGAACGAGACCGTGCGCAGGCGGCTGGATGCGAGGCTGCGCGCCGTGAGCCAGCTCTCCACAGCGTCGGCGCGGCGCTGGCCGAGCGCGAGGTTGTAATCGATGGTGCCACGCTCATCGGCGTGACCTTCGATGAGGATGGTGCCGTTTGCACCGGAGAGGCACGGGAGCTTGCTCGTGAGCAGGCTGACCGCGTCGCCGCGCAGCGTGTTGCTGTCGAGGTCGAAGTAGAGCGTGAGCGTGCTGCAGTCGGCCGAGGGGTCATCGCCCACCCGAATCGCGGCGCGGAGCACCGACGTGACGCCATCGGGGTTCTCGACCTCCACATCGTAGGTGCCGAGCGCCAGGCCGGGCACCTTGGCCTCGATGCGCGTGGAACCGACCACGGTGGCGCGCTCGGCCTGCGTGGACCCGACGTAGACGCGGGCACCGGCCTGGAAACCCGATCCCAGCACCTCGATGATGTTGGAGACGGCCGCGGGGACGGTGGATGGCGAGACGCTGACCACGGTGAGGGACTGGCTCACCGACTGCGGCCGGGTGCCATCGGTGCCGAGGAGATCATCCTCCCCGCCTTCCTTCTCGCGCTTGCACTTGGAGGCTCCGAGGACCGGCAGCAAGAGCACCAGGGTGACGGGGCGGATCCAGCTAGCGCGCACGATCGACATGGGGGGCTCCGAAGGGGGAGGTGGGGCCGGATAAGGCCCTGGGGAGGCATAAGCTGTAACACCTGTGCGTGATGTCGTGACTGAAGCCTGACGGAGCGTGGGTGTCCGCGGACGATAAGGCCGGGGCCCGCTGTGGAGAAGGTCATCATGGGACGTGCACCACTCGCCGCACAGGGCGCTTGGCGGCCGGATCGCGCGGGGGCCGTGCTCAGCGCGGGCGGTGTCGTGGAGGCCGCGCGGCGCTTCCGTGAGCCGGTGCATGTGGTGGCGGATCGCGGCACGGCGCAGGTCGGCGCAGTGTTTGGCGGCACGGCCACGCCCGGTGGCACCGACGGCCTCGCGTGGATCGCCACGCTGCCGCCGATGTACCCCGAGTGGCTCGGCGACCGGTCGTTTGGTGAGGTCCACGGCACGCGCTTCCCGTATGTGGCGGGCGCCATGGCCAACGGCATCCACACCGTGGAGATGGCGGTGGCGCTGGGGCGGGCCGGCATGCTCGGCTTCTTTGGCGCGGCTGGACTGGGGCTGGAGCGCACCACCCAGGCTGTCGACCGCCTCCAGGCCGAGCTAGGGGATGCAGCGCCTTGGGGCGTCAACCTGATCCACGCGCCGCAGGAGCCCGACCTCGAGCGGGCCGTGAGCGACCTGCTGATCTCGCGTGGCGTGCGCCGCGTCGAGGCTTCGGCGTTCATGGCGCTCTCGCCCTCGATCGTGGCCTACGCTTACAAGGGTGTGCGGGAAGAGGGCGGTCGGATCGTGCGTCCGAACGCGGTGATCGCGAAGATCAGCCGGGCCGAGGTGGCGCTGCGCTTCCTCATGCCGCCACCCGACGAGATGCTCGACAAGCTCGTTCGCGACGGACGGCTCACGGCCGACGAAGCTCGCCTGGCACGACGCCTTCCTGTGGCAGAAGACCTAACCTGCGAGTCCGACTCCGGCGGCCACACCGACAACCGACCGCTGGGCGCGCTCTTTCCCACCATCGTGGCGCTGCGCGACCGGGTGGTGCGGGAGCAGGGCTACGATCGGCCGGTGCGGGTCGGCGCTGCCGGCGGTCTGGGCACACCCACCTCGGTGGCGGGCGCGTTCGGCATGGGCGCGGCCTACGTGCTCACGGGATCGGTCAACCAGGCGTGTGTGGAGTCCGGCCTCTCAGCGATCGGTCGTGGCCAGCTCGCTGCGGCGGGCATGGCGGATGTCACGATGGCCCCGGCGGCCGACATGTTCGAGCTGGGCGTCGAGGTGCAGGTGCTCAAGCGCGGCACGCTCTTCGCGCAGCGCGGGCACCGTCTCTACGAGATCTACCGCTCCCACAAGGATCTCGATGCGCTCCCTGCTGCGGTGGCCGCAGAGCTGCCGAAGCTGCTCGGCCGCAGCATCGACGAGGTCTGGGCCGAGACCGAGGCCTTCTGGAGCCGCCGCGACCCGCGCGAGGTGGAGCGCGCGCTGCGTGAGCCACACCACCGCATGGCGCTGTGTTTCCGCTGGTACCTGGGCCTCGCCAGCCGCTGGGCGATCACGGGCGAGCCCTCGCGAAAGCTCGACTACCAGATCTGGTGCGGGCCCGCGATGGGCGCGTTCAACACGTGGACCGAAGGGACGTTCCTTGAGAAGCCCGAGGCCCGCGAGGTCGTCCAGGTCGGACTCAACCTGCTGGAAGGGGCCTGCGTGGTGCAGCGGGCCGCGCAGCTCCGTGCGGCTGGCGTTCCCGTGCCCGACGCTGCGTTCGGTTATGTGCCCCGCCCCCTCACGCTCGCCTGATTTCCGTTTTGAGGCTGACGATGAACGCTACTGAGACGCCGGCGATCGCCATCGTGGGGATGAGCGCGATCTACCCAGGTTCGCAGAACGGCAATGGCTTCTGGCGCGACATCCTCGCCGGGCGCGACCTCGTGGGGCCCGTCCCTCCCGAGTACTGGCTGCTCTCCGACTACCACGACCCCGATCCCACAGCGCCCGACAAGACCTACGCGAAGCGCGGTGCGTTCCTGGACCCCGTGTCCTTCGATCCGCTGGCGTTCGGCATCCCGCCGTCCCTGATGGAGTCCACCGACACGGCGCAGCTGCTCGCGCTCATCGTGGCGCAGCGGGTGCTGGAAGATGCCACGCAAGGGCAGCTCGCTGGCCTCGATCGGGAGCGCGTGAGCGTGATCTTGGGCGTCACCAGCGCGCAGGAGCTGCTCGGCGACATGGTGAGCCGCCTTCAGCGGCCGGTGTGGGTCAAAGCGCTGCGGGAGACCGGACTGCCCGAGAGTGAGGTCGAGGAGGCCTGCCGGCGCATCGCGGCCCACTATGTGCCCTGGACGGAGGCCACCTTCCCCGGCCTGCTCGGCAACGTTGTGGCCGGGCGCATCGCGAACCGCCTCGATCTGCACGGCACGAACTGTGTCACCGACGCCGCGTGTGCGTCCACGTTCTCGGCGCTTTCGATGGCGGTCCATGAGCTGTGGGCGGGCTCGTCCGACCTCGTGATCACGGGCGGCGTGGACACGATGAACGGCATCTTCATGCACATGTGCTTCAGCAAGACGCCCGCGCTGTCGCCCTCGGGCGAGTGCCGTCCGTTCGATGGTGAAGGGGATGGCACGCTGCTCGGCGAGGGCCTCGCGATGTTCGCGCTGCGCCGCCTGGACGACGCCCTGCGCGATGGAGACCGCATCCACGCTGTGATCCGTGGCGTCGGGTCGTCGTCCGACGGCCGCGCGAAGAGCGTGTACGCACCGGTGAGTGAAGGACAGGCGCGCGCGATTCGTCGCGCTTACGATCGTGCGGGCTACGGCCCCGAGACGGTTGAGCTGGTGGAGGGCCACGGCACCGGCACGAAGGCGGGCGATGCCGCGGAGCTCAACGGCCTGAAGCTCGCTTTTGGCGAAGCGAAGCGCACCGATCGCCCGTGGGTCGCTGTGGGGTCGGTGAAGTCGCAGATCGGCCACACCAAGGCTGCAGCCGGCGCCGCCGGCCTGTTCAAGGCCGTGATGGCGCTCAAGCACGGGGTGCTTCCGCCCACGATCAAGGTGCGAAAGCCGAACCCGGCGATGCTCGGCGAAGACTCGCCGCTCTACCTGAGCGCCGAGGCCCGTCCCTGGGTGCGTGATGAGCACCATCCCCGTCGTGCCGGCGTGTCGAGCTTCGGGTTTGGTGGATCAAACTTCCACATTGCCGTGGAAGCCTGGCACGGAGCGGGTGCTTCGCTGCGTGCGCGCACGCTGGCGGCGGAGCTGTTCGTGCTCGCCGACGACACAGCCGCAGGCCTCGCAACCCAAGCGTCCACGCTGGCAGGTGAGCTCACCTCCATCGACGCCTTCACCTACGCCGCCTGGAGCCGGGCCACGGCGCGCCCTTCCGGAAGCCACAGGCTCGCTGTGGTAGCGGCCGATGCGACGGCCGCCCGGTCGGCGCTCACCGACGCAGCGACCCGCCTCACGAAGTCCCCCGGCGTGGCCTTCCAGCTCCCCAACGGCACGTCCTACGGAACGGGCGAGCAGGCGGGCACCGTCGCGTTCCTGTTTCCCGGGCAGGGGAGCCAGTACCCGGGCATGTCGGCAGCCCTCACGATGGCGTTTCCGGCCGCGATGCAGGTGTGGGACCGCTCAGCCACGCTGGGCATCGGCAAGGACCAGCCCCTGCACCGGGTGGTGTTTCCCATCCCCGCGCTCGACGACGCGACCCGTGAGGCTCACGCCTCACGCCTCACGCTCACGCAGCATGCCCAGCCCGGTCTGGGTGCGGCTTCGGCGGCCGCCCTCGTGCTGCTCCAGCAGGCGGGTGTACAGCCAGCGGCCGTAGCGGGTCACAGCTTTGGTGAGCTCACGGCGCTCCATGCGGCCGGCTCCCTCACGCTCGACGGGCTGCTCCAGGCCGCTGTCGCCCGCGGCGAGGCCATGGCAGCGGCAGCTTCGGCACCGGGAGCGATGTGCGCCGTGCGAGGTTCGATCGAGACGGTTCGCACCTTCCTCACGGAGTCCAGCAGTGACCTCGTGGTGGCCAACCACAACCACCCCGAGCAGGTCGTGCTGTCGGGCGCGCTGAAGTCGGTGGAGGCTGCGATGGCCGCACTCACCCAGCGCGGCGTGTCGGCCACGCGCCTGGATGTGGCCACAGCGTTTCACAGCCCGATCGTCGCCGGAGCATCGGCCGACCTCGCGGCTGCACTCGCCGACATTCCGGTGCGCAAGCCGGAGCTTCCGGTGTTCGCTGACGCCACGGCCCAGCCCTACCCGAGCCAGCCAGCGAAGATCCGCGCCCAGCTCGCCGAGCAGCTCACGTCCCCGGTTCGCTTCGTGGAGGTGATCGAGGCGATGTACGCTGCCGGCCACCGCGTGTTCGTGGAGGTGGGACCGCAGGCTGTGCTCACGGGCTTGGTCGATCGCATCCTCGGCGACCGCCCCCACCGCAGCATCGCCACCGACCGCAAGGGCAAGGATGGTGTGGTGCAGATGCTCACGGCGCTCGGCGAGTGCTTCGCTGCGGGCGTTGCCGTGGATGTGGGCGCGCTGTGGGTAGGCTTCGAGCAGCCCGACAACCCCGCCCTGCGCCCTGCGCCCAAGATGAGCATCCCTATCGCCGGCTGGAATGTCGGCCGGCCGTACCCCCCTCCTGGCGGCGCAGCGGCGCTCCCGGGTCCCAACCCCCCGCGTCCGACCCAGGAGGTCGTTGTGGTCGAGAAGATCGTGCAGCGTTTCGTGGAGGCTCCTGGTGCGGAACCCGGAGCAGCAGCGGCCGTGGGACCCGCCGACGGCTCGTGGGTCTACGCGTTCCAGGAGATCCAGCGCCAGACCGCCGAGGCGCACGCCGCCTACCAAGACGCGATGGCCCGCAGCCACGAGGCCTACCTGGGAACCGTCCAGCAGGCGCTCGCGGGCCTCACGGGCGTTCCGGCGCTGCCGATGACGCCGGCAGCGCCGCGCCCGGCACCGGTGTTCGCCGCCGCCGCGCCGCCCCCGCCCGCTCCGGTGTACGCCGCTCCGACCTACGCCGCGGCGCCTGCTCAGGTCCCGGCCCAGGCCCCGAGGGCTGCGCCTCCGGCCGCAAGCCCCGTGCTCCAGTCGCCGCCTTCTGCGCCGCGCCCCGCGCCTGCTGTCGCGGCCGTGCCTGCGGGCCTCGACCTCTCCGCGCTGCTGTTCGAAGTGGTGGCCGACAAGACCGGCTACCCGCCCGAGATGCTCACGCTGGAGATGAACCTCGAGTCGGACCTCGGCGTCGACAGCATCAAGCGGGTGGAGATCCTCTCGGCGGTGCGTGAGCGCAACCCGGGCCTGCCCGAGGTGGATGCCGGTGAGATGGCCAAGCTGAGCACGCTCGGCGAGATCGTCGGCTACCTGGGCGGCTCGGCTGCGGGTGCGGCCGCGCCTTCGGTGAAGCCTGTAGCGGCCGCACCTGCGGCGATGGTGCCCGCGGGCCTCGACCTGTCGGCGCTGCTCTTTGAGGTGGTGGCCGACAAGACCGGCTACCCGCCCGAGATGCTCACGCTGGAGATGAACC
>CAYNFK010000059.1:0-28774 GCA_964396405.1 uncultured Enterobacteriaceae bacterium
CGTAGTCGGGGTGAAACGCGAGGCTCAGCAGGCCCAGCTCACCGCCCGAGGCCACGGGACCGCTGATGTCGAGCACGGTCTGTACGGTGGTGGTGCTGTTCACGTTCGGGAAGCGCTTCACGCGCCCATCGAGCTCGATCGCGTACCACCAGGAGCTGTCGCCTGGGGGCTGAGCGAGCTGGGTGGGGGCCGAGAGGCTCACGCCAGCGAACGCGCGGGTGAGCTGACCGGCCGCGCTCGACGGTGGGCGCGGCGGGGCGAGGCAGCTGGGGTTGGCGGGTCGATCGGTGAGGCCCGGCAGGCCCGACAGCACCCGCTCGGTGATCGTATTGGACGGGGACGGCGTGCCGAGCACGGCCGCCTGCAGCGTCACCTGCTGGCCGGGCCGAAGGCTGGTCGGCACCGTGAGCGTGAGCCGGGCCGTTCCCGTGTTGTCGGCGCGCCGGTTGAGGATGGGCACCGAGCCCGGGCCGAGGTCGAGGCAGGGGTCTTGGGGGAGGCAGGGGCCGGTTCCGCCCAGGCCGCGCACGCCGGCGAGCCACACCATGCTGGAGGGCGGCGCACCGGTGACCACGAACGTGGCGGGCTGACCGGGCACGAGGTCGTCACCGACGAGCAGGATGGGGGGTGCTGCGAGGTCGGTCGGCAGAGGCTCGGGCTCGGGTGCGCAGGCGACCAGCAGCACGGAAAGGGCAACGCGGGTCGTGGGCATGGGCACTCCAAGGCCACAGCCTACCGGAAGCTCGCACCCGTGGGAACCCGCTCGCCGGTCATCCTCCGAGCGGAGGCGCTCAACCGACGAGACCGCGCGCCCGTGCCTGCGTGCGCAGCTCGGCGCGGTGGTCGGGGTGGGCGAGCCCTTCCCCCACCAGTGGGTGTCTCTTGCCGGCCGCCATCACGTACGTTAAAGTCGACGTACGTTGAATATGACGTACGTTATCGGAGACGTATATGACCCGCACCCGAATCGCCAATGCCGGCGGTGAGATCGCCCCTGACGAGGTCGTCGGGCGTGATGCGCTCGTCGACACCATCCTGTCCACCCTCGCTCTGCAGAGCGTGTTGATGGTCGCCGAGCGTCGGATGGGGAAGACCACCGTCCTCAAAAAGATGCGCCACGCGCCGCCGGAAGGGTTCAAGATCCTGTTCCGCGACGTCGAGAGCGTGCGCTCGCCGCTGGAGTTCGCCGAGGCGGTCGCGAAGGATGTGCAGACGCTGCTGCCCGCCACAGCCTGGGCGACGTCGAGGCTCGGGAAGTTGTATCAGCACGTTGCCGGTGCCGAGCTGGGCGGCATCCTCAAGTTCCCCGCGGCGCTTGCCCCTCACTGGAAGGAGCTGCTCCAAGCGTCCATCGCCAGCGTGGTCGAAGCCCATCCGAAGGTCATTTACGTGTTTGCGTGGGACGAGCTTCCCTACATGCTCGACAAGATCTGCCGCAGCACCGGCGAGACCGACGCGATGGACGTGCTCGACACCCTGCGCGGCCTGCGGCAGACCCACCGCAACCTGAGGATGATCTACTCGGGCTCTATCGGCCTGCACCACGTGCTCACCAGCATGCGCGAGGCCGGGCACCACAGCGCGCCCGTCAACGACATGCGCACCATCGAGGTCGCCGAGCTCGATGAGCCCTTCGCCATCACCCTCGCCACTGAGCTGATCGCGGGCGAGCGGCTGACCTGCGCACAGCCCGAAGACGTAGCTCGCCTGCTGTGCCAGTTCGTCGACCGGGTGCCCTACTACATCCACCACGTTGTCGCCGACCTGCGCAGCCGTCAATGGCAAGCAACCCCGGGTGAGGTCGAGCGTGCGGTGCACCACGCGCTGGTCGATGCACACGACCCCTGGAACCTGATGCACTATCGCTCGCGCATCGATCTGTACTACCAGCCGGATCAGGTGCCGATGGTGCTCGCTGTCCTCGACGGGTTGGACCAGGGGCCGCTGTCGTTCTCGGAGATTGCCCAGCGCGTGCGGACCACAAAGTTCCGTGCCGAAAGCCCCTTCATCGAGGAGGTCGTGAAGGGCGATGATGAGCCGCTGCGCAAGCTGCTCGACCTGCTGGCCCGTGATCACTACCTTCGGAGAGACCCGGACACCCTGAAGTACGCCTTCCGCTTCTCGCTCATCCAGCGCTGGTGGCGTCGCCACCGGGGGGCCTGATGCGCGACACCCTGCTGTCTCGGTTCACGCCGAGCTTGCTGTCAGGTCCAGCCCTTGAGCGCATGTTCGTGCAGCGTGAGCCCGAAGCGTCGGCGATCATGAAGGGCATTCGGCAGAGCGTGCTCACCAAGAGCAAGCACTATGTCTTGGTCACGGGCCCGCGCGGGATGGGCAAGACCCACCTCGTCTCACTCATCCACCATCGTGTGGTGAGCGACCCGGAGCTGGCGGGACGTGTGGTGATCGCGTGGCTGCGTGAGGACGCCTGGGGGATCGCCTCTTACCTAGACCTGCTCTTGGCGATGGTGCGAGCGCTGGAGGAGTCGAACGCCACGCCCGAGGTGATGGGCGCGCACGCGCGGATCGTGGCGCTCGACGACGCCCAGGAGGCCCAGGACGCAGCTGAGCGCGTCGTCCTCGAAACGGTCGGCAACGGCACACTGCTGCTGATCTGCGAGAACCTCGACGCCATCTTCGAGGGGCTGGGTACCGACGGTCAGCACCACCTCCGCGCGCTCTTCCAGAACCACCCTGTGTTCACGGTGCTCGCCACCTCGCAGAGCCTGTTCGACGGCGTCACCGATCGGAGCAGCCCGTTCTTTGGCTTCTTCCGTGCCGTTCACCTTCGTGAGTTCAGCCTGGACGACGCGATCGAGCTGCTCGCCAGGGTGGCCGAGCACGAGGCGCAGCCCGATCTCGCCAGCCTGCTGGCCACGCCGAGAGGACGATCGCGGGTGCGGGTGGTCCACCACCTCGCGGCAGGGAATCCGCGGGTCTACATCATCTTCTCGGCCTTCCTCACGCGCCAGACCCTCGACGAGCTGGTGGGCCCCGTGCTGCAGACGCTCGACGACCTGACGCCCTACTACCAGGCGCGTATGGCCCACCTGTCGCCGCAGCAGCGCAAGCTGGTGGAGTACCTGTGTGAGCAGCGGTCGGCTGTGCAGGTCCACACCATCGCCAACGCCAACTTCATCACGCCGCAGACGGTGTCGGGTCAGCTGCGCAAGCTCGCGGAGCTTGGGTACGTCCAATCCAGCCCGATGGGGCGGGAGTCCTTCTACGAGCTGCGAGAGCCGCTGCTCCGCCTGACGCTGGAGGTGAAGAAGCACCGCGGTGCCCCCGTGCAGCTCATCCTGGAGTTTTTGCGGTTGTGGTACTCCGAGTCGGATCTCACGACGCAGCTTGGGGCCGCGGCGAGCGACGAGCGGGGCTACCTGGAGGGGGCCCTTGCGCTGATGCGCCGCGAAGGGCGTGACGTCGTCGCAGAAGCGGCGCGCGCGGATCTGCGGAAGTACGTGGCCGACGGTGACCCTCGCCGAGCTCTCGAAGCGGCGGCAGACTTTATCGTACACGCCGGCGGGCAGGATGCAGCCACCCAGGCAGTTGCAGGACTTGCATGGGCCGAGAGGTTGCGGGAGGAAGGCCATCCGGAGGATGCCATCGTCGCGCTCGACACGGTCATCTCCCAGTTGGGCAAGGCCCGTGGCCTAGACGCGTACGCCGCTCTCTCCTTGATCGCTAGGGCGGACTGCCTCGCAGACACAGGGCGCGGAGTCGAAGCGCTGGCGACCGCCGACGATGTCGTGCGCCGCTTCGGCGAGCGTGACGACCCGATGCTCCTCGCCGCGGTCGCGCTCGCACAGATTGGCCAAGCCGACCACCTTGCCAGCCTCGGACGCATCGACGAAGCGCTGCTCGTTACGGATGAGGTCGTGCGACGCCTCGGCGAGCGCACCGAGTTGGAGCTTGAACAGGCGGTCGCGTACGCACTCCTCAGCCGGGCGTCCAATCTCACCAGGGCCCGCCGCCTGGACGAAGCCCTTCGCACCACGGAGGAGATCGTTCGGCGGTTTGGCGAGCATACCGAATCGCACCTCGTTCTGGCAGTGGCTGGTGCGCTGGTGATGCAGTTCGCCCTATTCGCGCACACTGGGAGGGCGGTCGAAGCACTTCGCACCGCGGACTCGGTGGTCTGCCGATTCGGGGAGCGCAGCGAGCCCAGGTTGGTCCGGGCTGTCGCGCTTGTACTGTGGCTTCGGTTGGAACACATTCGCAACCCCGTCGCCGGCGACCTCGACCTCACGGCGGTCGCCGAGCTGGTGCGGCGCCGGGACCAGTGGGAGCCTACCGTACCCGTGGCCCTCCGCGTCACCGCGCTGTTCAGCCGCGCGATGACGCTGGCGGGCCTGGCCGAGCGGGCCGAGTCCGAGAAGCTGGTGGCCGACGCGGCTGCGCTCCTCCTCACCGAACCCGGGGGCGATCACGCCTGGGCGGCCTGTCTCGTGCCCCATCTGCTCCGGCGCGACCCCGCGCTGTGGGGGGCGATGATCACAAGGCTCGTTGCCGCGTTCAGCGCAGCTGACGCGCTCGCGACCCTGAGCGTCGGGCTCGCGCGGAGCGTGCAGGTGCTGGTGGAGATGCCGGACCGAGACGGGGAGCCCTGGCTCCACTTGTGGACCGCCGTGGCTTTCGAGCACCCGCAGCTCGAGGTGGGCCTGAGGATGCTCCGCGCGGGTGTGCATCACCTGCAGGGCGACGCGACCGCGCTGCACCGCCTGGCCTCAGAGGAGCGCACGCTGCTGCGCGAGATGTTGCCACCGTAGGCTCGTCAGCACGGCCGCGTCGCGCAGAACGCCCGCGCGGAGAGTGTCAACCGACGAGCCCCCGCGCCCGCGCCTGCGTGCGTAGATCGGCGCGGTGGTCGGGGTGGGCGAGGCCGATGAGGGCCTCGCAGCGCTCACGCAGGTTGAGCCCGAACAGGTTGCGCGCACCGAACTCGGTCACCACCCAGTGCACGTCCGCTCGGGTGGTGACCACCCCCGCCCCCTGCTTGAGAAAGGGCACGATGCGCGAGACCGTGCCGTTGCAGGCCGTGGACGACAGCGCGATCACCGGCTTTCCGCCCCGCGAGCGGGCGGCGGCGCGGATGAAGTCCACCTGCCCGCCGAAGCCCGAGTAGATGCGGGCGCCGATGCTGTCGGAGCAGACCTGGCCGGTGAGATCGACCTCCAGCGCCGCGTTGATCGCCACGAGCTGGTCGTTCTGGCTCGCCACGAAGGGGTCGTTCACGTAGGCCACAGGGCGGGCCTCGATGCCCGGGTTGTCGTCGAGGAAGGCGTAGAGCTTCTCCGAGCCCAAGGCGAAGGTGATCACGGCCTTCCCGGGGTGCAGCGTCTTGCGGGCGCAGGTGATCACCCCGCGCTGCATCGCCTCCATCGCGCCGTCCGGGAGCATCTCGGTGTGCAGGCCGAGGTCGAGGTCGCCGTGGAGGCTGGCGAGCACCGCATCGGGCACGCCGCCGATGCCGAGCTGCAGCGTGGCGCCGGCCGGCACGAGCGGCACGATGTGGGAGCCGATGGCGAGCTCCACGTCACTCGGCGCCCGGCGAGGCAAGGTGGGCAGGGGGGCATCGTGGGCCACGAGCGCATCGGCGCGATCCACGTGCAGGAAGCAGTCGCCGTGGACGCGCGGCATCGACGCGTTGACCTGCACGATCACGTGCCGGGCGTTCTGCACGGCGGCCATCGAGGCCAGCGTCTCCACGCCCAGGCTCATGTAGCCGTGGGCATCGGGCGGCGAGGCCATCACCATGGCCACGTCGAGGTCCACGACGCCGTCTTCAAAAAGGCGTGGGATCTGGTGCAAGAACACCGGCACGTAGTCGGCGCGGCCCTCGTTCACCGCGACGCGATCGGCGGACCCCACAAACAGGGAGTTGTGGCGAAAGTGGCCTTCCATGCCGGGGCCCGAGAGGGGGTCTTCGCCGATCAGCAGCACGTGGCACAGTGTGACGCCCTCCAGGCTGCTGCGGCGGGCGGCCAGGGCGTGCACGAGCGCCATCGGGATCGCGGCGTTGCCGCCGTAGTAGACGACGTTGCCGCTCCGCACGATGGCGACGGCCTCGTCGGCGGTTCGGCACTTGGGGGCGTAGCGGGTGGTCCAGGTCATGGTGCCCGGCCTAGCGCGAGGCCCGGGCGGGGTCACGGGAGGCCCGCCCCTCTCCCATCTTCTGGCGCGCTCCTCCTGACCACCGATCAGAACGTCCACCGAAGTCCGGCCTGGAAACCGAGCCACAGCCTCACGGGACCGGGCGCCGTCTCTCCGACCCGCAGCGTGGGCATGAACGTGTCGATGGGCGGCTCGGGTTCGGCCGCCGAGAACGCGAACCCGATGTTGCCTGTGGGCCCCGCCTGCAGCCCGAAGCCCTTCCCGAGATCCACCCCGAAGCTCGGCCGCAGCGAGCCGATGCCCGATGCCGGAAGGGCCCCGAAGGTCAGCACAGCGGGGCGCGGATCGAGCCGCAGCAACAGGTCCACATCGAACAGGAAGCGCTTGTGCGTGACGTGCCCTCCGAGGCCCACACCGTACGTGAAGTCGATGGGGTCGGTGCCGGCATCGAAGCCCAAGGTCCACAGGCTGTAGACGTGCTTGGACCCCGACTTGATGCCGAGGTTCACCGTGGCGACGTCGTCGGTCCACAGCTCGAGCGCGTGGTAGCCGCTGCGGATGATGTTGATCAGGCCGATCGACTCGCCCCGCACGTCGTCCGCGACATTGACCAAGCCCAGCTGGAGGCCGCGCACGTCGCGCGCCACGTTCACCACGCCGAGCTGAAACCCGCGCAGGCGCTGGCTGTCATTGACGAAGCCCATCTGCACGCCCTTCTGTCCCACGGCGGCGCGGTTGTAGAGGGAGAGCTGCCAGCCCACCTGGCCCTCGGCGCTGCGCCCCCGCACCACGTTGGCGAACGCTCCCCACTGCAGGCCGCGCTGGGTGCCCTCGACGACGTTGACGGCCCCGATCTGCACGCCGTCGGCGTCGCCACGGCTGACGTTCACGAGGTTGAGCTGCGCTCCGGCCACCTGACCCGCCACCCCCACCACGCCGATCTGGGTGCCGCGGAGCCGGCCGCGCACCACGCTCGCCCCTTCCAGCAGCGCGCCGTCTGCGTTGCCAGCGATGGCCGTCCACAGGCCGAGGTGCGCGCCTTCCATGGCCGGATGCAGGGCACCGAGCACGTCGAGGCCGAAGCCCGCGAGGCGCAGGTCGCGCCGGAAGCCGTTGGTGCCGAGGAACGGTGTCAGGTGAAACACGAACGGGCGGGAGTCGGTCCACGGTGCCGACCCTCGGGCGCGGGTGAGCTCCAGCTCGGTGTCGCGTCGAAAGGTAGCGCCTTCCACCGCCAGCGCCTGGCCGCGCGCGACGTCCACCGTGGCCCGAAACTGCTGCTCACGGGCCCGCAGGCGCAGCTCGTAGCGACCCGGGGGGAGCGCATACGTTGTCGGTACGCCCACCGTCTTGAACAGCTCGGCCACCAAGCGGCCCTGCTCGTCACGGATGGAGAGCAGGCCGTCGAGCGCCACGCCCAGCTGGAGCGCCGCGGTGCGCTCGCGCAGGTCGGTGAGCACCACCTCGCCACGGCCGCTCAGATCGAGGTCCTGGCTGGGATGCTGAGCACCGCCCCACGAGCCTTCGGTGCCCCGCACCGTCTGGGCGTACACGTAGCGGTAGACCTCCGAGAGCGACACGCGCGCGTCGAGGTCCTCGTCGGCCGCTCCGCGGAGCGCCGACACCAGGTGGTGCGTGAAGTACGAGCCCCCGAGGCGGTCGGACTCCTGCGACGCCTCATCCGCGCTGCTGGAGGTGAGGTAGGCCTCCCCGGTGACCGCGTGGGAGGTGTCGTCGAGGAAGCCGGGCGCCGCGATGCCACCTTTCCTGCGCACGATGGCACCCGAAGCGCAGGCGTCGACCACCGCCACGCGCACGTCGGCGTCCAGCGCCGAGAGCGCACGACGCAGCTCTGTCCACGGCAGCACCTCGCCATGAGGCCGCAGCCCGCGCTCATCCGCGTGGCCCGAGTAGTAGAACAGCAGCTCGGGATCGTCGCCGCGGGCACGAGCTTCGCGGAGGTAGCCGCCCACGCGGGCCAGGGTGTCGTGGATGCGGGACGTGTCTGCGTCTTCGAGCAGCACCACGCGGGCCGGTGGCACGCCGCCCAGCTCGGCCAACACCCTGGCGAACGCGGCCGCGTCATCGTCGGCGTGGCGCAGCACGACCTTGTCGGGGCCGCCGTCGTTCACCCCCACCGACACCACCCAGCGGACCGTCTCGGCCCGCGCCACCGGCGTGAGCGTGAGCGTGAGCGTGAGCGTGAGCCACTTCCTCACGGAGCGACCTTACGCAGCAGCACCCGGCTGAGCTGGGCCCCGGGCGGTGGGGGCGGCGCGTCCATGCGGGCGCCCTGCTGCTGGAGGGCCCCGAGCCACGGCCCCACGTCCACGAGCTCCTTCGCCACGAGCAGGTGGAACACCTCGAAGGACGGCGCATCGTCGAGCACGAAGGCCTGCGGCAGCACCACCTCGCCTTCCAACGGACCCGGGCCCACGTGGCGAAGGTGCTCGGTCACCTGACCCCGGCCATCCACGGACACCAGCAGCACGGTCGACGCACCGGGCGCGACCACCGTGAGCTGGAGCCGATCGCCGGGTCCAGCCAGGTCTCCGTCCGCGAGGCGCGCAGGCGTGGTGTCGGTCTGCCGGTAGACCGTGAGCCGCGCGTCCAGGCCCTTGAGGAGCACGTCCTCCCCAGGGTCCGTGCGTCCCAGCAGGGTGGGGCCCACCTGCACGAACACGAGCAGCGACGCAAGCACCGTTACCGCCAGCACCAGGCCCGACCGACGACGCCGAGCGGCCGCCCAGTCCTGCTCGGACACCTTCGCACGCACCGCCCGCGCGAACGATTCTGGCGGCGTGGCGGCCAGCACCTCCTCGTCGCTGGGACCGGTCGTCGCCGGGCTCGTGTCGCCGTCAGCGACGACGCCCTCCGGGAGTTCGTGGAGGCGCTGAAGCTCCTGCAGGAGCGGAGGGACGGGGCGCGGGGTCATGCGGCCTCCTTCAGGTGGAGCTGCTGCTGGAGCTGGCGGATGCGGTGCCGCACGCCGCTCACCGAGAGGCCCACGGTGGCGGCGACCTCTTCGAGCGTCATGCCTTCGACGTACAAGAGCACGGCGATCACGCGGGTGCTCTCGGGCTCCCGGCCGAAGATGCGGTCGAGCATCGACCGCGCCATGCCGACCTCGGCGGGGTCGTCGCAGCACGCGATGCGCTCGATGAGGCCGGAGCCGGGGTCTTCGGGGTGGCGGGCCCGCGAGCGAATGCGGTTGAGGCAGACGTTGGTGGCGATCCGGTAGAGAAGCCCGCCCAGCGCGTGATCGTCGAGCGTCTCGTCGCGGCGCACCAGGCGCACGAAGGTGTCCTGCGTGGCTTCTTGGGCGTCTTGCGGATCGTGGAGCAGGCGCGAGCAGCAGCGCAGGACCATCGGTCCGTAGCGGCGGTAGGCGTGCTCCACGTCGATGGCCAAAGGCGCTCCGGGTTGCCCTGCCCCTCCTTCAACCCCGGCGACGCAGCGGTGTGTTGGTGCGACCGAAAAAAACCTCACCGCGGACCGCCGACCCCATTCGCTGCGCTAGGGAGTGTGGAGGGTCTGCATGCAGCCCGAATTCTGGCACGAGCGGTGGAGCAGCAACCAGATCGGCTTCCACGAAGGCAAGCCCAACGACGATCTGGTGGCGTTCTGGTCCACCCTGGAGCTGCCTCCTCATGCGCGGGTGCTGGTGCCGCTGTGTGGCAAGTCGCACGACCTCGGCTGGCTGCGCTCCCAGGGCCACGAGGTGGTCGGCGTGGAGCTCTCCGAGATCGCCTGCGAGGCCTTCTTCGAGGAGCAGGGCCTCAAGCCCACGGTCGCGCCCGCCGGTGCGTACACGGCTTGGTCGGTGCCCGGCCTCACGATCCTGCAGGGCGACTTCTTCGACCTGCCCACCGACGAGCCCTTCGACGCGGTGTGGGACCGCGCGGCCACCGTGGCCCTGCCCGACGACCTCCGTGAGCGCTATGCGAAGAAGCTCGCCGAGCTCGTCCGCCCCGGCGGGCGCATGCTGCTCTCGGTGTTCGACTACCCCCAGACGCAGCGCGCGGGCCCGCCCTTCTCGGTGCCGCCGGTGATGGTCGAAGCGCTGTACGCCGAGCACTTCACGATCCAGGCCCTGCAGAAGGTGGATGCCATCCAGCCCGACCTCGACCTCTACGGCGTCACGTGGTGGGTCACGGGGGTCTACGGGCTGCAGCGGTGATGCGACCGAAAGGAGCCCCACCACAGCACACATCTTGCCACGGGTGGGGACTTTGGGTGCTAGCATCCGGGGTCGGGGCTCGTGGGGATTTCGATGCGCGTCGCAGCAGGGTGGATGATGGCCGCAGCCTGGATGGGCTGCACGTCTGAACCGGTGGATCCTGCGGATGCCTCCGACGAGCAGTGGCCCTCGATGGAACTCAACAACGACCTTCAGGACCTCCCGGCCGCAGCAGGCGTGGTCGGGGTGGTGGACGAGGTGACGGGCATCACCAGGGACGTGCGCGAGGCGTGGGGCCACGTGCTGCACCTGTACGGGAAGTCGCTTGGAGGTGTCACGGTGTCGGTCGGCGCACTTGCTGTCGGGAACGGCACCGAGGACGTCGCGACGGTCGAGGTGGAGTCGTCGATCGCGGCCTTTGCGCGGCCGCTGGAGGTTGCCCTCAACGTGGATCCCGGCGGGGTGCGGACGCTCCCGATGGAGCCCACGCTCGACCCTTCGGCTTGGTACGACCTCGACGGGACCGAGCTCACAGCGCTGGAGTACTTCGTTCGCTCCAGTGGGGAGGTCGTCGCCGCGGGGGTGAGGGCGATCGACGTAGTCCCTGTGGACCAGGTTCGGTGGCGGTCCGACGTCGACGACTTCCGCCCCTTCGTCGCCACGCTCGTGACGCCCGACGTGCAAGCCGTCGACGAGCTGATGAGGGACGCGATGCGCGCCGAGGCGATGCTCGGGCTGCGGTCGGGTGAGGACGCGGTGCACAAGCAAGTGGAGGCCATGTTCAACGCGCTCGCGGCGAGAGGCGCCACCTACACCCAGCTCCCGAGCGGCTACTACGACGCGCCTGCGCGGGTGGACCTGCCTTCCAGGTCCCTGGCGTCTCCCAGCGGAAACTGCATGGACGGGACCCTGCTGTTGGCCAGCGTGATCGAGGCCGCCGACATTCCCGTCGACCTCGTCTTCACGAGCGACCACGCGCTGGTGGGCTACCGGACCACCGAGGGTGGAAGCACCTTCTGGCCCATCGAGACCACGGTGATGGGCCGCGGCACCTTCGACGACGCACGACGCGCCGGCACGGAGCGGGTGGTCTCGGCCGCGGCGTCCGACCCTGAGTACCTGTTGCTCTCGCTACCGACGCTCCGGGAGATCGGGATCGAGCCCGTGCCGCTGGAGTAGGGTCGGCCGCTCAAAGCGTGGTGGTGCAGCCGGCAGCGCGTCTACGGCATCAACTCTGCGGCGACCTTCCCAAAGGCCGCCACCGCCCGATCCAACATCTCCGGCGTGTGCCCCGCGCTCACCTGCACCCGGATGCGCGCCTGACCCTTAGGCACCACCGGGAAGCTGAACCCGATCACGTAGATGCCCTCATCGAGCAGGCGATCCGCCATCCTTCCTGCCAAGGACGCATCCCCCAGCATCACCGGCACGATGGGGTGCACGCCGGGCCGAATGTTCAGCCCCGCCGCGGTCATGCCCTGACGGAACTGGCGGGTGTTGGCTTCCAGGCGGTCGCGCAGCACCGTGGACGCTGACAGCCGCTCGAACACCGCGAGCGCCGCGCCTGCGATCACCGGCGGCAGGGTGTTGCTGAACAGGTAAGGCCGGCTGCGCTGGCGCAGGAGGCTGATCACCTCGGACCGCCCTGTGGTGAAGCCGCCTGCGCTGCCGCCGAGCGCCTTCCCGATGGTGGAGGTGATGATGTCGACACGGTCGAGCACGCCGCAGTGCTCCGACGCACCCCGCCCGGTGGGACCGAAGAAGCCCGTGGCGTGGCACTCGTCCACGTGCACCAGCGCGTCGTGGGCCTCGGCGAGCGCGCAGATGCTGTCGAGGCGGGCCACGTCGCCGTCCATGCTGAACACGCCGTCGGTGGAGATCAGCACGCGCCGGGCTCCCTTCGCGCGGGCCTCGACGAGCTTGGCTTCGAGGTCGTTGAGGTCGTCGTGCGCGTAGCGGTAGCGGGCGGCCTTACACAGGCGGATGCCGTCGATGATGCTCGCGTGGTTGAGCGCGTCCGACACGATCGCGTCGCGCTCGTCGAGCAGGGGCTCGAACAGGCCGCCGTTGGCGTCGAACGCGGCCGCGTAGAGGATCGTGTCTTCTTTGCGGTGGAAACGGGAGATCGCGGCTTCCAGGTCCTTGTGCAGGTCCAAGGTTCCGCAGATGAACCGCACCGACGCCATGCCGAGGCCGTAGCGGTCCAAGGTGGCATGAGCGGCTGCGATCAGCTCGCCGTCGTCGGCCAGACCCAGGTAGTTGTTGGCGCAGAAGTTCACGACCTCGCGGCCCTTCACCGTGATGCGCGCGGACTGCGGCGACGTGATAACGCGCTCGGCCTTGAAGGTGCCGGCCTCACGAATGGCCTGGAGCTCGGCGGCCAGGTCGGCCTGCACGCGGTCGCTGAACATGGAACCTCCGGCCGGTCGCCGTAGCACGTCGAGGGGCCCGCGCGGATAAGCGAGCGCCATGTCCGACCCGTCTCCGAACCGCGGCTGGGTGGCGGCCGGTGCCCTGGTGGCCACGGTCGTCGCGCTGGCCGTGCGCCTGCCGGGCCTCTCGCACGGTTACAGCACCGATGAGACCGGCACCCTCACGCCGGGGGGCTGGTTTGCGCAGCTCTTCGACCCCGAGTCGGGCGTCAACCCACCGCTGTGGCGCTGGCTGCTGACCTTCTTCCCCCCAGGCCAGGAGCTGGACGGCGGGCGGCTGGTGGCGCTGGTGGCCAGCGTGCTCGCGGTGCCGGTGGTGGCGTTCACCTCGGCACGGCTCTCGGGTCGGGCGGTGGGAGCATGGATCGGCGGGCTCGCGCTCGCGCTGCACCTGCCGTCGATCTGGGCGGCGAGCACCGCGAGGGTCTACGGGCCGTGGAGCCTGGTGCTGGCGCTGCACGTGCTCCTGGTGGTGCGGTGGACGGAAGCACCGGGTCGGGGGCGCGCTGCCGGCGTGATGCTCACCGCGGCGCTGCTGCCGTGGATCCACTACGCAGCGGTGCCGTGGCTGCTGGTTGCGGGCCTGCTGGCGATGGCGTGGCCGGCCACGCGTCGTCTGCCGCTGCTCTACGCGCCCGCGGCGCTGGCCTTCTTGCCGCTGGCGGAGCGCATCTGGCTCTCACCCGATCGGCGGGTGCCGCCGTCGCGCACGCTGGGGGAGACGGCGAACCTTGTGGTGTCGGCGGGCCTGGACTGGACACGATCGCTGCAGCTCACGCCGGGTGCGCCGTCGCTGCCAGGGAACCCCAGCCTCGCCGCCGCGACCGTGATCGTTGTGGGCCTGGGCGCCGCGTGGATGGCTCGTCGGCGAGGCGCGATGGCCGGCTGGATGGTGGGCGCAGCCGCCCTGTTTGTGGCCGTGACGCTGTTCTTCGCCCCCTTCCAGAGCGTCCGCCCGCCGATGGCGGCCCCGTTCATGGTGCTGCTGGCGCCGTTGCTGGCGGCCTGGGTTGGCTGGCCCACAACCCTGTGGCAGCGAGGTGTGGGGCTGGGGGTGGTGGGCTTAGGCTTGGGTCTTCCGCTCGGCATGATGGCGCGCATGCCCGCCACCGAGGTGCTCGAGCGCGACGCGATCCGCGAGATCGCCCAAGCGATGAGAGAAGGGCGCTGGGAGGCGACCGATCTGGTGGTGACGCCGCGTCAGCACGTCGTGTCCTTCGCGTACCTGCTGACGGGGGCCTACGTCTCCAACGCACCGCCCTGCCCGGGCGAGGTCGACTGCGTGGAGCTGGCGGGCATCCAAATGCGCGCGCGCGATCGTGTGACGCACCCCGAGGCTCGCTGGATCCTGGTGGTCGGAAACCCGGTTCCGAAGCTGGAAGGGTGCGCTCCCCAGCCCTCGCATCCGGGCACTACGCTCCTCGACTGCGGGCCTTGACCCAACGCCCACGCGGATCGGGCCCGCTGTGTGCTAGGAACGCGGGACCCCGTGGAGCCTCCCATGTTTTCGCGCGTCGTGTTGGCCCTTGCGTTCCTGTCTGCGTGTGCCGACTCAGGCACCTTGCAGGACTACCCGATCCCGCCGCTCACGATGACCGTGCTCTCGCCTACCTACGGGGAGTTCACGGGCAACACGGTCACGGTCACGGGCACGGTCTCGCCGCTGGATGCGGTGGTGTTGGTGGAGGGCGAGCCTGCCACGATCAACGACGACGGCACGTTCACCATCACGCTGCCTTACGAGAAGCCCTACCGAATCCTCGACATCGAGGCGTCCTACCGCGACGAGGTCCTCACCGATCGGTTCCCCACCTTCTGGGGCCAGGATCCGCTGCTGAGCTGGCCAGGCGCCATCACCGGTCGACTCACGAAGCAGGGCGTGGAGGGCCTTTCCACCGTTCTCGAGGGCTTGGTGGCCACCTTGGTCACCGACACCCTGCTGGGCGACCTCGGGGGCGGCGCGCCGCTGTTTGAGGTGGCGGGCTTCAGCTTTGGGCTGGAAGGCGTCACGCTGGGCGACATCGATGTGGACCTCGTGCCCGGTGCGAACGGCCTCGCGGCCTCGTTCACGATCAAGGATGTCGTGGTGGGCTCGATGATCCGCGGCGACCTGTTCGGCAACCCGGTGGAGCTGCCGGCCGACCTCGTGTTCCCGAGCGTCACCGTGGATGCCACGGCCGATGTCGGGCTCGACGCCCAGAAGCAGATCGTGTTCCGGCTCACGGACATTGCGCTCGACCTCGATGTGCCAGAGATCCGGTTTGCTGGCGCGGATCTCGGTTGGCTCTCCGACCTGTTGGAGTCCTTCATCGACATCGAGGCCCTCATCGATCAGGCCTTGGGCGGTCAGCTCGACGCGCTGGAGCAGGAGATCCCGCTGGGCGGTCCCATCGCCTTCGAGACCGACCTGCTCGGCACGCAGCTCGCGCTGGAGCTCAACGAGGTCGACACCGACGCGCTCGGTATCGCTTTCGGCCTTGGCGTGGGCCTGGGTGGACCCATCCCCGACGGCGCCTCTGAGGTGCCGGTGCCCACCGGTGCCGGTGCGCCCCCCACCGACTTGATTGTCGCGGTGCACGATGGCTTGCTGCAGTCCCTCGTGAAGAGCGACCTGCTGAGCATCATCGAGCAGGACCTCCAGCTCCCCGGCTTCATCGGCGGCTTCCTCACGCCGCTGCTCGAGAACCTGCCGGGCGGCGGCTTCATCCCCGAGAACGCTGGCTGGTGTGTGAACATCGCGGCCGGTGAGGCCCGCGTGGCCCGCTTCGGCGTAGGCGAGGGCCCGCTCGCCGGCATCTACCTGCCCGATGCACGCGTCACCTTCAGCACCATCGCCACCGATGGCTCCGGCTGCGTGCCTTGGCTCACCACCTCGCTGGCGATGGAGCTCTACCTCAAGCTCGATGGCACCGAGATCGGCTTCGATGTGGCCATCCCCGAGGGCATCGTGCTCGACTACGCGAGCCCTGTCACCGACACCGAGGGCCTCGTGGAGCAGCTCGGCGAGGTGGTCCAGTCGATCTTGGGCCTCGCAACGGGCCTGCTGGGCGGCAGCGGCGGCGGCCTCGGCATCGATCTCGCCGACATCCTCGGCGGCCTGGGCGATCTCGGCCTCGACGGCCTCACCATCTCCGTCGGCAACGCCCGGCCCTTCCTGAACAACGAAGGCCAGCCCATCGACGGCATGGTGGAGCTGTCGATCGGCCTGTTCGGCGAGAGCCCGAACTAGCCGCGGCATCGCGCCGCCGGCCTTCCGGACCCGCCGAGGGCCCGTTGGCTACCTCCCTTGCGGGAATGCCTGTCCACGGCACCCGTGGTTCCGAGGCCCGTGTTGGCGCTGCCGCCCCGTCGACTACCGTCGCGGGGGGGGTGCTGGACCGCACGCCACCCCCATGACCCCCCCCACCCGTGCGCTGATCGGACAGAATGTGGCCGCCCCGCCTCCTTGTACGGTTGCCGCGCCCTCCGGGAAATCGCCGCACGCGCTTGTACGATTGCCGCACGCCTGGGACTTTTTCCGCACGCTCCGGGAAATCGCCGCACGCGCTTGTACGATTGCCGCAGGCCTGGGACTTTTTCCGCATGCCGAAACGCACCGCCAGACCCCCACCTCAGGTCGAAGCGACCCCCACCTCAGGCGGGGCGGACCCCCATCGCGGCCGTGTTCGACCCCATAGCGGCTCGACCGCGCGCGCAGCGCCGATGGTCGCCACGGGGAGGCGGGTCTCAGTGATCGCCGACAAGCCCGAGCCACACCCTGTCGACCTGATCCCCAACCACGCGCTGCCGGCACCACGCTACGCGATCTGCGCCGGTGGCTTCGCGGTGGAGGTCGATGATGCCTTCGACGACACCGTGCTTCACCGCCCCCTCCACTGGGCCCGAGAACCTCCCGAGCGAAGCCCGACCCGCCGCCCAAGGGCTCCACCCCGGTTTCGGCGGGTGGCGCGAGGACGAACGCGCCCGTTGCGCAGCCGAACAACCACCGAGTGGTGCCGCAGGCACCCGAACCCCCACAACCGCGTGCGCAATAGGGTGCGTTCGCCCGCAGCGACGGGGCCCGCCGACCACCGAACCCGGTGGAGCCCGTGCTCGGCGAGTCGACCGAAGCGCCCGGACGGGGCCCGCCGACCACCGATCCCGGTGGAGCCCTTGTCCGGCGAGTCGATCGAAGCGCTCGGGTGGAGCCCGTGCTCGCCGAGTCGATCGAAGCGCCCGGGTGGAGCCCGTGTCCGGCGAGTCGATCCAAGCGGAAGGACGTTGGGCTTCAGTTCCCCACCGCGATCACCCCCCGCACGGTCCTCAGGTACACCCGGTTCCCGTCCACCAACGCCGTGCTCCGCTGGCCCTCGGCCTCCGCCGTGCCCGTGACCGTGAGGCTGGGCGTGAGGCTCACAAAGCTCGTGATTCCCCGCTCGGACGACACCAGGAGCTGCGCACCCATCACCACGGGCGTGCTGTAGTGACCCGGGCTGTTGGACGGCAGGTTGATCGTGCCGGCATCTGCGCCCGTGGCGGTGTCGAACGTGAGCAGCGTGCCCTGGCTGTCCACCACGATGAGGCGATCCCCGAGCACCTGAGGGGTGGCGTAGACACGGTCGCGCGCCGTGACGAGACGGCTCCACTTCACCGCGGACTGGACCCCGTGAGCCCCGCCGGGCGTGAGGCTCACGCGGCTCACGGTGAACTCCTTCCCGCCGTGAGGGCCCTTCGACGAGGCCGTGTAGAGGTCGGTGCCCTGCACCATCACGCTGTTGAACGGCGTGGTGGGGAGCCCCTCGAGCACGACGACGCCGTCTTGGGCGCGCACCACCCGACCGTCGGGGGTGGCGAGGTAACGAACGCCGGCCACCGTGACCGGCGTGGGGGAGCCGTAGTCGCGCCATCGAGGCACCGTCCACAGGGTCTTCCCGGTGGCGGCATCGAGGCCGTGCAGATCGCCGAACGGCACGATCAGCACGCCGCCGACGAGCACGGACGACGCCGTGGTGCCGAACGTGTAGCCGTTCATCGGCTCACGCGGCGCTTCGCCGAGCCAGCGCGTCCACACGGTGGCGCCCGCCCTGTCGTGCTTGGTGACCACGCCGTTGGCGAAGTGCACCCACAGGCTGGACCCGTCACTCACCGGCGTGGGCGTGGCCCAGCCGATCTGGTCCTGGTCGGGTGGTGTGAGGTAGCGGGCGAGCTCGTTCTTGAGGGCCTGCAGCTCGAAGATGGTGCGGCTGATCGCTTCCAGCCGGCTCACGGCGTCGGCGGGGGCTTCGGCACCGGCGCGACGGAGGTCCTTACGGAGCTGGCCCTGCTCGCGAAGCAGCGCCGGGATCTCGGCCGCTCGCGCTTCGTAGGCGCCCACCTTCGTGCGCAGGGCGGCCTGCTCGGAAGCGGGCAGCGTGCTCACCACATCGTGCGCGGCGCGCCAGCGCACCTTCCCGGTGGTGCGCTCCAGGCAGACCACACTCACGGGCTCCTCGGTGGCGCACACGAGGTCGCCCATCAGCACGGGCCCCGCGTTGCCCCAGGCGGCGAGCGGCGTGTTCCACACGAACGGGCCGCTCGGTGACCACGCCGACGGCATCTTAGCTGACGCGTAGCGCGCCGTGCCGTCGCCCAAGAAGCCCGCGCCGAGCAGGCCGAGGGTGAGCAAGACGATCGCACGATCACCACGCACAGCGCACCCCGACATCGAACACGCGGGCGTCGGGCGGCATGCCCACCCGCTGGCTGCTCCGGACCTCGTCCGGCGTCTGAGCAGCCCACGAGCCGCCGCGCTGCACGCGCTGTCCGGTCGCGAGGCTCACGCCGACAGCTCCGGGGTAGGGCGCGTAGGCATCCTCCACCCACTCCCAGTGACCCCAGGCCATGTCGGCGATGGCGTACGGTGAGAAGCCTCGTGGGGAGTGCGGCGTGGCCTCCCCCTCGCAGCCCGGGATCGACGTCCACTCACTCGGGGGCAGTTCGTCGAAGCGGTTGCGCGCGGTGCCGAGTCCGCAGGGGGCGTCGTTGCCCCACGGGTAGCGCCGGCCATCGGTGCCGCGGGCGGCGAGCTCCCACTCGGCCTCGGTGGGGAGGCGGGCCCCGATCGACGCGCACAGCGCCTTCGCCTCCGCCCACGTGAGCCCCGCGGCCACCCCGCGCAGGCTGTCGAGTCCGTCGGAGGGGCTGCCATCGGTCGAGGGGGCGCACGCGCCCTGATCGACGCAGCGCCCCCACATCGCGAACGGCGCCTCACGATCGGCGATCCAGAACGGGGCCACAGTGACCTCGTGGACCGGCCCCTCCTCGGGGAGCGCGTCGGGGTCGTACCCAGGGGCCTTCGGATCGGTGGACTGCGCGCCCATCGCGTAGGTGCCACCGGGGATGCGGCGGAAGCAGCCGTCGGCTTTGTCGTGCTCGCACTGACGCTCCTCGGGCGGAGCGTTCTCGCCAGGAGCCCACCACGAGCACCCCGTGAGCACCCAGATCACGAGGCTCACAGGTAGCGCTCCAGCAGCGCGGGCATGGGCACCGGCGCCGGCGTGAGCACGCCCTCACCGGCCGTGCGGGCCGACCAACGCGCCACGAACGGGCGCAGGTAGGGCTCACGCGCGAGCAGCACCCCTACGCCGTAGGTCAGCACGGCACCCAGTCCAAACCACCCCACCGTCAGCCAGCCCACCACCAGCACCGCCACCGGCACCACCCACAGGCGCATTCGCTGCTCCGGCTCGTGCAGGGTGTTCACCACAAAGAACGCGCCGCCGATGGTGAACGCCCCCACCACGACGGCCACCCACAGGGCCATTCCTTGGAGCAGCGCGAGGACCAACGGTGCTCCAAGCAGGGCACCCTGCAGGATGTCGAGCGACCGGCTGGTGTTGGGGCCCTGTTCCAGTCCGACCTGCGAGATCGCCACGTGCTCGAGTCGGCGCAGCGCCGCGCGGAACACGTCCACGCGCTGGTGATCCACGACGTCGTCATCCTGGCCCTGCATGCGCCGCAAGAAGCCTCGATGCGCCACCCAGAGACTGTTCGCGTCGTCCATGTCGAGGGCTTGTCGGTAGACCCCGCACTCGGGGATCGTGGGGAAACGAGCGAGGCGCGTGCTGCCTTCCAGCTCGGCGAGCAGCCGATCCACGGTGCTCGGGGCTGTGGGCGAGGTGGGCGAGGTGGGCGGCTCGTCGAAGGGTGCCGTGGTGCTGTCGCCCGACGTGACCTTCGCAGCCGGTCTCCGCTTCTTGGGTGCCGGTCTCGAGCCCGAGGCCTCCCACTGCTCGCCGGCCACCGTGATGCCGAGCTCCCTGAGAAGATCTTGGCTGGTGGACCGCTCGCTCTCACGGTCGAGCGATGGACCCGGCGCGTGCGCATCGTGCATGGCGAGGTCGAGCAAGGTGTTGGCAGGGGGCGGCGGGATCATCCGAGCAGGCTCTGGCGCGTGCAGATCGGGCTTGGGCTTGAACTCCCGCGCGCCGGAGCTGGTGCTGGGGTTCGACCGTCGGAAGGCCGCGCCGCTGAACGTGCCCGATCGAGACGGCACCAGCAGTGTCTCCACGATGGCACCCGAGTGCAGGATCGAGAGGAAGCGGGTGGGCACGTCGGGCTGGCGAGGGTCGAGGAACAGGTACGCGTCGCCGTACTTGGAGACGTGCACAGCGACGTTCGCATCCATCGGCACGCCGGTCTGCGCTCCTCGCTGCATGCGGACGGTGCCCAGTCGCCGGAAGGCGAGGCCATCCGCTTCCCCATGATCGGGCGTGGACCGAACGGTGGCCGCGTCAGCACTGACGTCGGACACCGTGAGCACGTGCGCAAGATCGAGGGGCGAGACCATCTTCGTCATGGCTGCCCAAGGTACCACACCCGGCCGCCGGGCGGGACGCTGAGCGGGCAGGTCAGGACGAGAAGCGGACCAACATCTTGGGGTGGCGCTGCATGCGCGTCTCGAAGGACTGCGCGTCCCAGTCGGCGATGTCGACGATGGTGTCGTCGCCGCGGCGCAGCAGGGTGGACCAGATCGCTTCTTGGATGCCGTTGTCCTGCTGTTCCAGGAGGGCGCGCGTGACGTCCCAGGTCTGGAAGATGCGACGACCGACCACACCGTGCAGGGTCTGGCCGTTCATCACGATGCGGTGGGCGTCTTCGATCACGGTGTCGCCGTTCTTCACGCCGAACAGGATGATGTGACCCCCGCGGCGCGTGGCGCGGATGGCGTTGTTGAGGGACGAAGGCGCGCCCGACATCTCCATGGCGACATCGACACCGACGCCATCGGTGTGCTCGAGCAGGGCCTTGCGCAGCTCGGGATCGCTGGCGTGGGGCGCAGCGCTCGGAGACTGGCCAGGGGCGAACACGGCGTCGCAGCCGAGCTTGCGGGCGAGGCCGCGGTTGGCGGCGTCGGGGTCGATGCCGATCACGCGCCGGGCTCCCATGCCGCGCGCCACGAGCACGGCGAACAGGCCGATGGTGCCCGTGCCGAAGATCGCCACGGTCTTGCCACGCAGGTCCACGGTTTGGCAGGCGTGAACGGCGTTTCCGAAGGGCTCCTGGATGGCGGCGACCTCGGGGCGAATCTTCGCCAGATCCGTGCGCCACAGCACCTTGGCCGGCAGCTTCACGTACTCCGCAAACACGCCGTCCATCGAGATGCCGAGGATGCGCTCGTTCGCGCACACGTGGTACTCGCCGAGCTTGCACTGAGGGCACACGCCGCACACCACGTGGGACTCGGCGGCGACCACATCGCCCTCGGTGTAGCCATACTTCAGACGCGCCGAGCGACCGACCTCGACGATCTCACCGAGCATCTCGTGCCCGAAGATGCGCCGCTCCTGACCGTCCTGGTCGAGCGAGCCCTGCACCATGTCGCCGAACGCGCGCCGGGTCCAGATGCCGCGGTCGGAGCCGCAGAAGCCGGCGTAGCGCACCTTCACGATCACGTGCGAGGCGTCCCGGCGGTCGTCATCGGACTCCGCGAGGGTGGGGACATCGACGCGCTCTTTGACCATGCCGCGCGAGGTGTCCCAGGACTCCCGGCGACGATCGAAGGTGAGCGCCCACATGGTGGTCATGGCTGCCTCTGGGGGGCAGGCCGAATAACGCCCGCCGGCGCGGTTGGAAGGGAGGTCCGAGGTCGTTGTCGTCAGGAACCTGTGCTACGACAGGCTAGCGAGGCCGCACCCGTGGGCCCCACCCCTCCCTCCTCCCCTCCTTCTGCAGCGTCACGACTGGTCCCTCGACGGGTCCGGGCGGCTTTCGTGCTGGGCGCTGTGTGGGTGGCGTCGTGGAGCTCCAGCGATCCGGTTCGTTTTCCGGAAGCGCAGGTCCCCACGACCTCAGTTCCCGATGTGGTGCGGATCACGATCGGCGTCCCGGCGGTGCCCGACCACCCGTGGGGTGCGGAGGCCGTGGGCACGGCGCTGGCGCTGGTGGAGCGGGGTCTGGCCGAGCTTCCCACGGTGGTGCCGGTCGTCGACGGAGCGGCGGCGATGCCGGGCTTGGGCGCCGCCCCCGCCGGCGTTCCGTGGCGGCTGGAGCTCGTGCTCGCCGTCACGGACACGACGCTGACGGTGGAGGGCACGCTGTGCGACGCCTCCAAGTCCTGCACACCGGTCACGGGTGAAGGCCCCCGCACGCTGCCCCATCCTGGCATCACCAGCCTCGTGCGGCAGGTGGCGGCGCGGCTGGCTCTCGCCGAAGGTCCGGGTGTCGACACCCTCTCCCGTCCCGAGACGCCGGATGACTACGCAGGGCTCCTGCTCGGTCGATCGGCGGCCGTGTTCTTCGGAGTCCAAGAAGGCCCACCCGTGGAGGCCGAGGGGGATCGCTCGCGGGATCCGATGGCGCGTGCGGTCTACGTCGACCCGAAGATGGTCACCGGACAGGCGCTCTTGGCGCGCTCCTCGCGACCCGATGCCCAGCGTCTGGAGGCGGCTCAGCTGGCGGTGCAAGGTGACGCCGCGAGCGTGGTGCGCGATGCAGACCTTGCCGCGGTGCTGGAGGCGCAGAACCAGCCTCTACGAGCCCGCGAGCGCTGGCGTGCCGTGGGAGAGCGGGCCCCTTCGGACCCCCGCTTCGTGCTCCCCCGTGCGCGCGTGGAGCTGGAGGCGGGCGATCTTGGAGCCGTGAAGGCGCTGCTGGCCCGGCTTCCGGCGTCTTCCGCTGAAGATGCGGCGGTGCTCGCCGTGTACGTGGGCGTGGCCGATCGAGAAGGGGGTGCCACCGACGAGCTGCTCCAGCGCTGGCAGGTCGCCGATGCGTCCAACCCCGAGCCCGTGCGCCGTCGCGTCACGGTGGCCGTCGACCAGGGTGATCTCGCTGGTGCGCGTGCGCTCCTGCCTGCGCTCACCGAGCGGGGGGCTGCCGACGAAGCGGCCCGGTTGCAGCTCGCGCTCGCGTCCGAGCTCGGGGACCTCGCTGGTGCGGCGCGGGCGGCGGGTGCGCTGGGAGCGGCCGACCTCGCCCTGCAGCTCCAGGCCGCGAGCACGAAGGGCAGCCCGCAGGCGCGCCTGGCCGCGCTCGAAGGTCTGGGCACGCCCGAGGCCAGGTTGGCGCGCGGTGAGGCGTTGTTGGTGCTTGGAAAGCCGGGTCCGGCGGCACGTGAGGCGGGTCTGGTGCTCGCCGACCACCCCTGGTCGCCCGAGGCGCTCCACCTGCTCGCTCGCGCGCGGGTGGGCATGGGGGAGGACGCGACCGATGTTGAGCGCCGCCTGCGCATGGCCGACCCGTGGTACGGCCGGAGCCTGCCATGAGGCTCCTCCTGTGGCTTGCTGTCGGACTCGCCTCCGAGCCCATGCTGGCCCCTACCCTGCAGGACCTCGACGCCAGCATGCTCCGCGTGGCCCGCCTGATGGAGCGCGCGGCCGAGCACGAAGACGACCTCGCGGCTGCGCAGGCGCTGTGGGTTGATGACCGGTGCAGTGAGCAGCAGTGCACCGCGGCACGGGTAGCCGACCTCGTGAGGCAGCAACGTGAGGCGGGCTCACGCTTGCGTCAGGACGTGCAAGGTGCCCGTGCCGAGCTGGTGCGCGCGGATCGGATGGTGGTGTTTCCGCCCTTGCACCCTCTGGTCGACAGCGACAGGAAGGCCCGCCTGGACGCGCTCCGCACCGAGACCGACAGGAGGTCCCGTTCGTACACGGCCCGCGCGGCGTGGGCACGGGCGCTGGTCGAGCCGCTCGCCGTCCAGCAGGGCCTGGCGCCTGAGATCTGCCCGCCGGAAGATGCACCATGAGGGCAACGGCGTGGCTGCTGCTGCTGCTGGGTTCCTCAGTGCTGCCGGGGGCGGAGGATCGCGTGCGCTTCGAGCTCCTCCCGTGGCTGGATCACCAGCTCAAGGGGTTGGAGACCTGGCGTCCTCCCACGCTGTGCAAGGTGCTCGACGCGAAGGGTGCGACGGTGGACGAGTTCGCGCTCATTCGCCGAGACTGGGTCGACCTCGACGACGTGCCCGAGTCCGTCTGGTCGGCCGTGCTGGCGGCCGAGGATCGCCGCTTCTTCGATCACCACGGGGTGGACCTTCTCGGCATCGCCCGTGCGGTCTGGGTAAACCTGGCCGCCGGCGCGATCCGTGAGGGAGGTAGCACGCTCACGCAGCAGCTCGTGAAGAACGTGGTGCTCAGCAACGAGCGCAGCTTCTCGCGTAAGGCGGTGGAGGCGCTGCTCGCGTGGCGCCTGGAGCAGCACATCGACAAGCGTCGGGTGCTCGAGCTGTACCTCAACTACGTCTACCTGGGCTCGGGCAACTACGGCCTGCAGGCTGCCGCGCAGGACTACTTCGGAGTGGACGCGGGCGAACTCGACCCGGGCCAGGCTGCGCTCATCGCGGGACTGATTCCAGCGCCTTCCCGCTACTCCCCCCGGCGCGACCCCGAAGAGGCCCGCCGTCGTCGACGCATGGTGCTCGACAGCATGGTGGAGGAAGGCTTCGTGGACGTGCTCGACGCCCAGCTCGCGAAGCGCACGCCGGTGGACCCGCCCCGCAGGTCCTCCTCGGAAGGACGCGTCGGAACGGCCTACTTCACCTCCGTTCGGCGTGAGGTTCGTCGGCTGCTCGGCAGCGAGATCCCGTTTCAAGCCGGCCTGCGTGTGCACACGCCGTATGTGCCCGAGCTGCAGGAGGTGGCCGAGCGCGCCGTGCGGGAGGCCGCCGAGGCGGTCGAGAAGCGGCAAGGTCATCCTGGTGCGCTGCGAACGCTCGACGAAGCTGCCACGACGCGCTTCCTGGAGGCCTCTGCGATGCGGGAGGCCCCCCAGGTCGGCGAGTGCACGGAGGTCGTGCACCTCGGAGGTGGTCGGCTGGGCGTGGGCTCGCTGCGCCTGACCTTTGCGCCCGACACGTGGGCACGGAGGGTGTGGAACCCCGACACCGAGGAGGGCCCTCAGCCACTCTCGGTGGTGGCGCGCCTGGGCGACGTGTTCGACGTATGTGTGGGACCGAAGGGCACGGCCGAGCTGCGTGAGGAGCCGTGGATCGAGGGGTCGGCGATCGTGATGCGGGTGCGGGACGGGGCGGTGCTGGCGGTGGTGGGCGGGCGCGACATGGCGCTGGAGGGCTTCCATCGCGCCACGCAGGCGCTTCGTCAGGCGGGGTCGAGCTTCAAGCCCTACGTGTATGCGGCCGCGCTGGATGCAGGCTGGAGCCAGATCGACAAGGTCCTCGATGCGCCGCTCTCGCTGCCCGGCGGCAACGGAAAGACCTGGAGCCCGAAGAACTACACCGGCGGTTACGCGGGTGCGCTGCCGATGCGCCGGGCGTTCGCGCAGAGCCTGAACACCGTGGCGGTGCGCCTTGCCCTCGGGATCGGGGTGGACCCGATCGTGGACCTCGCGATGCGTGCCGGTGTGCAGTCCCCGCTGCGCCGTGACCTCACGATCGCGCTGGGATCCAGCGAAGTGACCGTGCTCGATCAGGCCCGGGGCATCACCACGATGGTGCGGGGCGGGGTGCCGGTGGAGCCGGTGTGGGTGGAGCAGCTCGTGGATGTCACGGGCCGTCAGGTGGGTCGTGCCGGCCAGATGGTGGACCTCCCGGGGCTTGAGGTTCGCCTCCCCGGGCAGGAGCTGCCGCCGGCGATGCGAGCGTCCACGGCCTGGCAGATGGTGGAGCTGATGCGCACGGCCGTGAAGGAGGGGACGGGTCGCTCGGCTTACGTGGAGGGGCTGGAGCGCGGCGGGAAGACCGGCACCACCTCGGGTTACGCCGATGCGTGGTTCGTGGGCTTCACCGCCGAGCACGTGATCGTCACGTGGATCGGGCGCGATGACCGCCGCGCGCTCGGTTTCGGGGAGACCGGGGGGCGGTCCGCACTGCCCGCATGGAAGGCGATCGCGACCGCGCTGGGGGAGCCGCCCGGGACGGCGCTCTCGCCGCCCCCGTCGGTGCTTCGGGTGCCGTGGCAGGGCCAGTGGGTGGGCGTGGCAGCGACCGATGTGCCCCACGACGTGCTGGACTGGGAGCTCCAGCCCGGTCAACCCCTCGACGTGTTCCCGGGCACCGAGGCCTGTGCGGCGACCGACCTCACGCCACGCTGAGCGCGTCGAGGACCGTGTTCCAGGCGCTCGTGAGGGCCGTGTGACCCGGTAGCCCCACACGTGGGGCGGCGTCTTCGGCCGGGGGACCCGTGCGGCGCGCCTGCGCGACAGCCCCACGAACCGCAGCATGGACGGCAGCCTGCACCTCGGCGCCACCGCGCCGGATGCACCAGTCGACGATTCGCCAGGCGAGGTCGGCGTGCTGGGCTTCTTCGTGGACGACGGCGTCGAGGGTTGCGATGACGAGCGGGTCGGTGGCGGCCGCGCGGCGTGCGGCGGCGACACCCGCAGCGAGCGACTCTCCCACTCCGCCTTCCACAGCGGTGCTCACCGCGAGCTCCAGCAGGCTGGGCATGGCGTGGTCGGTGACCGGGAGCGGGCCCGGGGCCTCAGCACGACCCGTGAGCGAAGCGAGCACAGCGAAGGCTGCTTCGGCGTGGCGGACCTCGTCGGCCAGCGCCGTGGAGGTGGCGGCGACGAGGTCGGCGGGCGCACCGTGGTGCAGGAGCTGGAGCGTGAGGCGGGCGAAGGCCGCGATGCTGGCGTGCTCGGCGCGGGCATCTTCGCGCCAGCGACGGATCGCGGCGCGGCGCTCACGGCGCGTGAGTCCGGGCGTGAGGGTGCGTGAGGCGGTCCAGTCGGTGCCCTCACGGAGTGGCGCGCGGGTGGCCGCGCCATCCTGCACGAAGGGGCGGCCGCAGTCGTAGTTGGGGATCTCCCCCACGTAGCGGTAGCAGCACCGGTCTTGGGTGTCCGAGGGGTCCGTGTCCGTGTGCACGGCGGTCTCGAACCAAGCGGTGTCGCGCACGTCGCCAAACCGACCCTCGAAGGTGGTGACGCACACGACATCGACCGTGACGCAGCTGCGAAGGAGCCCAGGGTAGGTCCACGGGAGCGGGTCGGTGACAGCAGGACACGTGTCGCCCGATGGGACGGGGAAACAGCTGAAGGTCTCGGTCAGGTGGCCCGGGACGTCCGTGTCCGTCGTGGCCCACTCGGTGGGCAGCACGCAGGATGCGAGCAGTGCGAGGTCGCGGGCGTTGGCTTCAGCCTCGGAGTCGTCCGTCTCGGGGGGCTCGGTGTCGTCGGTCGTGTCGGTGTCGTCGGTCGTGTCGGTGTCGTCGGTCGTGGGGACGTCCGTGTCGGTGTGGTCCGTCTCGTCGGTGTTGGGGACGTCGGTGTCGTCCGTCGTGTCGGTGTCGTCGGTGGTCGGGACGTCGGTGTCGTCCGTCGCGTCGGTCGCGTCGGTGTCGGGGACGTCGGTGTCGTCGGTCGCGTCGGTGTCGTCCGTCGTCGCGACGTCGGTGTCGTCGGAGTCCACCCCGTCCGAGTCGTCGGTGTCGTCATCCTTGGCGACCACAGGTTGCGCGCACGCGGACACGAGCACGAGCGCGGCGGTGAGCCGCAGCGACATCGGAGTCGACCACACCATCCCGGACCTCCGCGCAGCTAGCGTAGCGGATGGGACGACGATGCGAAACCCGCGATCAGATGCTGATGGCGTCGAGGACGGTGTTCCAGGCGCTCGCGAGGGCCGTGTGGCCCGGCAGCCCCACGCTGGGCGCGGCGTCCTCGGCGGGGGGACCGGTGCGGCGCGCGTGGGCGATGGCCTCGCGAAGGGCGACCTGCACAGCGTCCTGCACCTCGGCACCGCCCTGGGCGATGCACCAGTCGACGATGCGCCAGGCGAGGTCGGCGTGCTGGGCTTCTTCCCGCACCACGGCATCGAGGGTGGCGATGACGAGCGGGTCGGAGGCGACGGAGCGTCGGGCCGCAGCAATGCCGGCCGCGAGCGACTCGCCGACTCCGCCTTCCACAGCGGTGCTCACCGCGAGCTCCAGCAAGCTGGGCATGGCGTGGTCGGTGACCGGGAGCGGGCCCGGAGCCTCAGCACGACCCGTGAGCGAAGCGAGCACGGTGAAGGCGGCTTCCGCGTGGCGGACCTCGTCGGCCAGCGCCGTGGAGGTGGCTGCCACGAGGTCGGCGGGGGCGCCGTGGTGCAGGAGCTGGAGCGTGAGGCGGGCGAAGGCCGCGATGCTGGCGTGCTCGGCGCGGGCGTCTTCGCGCCAGCGACGGATCGCGGCGCGGCGCTCACGGCGCGTGAGCCCGGGCGTGAGGGTGCGTGAGGCGGTCCAGTCGGTGCCCTCACGGAGTGGCGCGAGCGTGGCGGTGCCCTCCTGAACGAAGGGGCGGCCGCACGCGAACGAGGGGGCTTCGCCGAGGTAGGTGTAGCAGCAGCGATCGCCCTCGGGCGCGCTGTCGCCGCTGTCCCAGAAGGTGGTGTCGAGCGTGTCTTCGAAGCGTCCCGTGAACCCTGTGATGCACACGACGTCCTGGGTCAAGCAGCCTGCGTGCAGGCCCGGGTAGGCCCAGGGAAGGGGGTCGGTGGCGGCGGGGCACGCATCGCCTTCGGGCACGGGAAAGCAGCTCGTGACCTCGATGAGGTAGCCCTGGCCGGAGCCGGTGGAGGTCCATGTGGTGGGCACTGCGCAGCGACCGAGCAGCGGGTCGAGGGTGTCGGTGTCGGTCTCCACGTCGGTGT
>CAYNFK010000060.1:0-28440 GCA_964396405.1 uncultured Enterobacteriaceae bacterium
CCGTGTCCGTGTCCGGAGGCAGCGTGTCCGTGTCCGTGTCCGGAGGCAGCGTGTCCGTGTCCGTGTCCGTGTCTGTGTCCGTGTCGAACGGACCGGTGTCGACGATGGGCTGGCACGTGCCGTTGGCGGTGCCCGGCGTGCCGAGGTCAGCAGTGGCACCGATCGCATCCACAGCGCGGCACCAGCGTGCGCCATCGACGTCGTCGCGCTCCCAGGCCGTGCCGCGGAAGATGCGCCAGGTGCTGATGTCGACGAGGTCGAAGATCACGGCACCGAAACGCACACGCACGAAGTCGTCGCCGGGCGTGAGGTCGATCAGCGACGAGACCGTGCCCGTGAGCGGGTAGCAGATGTCGATGAACGAGGCCGAGCGCGCCAGCACCACCCGCCCGTTGGCCGGCACGATGCGGTGGGTGGCCACGGTGGTGCTCGTGCCCTGCTTGTCTTGGATGACGAGGCCGAACAGGTCGATCTCCTGAGCGCGGTTCGACCGCAGCTCGATGTACTCGCCGAGCGACGCGTCGCAGGCTGCGGGGTTCGCCATGAACTCGGTGATCTGCAGGTCGCCGGCTACGAGATCGGCCATCACGAGGCCGGTGAACACGGGATCCGTGTCGACCGTGTCGGTGTCAACGGTGTCCGTGTCGGGCGGCACCGTGTCGGTGTCCGTGTCGGGCGGCACCGTGTCGGTGTCGGGGTCGGTGTCGACAGGGCCGTAGTGGTTTCCAAGCGTGACGCTGGTGCAAGCGTCGATGATCCACTCGGGCTGACGCCAGATGCGACGGGCCGTGTCGGCTCCTTCCACACGACGTGCGCAGCTGTCACGGTAGAACCATGGGTCGTTCAGGCCCGAAGAGCCGATCTCGCCGTAGATGTCGACCATCACGCCGTTGTACGACAGGGTGTAGGTGTCGTCGCCGTTGCCGGTGATGTTGGACTCCTGCTGGTCGGGGACGGCCCCGAACTCGGCCTGCCAGGTCTGGGGCTGGCCAAACGACGACACCACCCAGGTCTCGCCAGGCTGGAGCCTCACGCCCTGCGTGAGCGAGGAGCTGACCGGCGTCGTCTGACCGGCACCGTAGCGGTCGATGGTCCAGCCGGTGAGCAACGTGGTGCCGGGGCCCGGGTTGTAGAGTTCCACGAAACGGAACGACGAGTTGGGACCGTAGTCCATGACCTCGCTGATGATCAGCAGGTCGCTGGGGACCTCGATCGAGGTGTCGACGATGAACGGAGGATCCGTGTCGTCGGTGGGGACGGTGTCGGTGTCGACCGTGTCGGTGTCGATCACCGTGTCCGTGTCGACCGTGTCCGTGTCGACCACCGTGTCCGTGTCGGTGTCCACCGCGGAGCAGCTTCCGTTGGGCTCACCGGGCGAGCCGCGGTCGCCCGTGGGCAGGAGGTTGGTGGAGAGGCACCAGGTGACGGCGTCGTCGTCATCGAGCTCCCAGGAGGAGCCCGGCGTGACACCGCGGGGCAGGAAGTTGGCCTCGGCAATCACGGTCACGAAGTCCGACTTCGCGACGCGCACCCGGTCGCCAGCGTCGGCGAGGCCCAGGCCGGAAGCGTAATCCGGGGCGTAGCCGTAGCAGGCGGTGAACAGGGCGGTGTCGCGTGCGATCAGCACCCGTCCGCCCGGCGGCACGTACACGTTGCGGTCGACCATCACGAACTGGACGTTGTTGGAGAGCACGGCCCCGATGAGGTTGATGCGCACGCCGGTGGTGTTGAGCACCTCGTAGTACTCGCCCCCTTCATCCATGCAGCTCAAGGTCTTCGCCATGAACTCGGTGATCAGCAGATCGCCTGGATCGACATCGTCGATGCCGAACGTGATCACGGTGTCGCCGGAGTCGGCCGTGTCGGTGCCGGGGCACGAGCCGTTGGGCTGACCCGGAGAGCCCAGGTCGGAGCTTCCGGGGATAGCCTCGGTTGCGCTGCACCAGGCCCCGGCGAAGTCCTTCTGCCACGAAGCGCCAGGCACCCGCACGAACGTGCGGTAGTCGACGCGGTCGAGGAGCTGGCTGTCGGGATCGAGCACGGTGATCACGTCACCGCCAGCGTCGTTGAGGGTGAGGTTCGGGTAGACGACTCCGCTCAGGCCGTAGCAGTTCGCCGACGTGGACGAGCGAACGAGCAGCGCGCGTGCGCCGGGGGCCAGCGCCACGTGCGTGTCGACCACCACGGTGGACTGCTGGTTGGTGAGGCGCAGGCCGAACAGGTCGACGGTCTCGGTGCCGAAGCTCCGGATCTCCACGTACTCGCCGTTGGGGTCGGCACAGGCGGCCGGGTCGTTCATGAACTCGACGATCTGCAGGTCGCCCAGGTTGAACGTCGACAGCGGCACGCCGATCGGGGGGAGATCGGTGTCGGTGTCGACCAACGTGTCCGTGTCCGTGTCCGTGTCCGTATCGACCAACGTGTCCGTGTCCGTATCCGTATCGACCAACGTGTCCGTGTCCGTGTCCGTGTCCGTGTCGATCACAGTGTCCGTATCGGTGTCCGTGTCCGTGTCCGTGTCGACCACGGTGTCCGTGTCCGTGTCCGTGTCCGTGTCCGTCTCCACCGAGGTGTCGCTGCCGGGGCAGAGCTCGTTCACCAGCCCAGGGGAGCCGTAGTCGGAGGTGCTGGCGATCGCGGAGAACGTGAAGTCGGCAGGGCACCACTCGCCCGTGCTGTCGCGCTGCCACGCCGAGCCGGTGGTGCGCGGCCACTGGGTGGTGTTGGTGAAGTCGAGGCGCGCGATCTCGCGACCCGTGGCGTCTTCGAGGCGGATGAGGTCGCCGCCCGAGTTGTTGAACTGCACGCCGGTGTAGGGGATGCCGTTCAGGATGGTGGCACCGTAGCAGGACGGCAGCTTCGAGCCGTCGTAGAAGCGCAGGCGCTCACGGGGCTGCACCATCCGCGACGTGGTGAACTGGTAGCGGCTGCCGATCGAGGCATCGCGCAGCACGAGCCCGCGCAGGTCGAAGGCCTCCGTGCCCCGGAAGACGACCTCGAAGTACTCGCCGTCGGGATCGGTGCAGGCACCCGGGTCCATCATGAACTCGACGATGTCGAGGTCGCCCACGGCCAGCTCGGCCGGACCCCGGATACCGTCATCGGTGTCGGTGTCGACGGTCTCCGTGTCGGTGTCAGTGTCGGTATCGGTGTCGGTGTCGGTGTCGGTGTCGACCGGCGGGCAGATGCCGTTGGCCTGACCCGGCGTGCCCAGATCGCTGGTGGTGCCGATGCGCGCGGTGGCCAGACACCACGTGCTGGGCGTAGCGTCATCACGCTGCCAGGACGCGCCCGAGGTGAGCGGGAGCGACGTAGCGGGGCCAAAGCTCACCTGATCGAGGGTGACGGCACCGTGGCTGACACGCACGAGGTCGGCGGTGCTGTTGTTCAGGCTGAACGTGAGGTCGATCTGGCCCGGCAGCCCGTAGCAGAAGGTGGTGAAGGTGGTGAGGTTGCCCACCAGCAGCACACGCTCACCCGGCTCCAGGATCACGCTGGAGCCCACCGTGAACGAGGCCGAGTCATCGGCCACCACCAGGCCACGCAGGTCGACCGACCCCGTGCTGGTGGCCAGGTAGAGCAGCTCGACGTACTCGCCATCGGCGTCGCCGCAGAAGGCAGGGTTGGCCATGAACTCGGTGACGATCAGCTCGCCGGCGGCCAGATCGGTGACCACGCGATCCGCCGGTACCACCGTGTCGGTGTCGGTGTCGGTGTGCGGTACGGCCGTGTCGGTGTCGATCACACAGGTGCCGTTGGCCTGACCGGGGCTCCCGAAGTCGCCCGTGGCACCGATGGCCGCATCGGCGCGGCACCACACGGTGGGATCCGTGTCGTCGCGCTCGAAAGCGATGCCGGCTGGCACCTCACCACGCCCATTGGGCACGAAATCCGCGACATCGAGGCTGTCGAACACCGTGGAGCCGTACGACATCGTGAGCGTCTCGACCGCGTTGTCGAGGCCGACAGCCGAGCCGAGCGCCGTGGTGACGCCGTAGCAGCTGGAGAGGCCCACGGTGGACCGCGCCACGACCACGCGGGTGTTCGGCTGCAGGATCACCGACGTGGGGATCACGAAGCTGGAGCCGGAGAGATCGGCGAGTCGCAGGCCGATGACATCGACGGCAGCCGAGCCCGCGTAGAAGATCTCCACGTACTCGCCGTCGGAGTCGGCGCAGGCGCGCGGGTTCGCCATGAACTCGGTGAACTGAAGGTCGGTGGCGGCGAGGTCGGCGAGCGTGAGTCCGGCGGAGGTCTCCGTGTCGGTGTCGGTGTCCGTCTCGGTCTCGGTCTCCGTGTCGGTGTCCGTCTCGATCTCGGTCTCGTCGGTGGGGGTTTCGGTCTCGGTCTCGGTCTCCGTGTCGCCGGACTCGGTGTCGTCTGGCTGGTCCGCATCCTTGGTGCCACAGGCCACGAGCGCGGCGGTGCCCACGAGGGTCCACGAGAGCCAAGAGATGCGCATGCCGATCCTCACGTACAACGGGTCCGGCATCGTACACGATTCTGCTGCCGCTCGCCGGTTCGACAGCTCGGTCGAACCGACGCTCGCGCAAGTCACCCGTTGATCCCGCGTCCTCACGATAGGTCGAACGTTGGTGAAGGCGCTAGAGGGCACACCCCAGGAGTCAACGATGGAGCCTTGGCAGCTCACCGCCACCGCGATGAAGGCGGCCCTCGACGCAGGGTCGCTGTCGTCGGTCGAACTGGTCACCTCCCTGCAGGCGCGCGCCGATGCCGTGGAGCCGCTGATCAACGGCTTCGTGGCGCAGTACCGCGAGGGGGCGCTCGCCCAAGCACGAGCGTCCGACGCGCTTCGTGCCCGTGGTGGCACCGGGCCGCTGCTCGGTCTGCCGCTGTCGGTCAAAGAGAACTTCGGCCTCGTTGGCACGGCCGCGTCCGTGGGCGTTCGAGCCAAGTCCGGACGTGTGGGCAGCGAAGACGCGGCGCTCGTGCGGGTGGCACGAGAGGCCGGCGCGGTGTTCCTCGGCAAGACGAATGTCCCACAGTTGTTGCTCTCGATGGAGTCCGAGAACCCGATCTACGGGGCCACCAAGAACCCGTGGAAGGCCGACCGGTCGCCGGGCGGGTCGTCGGGCGGTGAAGGCGCGGTGATCGCGGCGGGGGCTTCCCCCATGGGCATCGGCACCGACATCGGGGGCAGCATCCGCAACCCCGCGGCCTGGTGCGGCATCTGCGGTCTCAAGCCCACCGCCGGCCGATGGTCGCTGGCAGGCGTCGCAGGCGGTCAGCCGGGCCAGGAGGCCGTGCGCGCGCAGTCGGGTCCGATGGCCCGCACGGTCGACGACCTCGCGCTGCTGCTGGGGGCGCTGTCTCCGGAAGCCCAGCACGCCGTGGACGCTGCGGTGCCGGCGCTCCCGTTCGTGCCTCCCGAACAGGTGGACGTGAGCAAGCTCGTGATCGGCGTGTACGAAGAAGACGTGCTCCAGCCGGTCGCGAGCGTGCGCCGCGCTGTGGCTGAGGCAGCCCGCGCCCTGGAGGCGGCCGGCGCCACCGTGGTCACCTACACCCCCACCCGCTCGTGGGAGATGGTGGAGACCTACTTCGGCCTCATGGGTGCCGACGGCTTCACCACCGCGCTCGCGCAGCTGGAGGGCGACCCGTGGAGCCAGCAGCTCAACACGGTGTCCAAACTCGCGCGCATGCCGCGGGCACTTCGGACCGTGGTCGCAAGGGCGCTGGGCCTGGCCGGGGAGCACCGCCTTGCACGCCTGCTGGCCTCCGCAGGCGAGAAGCGGGTCGCTGAGACCTGGGCCCTCACCGTGCGCCGCAACGCGCTGCGCAAAGCTGAGCTCAACGCCTGGCAGGCGCTCGGCATCGACGTGCTGATCGGCGCCCCCGTCACCACCCCGGCCGCCATCCTGCGCGAGACGCACGACTGGAGCCTCGGCGCTTGGCCCACGATGCGGTGGAACCTGCTCGATCTTCCTGCAGGCGTGGTGCCCGTCTCGTGTGTGCGCCCGGAAGAAGCCGACCATGAGCCCCTCGCCACCGCAGCCCGCGACCGTCTGGACCGCAAGTCGGCGCGGTTCGCGAAGGGGTCAGCGGGCCTCCCGTTGGCCGTGCAGGTGGCGGGCAGGCCATGGGAGGAGCACCTCGTGCTCGCCGTGATGAAGGCGGTGGAGACCCACCGCGACCCGGCGACCGCGCCCGTCACGCCGGTCACCCCCTTCCCATGTGCTTCCGCCTGAGCCACAATGCGCGCGGAACCTGGGGAGGCTCCGATGCGAATCCGTTGGGTGCTCATGGGGCTTGTGCTGGGCATGGCGGGCTGCCCAGCGAAGATCTGCTGCACGCTGGATGGCGATGTGGTCGTCGAGGGCGAGGCCGAGTGCAAGGCCCAGGGCGGCGCTAGCATCGCGCTCTACGTCTGTGATGGCGTGGGCGATCCCGATGTCGACCCCGACACCGACGACACCGACCAAGCCGTCAACGAGACGCGCGAGACGCTCTGCGACGACTTCTGCGCGGCCGAGCAGACCGCGTGCCCCTCAGACGTCGCCTGCTTGAAGTCCTGCAACGAGGAGTGCCCCACCGGTCCCTCCCGCGCCGACGTCGACTGCGCCGAGCTCAACGCGGACGACACCTGCGACGCGTTCAATCAGGCCGGGTGCTGGGACTTCTGCTCCTGACGGCAGGAACGGGTCCGTAGGGGAACCGGCCCACGATCGGCTTCCCACGCCGATCGCCAGCCGTGGTAGCGTGGGCGCGGAGGTGCCCATGACCCGACTTGTGCTCCCCGTGTCTGTCCTCGCAGCGCTCCTCGCGTGCGGCGCGCCCGAGGCCGCTCCCGAGCCCGAGGACGCGGCGTCGGCGAAGTGCCCGCGCGTCCACATGGACAAGCTCGCTGGTGACTGGATCCTCTCCACCGGCGACACGAAGACGCGCTTCCACATCGAAGAGACCGCCGGCGGCACGGTGATGTGGATCGCCGACCCGTCGTTCTCCAACCACAAGCTCGAGCTGGCCGGCACGCGCCGCGAGAAGGACTGGCAGTTCGACGAAGTGCCCCGCGGGAAGCGGAAGGCGATGATCGCGGCCGGCGGCGAGCGCCTCAAGCGCGTGTACGTCACACCCAAGTCCCGCAAGTGCTCGCTGGAGATCTACCAGGGCGCTGTGGACGCGGCGGGCGCTGAGGTGCTCGCGCCACAGCCACGGGAGTTCTTGCAGTTCCCAGAAGGATCGGGCGTGGTGTTCACCTACCGCCCGCACGACGAGCCCCTGTTCATCGGAGAGGCCGCGCTCAAGCCTGCGGTCGCCGACCAGGAGATGGCGAGCCAAGGCGAGCCCTCGTACGCCTCGCCGGCTGGCGCGATCCCCACGACCGCATGGACCGCAGCCGACGCCGACGGCGGTGAAGGCTGCACCTTCGACCTCGACGCGTGGTTCGACGATCAGCCTGTCGAGGGCGGCCAGAACGTGCCGGCCGGCGCGCCGGTGGATGGGCGCCGACCCTGGAGCTTCACCTTCCAGGCGCCGTACACGGGAGGGCACCGACTGGAGGTCCACCGCTACCGCACCTGTGGGGGTGCGCGGGAGCTGCTCGCCGTGGCGGGTCTGGAAGTGCTGCTCCCATAGCGGCGGAGCGGTCACGGGATAGCTCCTGCCCATGGCGCTCACGCGACGATCGGTGCTGGGACTCGGGCTCGCGGGTGCGGGCCTTCTCGCTGTGGCCGGCGTGGGTGTCGCGCTGCGTCCCACGCGGGCTGTCGCGCCCAGCCGTCCGCTCAAGGCGCTCTCTCCGCAAGCCTTCAGCGTGCTTGTGGCGGTGGCGAATCGGTTCTGCCCGGGCACGGAAGCCTTTCCGAAGGCGCAGGATCTGGGCGTCGCCGAGCTGATCGACGACCTTCTCGCCACCTCCGACCCCGCCCTCACGGCCGAGCTGGGTCAGGGCCTGCTGCTGTTCGACAACGCGCTCGCCGGACTGCTGCTCAACGGCCGGCCGTCCACGTTCACCACCGCCAGCGAGGCCGACCAGGACGCGATTCTGGAGGCTTGGGCCACCTCCAGCCTCACGGTGAAGCGTAAGGTGGTGAAGGCCCTGCGCGGGCTCGTGGCGGGCGCCTACTACGGCCATCCCGACGTGTATGCGGCGTGCGGCTACCCCGGTCCGCCCGACTTTCGCGCGCTGCACTCAGCCACGCCCGCTCCGATGGAGGTGCCGCTGTGAAGGGCACGATCCAGTCCGCCACCACGCTCTCGGGCGATCCCACGCTCACCTGCGACGTGTGCATCGTGGGCTCGGGCGCAGGCGGGGCCGTGCTCGCGGCCGGGCTGTGTGCCGCAGGCCTCGATGTGGTGATGCTCGAAGAGGGCAGCCACTACACCGCCGAGGACTTCACGCTCCACGAGCGCGACGCGCTGCCGAACATGTACCAGGAGCGCGGCACCCGCAGCACCGACGACCTCGCGTTCACCGTGATGCAGGGCCGCACCGTGGGCGGGTCCACCACGGTGAACTGGACGACGTGCTTTCGCACACCCGAGCGCATCCTCCACCACTGGGAAACCCACCACGGCCTGGGGGATCTCGACCTCGACCCCCACTTCGAGGCGATGGAGGAGCGGCTCTCGATCGCGCCGTGGCCCGAGTCGCTGGCGAATGCCAACAACCAAGCGCTGTCCCGCGGTGCACAGGCGCTGGGCTACGACTGGGGCGTGCTCCGGCGCAACGTGAAGGGCTGCGCCAACAGCGGCTACTGCGGCCTGGGCTGCCCGGTCGAGGCCAAGCAGGCCATGGCGGTCACCACGCTGCAAGATGCGCTGGCGGCAGGCTTGCGGCTGATCTCCGAGGTGCGGGTGCAGCGCCTGGAGACCGACGGCCGGCGCGTGGTGGCCGTGCACGGTCAGGCGATGCCGAAGAACGCAGGCCTTCCTGTCGGCCCTGCGATCACGGTGCGCGCGAAGGTCACTGTGAGCAGCGCAGGGGCCATCAACGGACCCGCCCTGCTGCTGCGCTCGGGCCTGGATGGCGGGGGTCGGGTCGGTCGCCGCACCTTCCTGCACCCGGTTGTGGGCTCGCTGGCGTGGTTCGAGGAGCCGATCCAGCCCTTCTTCGGAGCGCCCCAGTCGGTGGGGTCGCACCACTTCATCGATCGAGGACCCGATCGTGTCGGCTACTTCCTCGAAGCCGCTCCCCTGCAGCCGATGCTCGCTGCGGTGGCGGCCGCGCAGTTCGGTCCCGCCTTGCACGATGCGATGTCCCAGCTCGCTCACACCAACGGCCTGATCGCGCTGTCGGTGGACGGGCTGCTCCCCGAAGACGACGGCGGCACCGTCAGCCTGCACGCCGACGGGCGGCCGCGCCTTCGCTACCCGATCCGCCCCTTCCTCAAAGAGTCGCTGCGCGACGCCAACAAGACGCTCGCGCGCATCCAGTTCGCGGCCGGCGCGAAGCGCGTGGGCTCGGGCCACCACCCGCCTGTGGAGATGCTCAGCGCCAACGACGTCGACCTGCTCGATGCCGCCCCCTACGAGGCGCTGAAGGTGTCGCTGTTCACCGCGCACCAGATGGGGGGCTGCGCCATGCACGGCACCTCCGGCGTCGTAGATCGCGAGCACCGCTTCCGCGGCATGGACAACCTGTTTGTCGTCGACGGCTCGGTGCTGCCCACGTCGCTCGGCGTGAACCCCAGCGAGACCATCTACGCCCTGGCCCACCGCGCCATCCCGTTCGTGGTGGCGGCCGCCGGATGAGGTCGGTCGTGGGGGCGGGTCTGGTGCTCGGCCTCGGGAACGTGGCCCAAGCCGAGCCTGCGAACTTGTTCGGCGGACGGATCGTGCCGACGCGTCAGGCGTACGTGTCCGGCGGCTTCCCGTACGTGGAAGGAGGCGTGCGGGCGCCGTTCGGCGGGGCCGAGTTTGGCGTGCGGCTGCGGCTCACCTATGGCGTCACCTTCTCGCCCATCCCCACCACGGTGGCCGTGAGCCCGGGGCTCGATCTCCGCCTGCAGCTCATGGACTCCGGCGCGCTCTCGGGCTCGTTCGTCGCCAGCATCGACGTGGGCATCGGCTTTCCCCAAGCTCCCGTCGCCGTGGGCATCGGGCTGATCTCGCCGGGCTGGCTGATGACCTACAGGGTGGCCGATCGGGTGGACGTGGACTTCGGCCTACGCCTTCGCGACGACCTGTGGATCCAGGGCCCGAACGTGTTCTTCCTACTGGCCGTGCCGATCACGCTGGGTCTGGAGTGGGCTCCCACCGAGAAGATCACGCTGGGCGTTGTGTTTGAGGGCGGACCTGCCTTCGGTGCAGCGCTCGCGGGGGGCGTGCCCACCGTCGCCGCGCCGGTGCTCCCCGTGGGCGGGGTCGGCGCAAGGGTGTCGGCGTTGTTTGGGGCAAGCTTCGCGTTTTGACACCCCGCTGGCAGCGGCGTGATCGCGGGAAGAAATTCTCTGCGCCAACGGGATCAAAATAGTCTGTGCTAGCCTCCGACTGAGGGTGCGACCTTCCCCGCACCCTCCGGGGGCCGTGATGAACGCACGACAGGACCAGCGGCCCGTGGTGGCCAAAGACATGATGACGCGCACGCTGTTCACGGTGCGCGAAGAAGACCGAATCTCCGAGGTCGTGCGGGTGCTTGTTGCCAAGCGCTACAGCGGCGCGCCGGTGGTGGATGAGCGGGGCCAGCTCATCGGCATGCTGTCGGAGAAGGACTGCATCGCCGCCCTCATGCGCGCGGTGATCCACGGCCTGCCGTGCTCCCACGTGCGCGACGTGATGACGCGGCAGCTCACCACGGTGGATCCGGAAGACCACCTGCTCACCATCGCCAACCACTTCCTGTACAACAACCGGCGACGCCTGCCGGTGGTGGACGAGGCGGGACGGCTGGTGGGGCAGATCTCACGCTCGGATCTGCTCGCAAAGGCGCTGGCGATCTTCGACGCTGCCCCCAACCGCGAGGCGGCCATCCTCTACCTGTCGGCGATTGCGGGAACCGTGCCCCCTCGCTGAGCTCGTGGATCGCAAGCGGGGAACAGCCGAGCCACCACCGCCGACGACGACGCTGCCAGCTCGGCGGGATCTGCGGCGCGAAGAGAAGCGGCAGCCTCCACGATGCGCACCCAGTCGGCCGGCTCTCCGCGGCCTCCATCCACGGCCTGATCCGGGCAGTCGGTCTCAAAACACAGCGACGATGCTGGCGTGGCCACCATCGCCGCGGCGATGCGCTCCGACCGCGTGAAGCCCGCCGAGAACGAGAGCGCGAGGCCCAAGCGCACGGCACGGCGAACGAAGTCGGGGTGTCCGCTCCAGCTGTGGATCATCCCGCCTGCGGCCGGCAAGCCATCCGAAGCCAGCACCTGGAGAGCTTGGGGGTAGGCCCGCACCACGTGGAGCACGACCGGAACATCGCGCTCGCGGGCCAAGGCGAGGTGGTCGCGGAACAGCTCGAGCTGTCGGTCCCGATGGGCCGGCGTCACCGCCCGCCCAAAGTCGAGGCCCGTCTCGCCCACCCCGTGCGGCGTGGTCCGACCCTGCAGCGTCTCGAACGCCTGCTGCGCCGCATCACCGTGCTCCGGAACCCACCACGGGTGCACGCCCAGCACCCAAGGCAGCCCGTGCGCCTCGGCGACGCCCACGAGCCGGTCCCAGTCAGCAGGGTCCGCACCCGCGACAACACAGGCGGTGACGCCCACAGCGCGTGCCCGCGCCAGCACCTCGGACCGGTCGGCGTCGAAGGCCGGATGGTCGAGGTGGGTGTGCGCGTCGACCCCGCGGATCACGGCGTGACGACGGGCTCCGGCTCCGGAACCTGCAGCGTGAGCACCGACCGCAGACGGCCCGCGCGCGGCACCGGCTCCCCTTCGGGCACCAGCGTGCCGAGCGAAGACAGTCGCTGCTCGACGCCGCGCGCGAGGCTCGCGTCGAAGCCCAACGAGACCAGGTCTCCCACCTGACTCCAGGTGGCCCCCACCGAGGTGACCTCACGCTCCACAACGCTCGGGTCGGCGGTGGTGATCAGCACCCAGCCCGGCGGCACGAGCACGGCCGCATCGGCCACTGAGGCCGCCACCACCGGCGGGGGCGGCGGCGCACGGTTGAGCACGAGCCAGCTCGCGGCCAGCATCGCACCCACCAGGGCCCCCACGCCCACCATCGCCGCCACCCATCGGCGGTCGCGCTGCGCTTCCAGCGCCGGGAACTCGATCGCGGTCTCGACGCGGTGCATCAGGGAAGCAGGTGCCGACACCGGCCCGTGCACCACCAGGCGCTCCCGAGAGGCCCGCATGCGCGCCGCCACACGAAGCAGATGCGGGTTGGCGGAAACCTCCAGATCGGCCCTCACCGCCTCAGACGGATCGAGATCGCCCTCGATCCAGGCCGCCACCAACTCTTCGCGCCGACCGATCACTCCGCCTCCGAGTCGTCGGGCCGGGTGGTGGCCGAGAGCACGGCCCGCGCTCGGTGAACGCGGGAGCGTGCGAGGTCGGCGTTCACCCCGAGGAGGAAGCCGATGGTCTGGTCGTCGAGCTGGTAGAGATCGCGGAGCAGCAGCGCCGCGCGGTGCTCTTCGTCGAGCGAGCCGAGATCCCGTGCCAGGCGAGCCGCCTCATCCTGCGGAGCCTCCACCACCGCCAGCGCCTTGCCGCCGCCCATCGCTTCCTTCCGGCCCGGCGGTCGACGCATCCTGTAGACACGCACCCCCCGACACTTGGGAATGGCCAGGCTCAGCAACGAGACCGCTACCGGCTCCGGGAACTCGCCGGCCAACAGCGCACGCCACGCCTCGACAAACGTGGCGGCCGCTACATCTTCGGCCACCGACGCATCACCCACCAGCCGCAAGCAGAACGCGTAGAGCGCGTCCTGGTGGCGGCGCGCGAGCTCGATGAAGGCGCGGGCATCCCCGGCAGCCGCCGCCTTCACCAGGACGGCTTCGTCACCCGAAGCGCGCTCAGACATCGATCGTGAGGCACGTCCCAGCTTGGTCATGGAGCGTCCACCCGGCGAGCCCTGGGGATGCGCACCTTCGAGCCGGTGCGGATGCTCTTGTCGATCTCGGCCCACTCCGCCTTGCCCGGCGGGAACAGCGTCTTGCGCACCACGGCGCCCCGGAACGAAGCGCCGTCGAGCTGGGCCTGGTCGAGGTCGGCCTCTTCGAGGTTCGCACCGTCGAACACGGCCTCCTTGCAGTCGGCCTGCCACAGAGAGGCCATCAGCAGGTTGGCGCGCCGGAACGTGCTGCGCGCGAGGTTGCAGCCACCGAGCTTGGCCGCCACAAGATCGGCACCATCGAAGTTGATCCCCGACAGGTCGGTGCCACGCAGATCCACGTGCGCCAAGGACTCACCCCTGGCCACGCGGTCTTGGATCTGTCGCTTCGTCAGGGGGCGGATCGCTCCCATGCGTCCCTCCCAGCGTGCGATGGTGCCATGGATCGGGCCAGCAGGTCTACGATCATGCCGGCAACATCGGTTCCATGCAGACGATCCGCGTGGTACGCGCCGCCCGGATTCAGCGCGTTGACCTCGATGATGCTCTGTCCGATCAGATCGATGCCGACGATGCGAACGCCCGAAGCGAGGAGGTGCGGCGTGAGGCGCGCAACGACCGCCAGCTCAGCCGACGTGATCGTGGTGCGAACCGCTTCGCCGCCCTGCTTGAGGTTGTGGCGGAACTCCCCTTCGGCGCGCGTGCGCAGGTAGCCGCCGAGCACGAGACCATCCATCCACACCAGCCGCTTCTCGCCCTGCTCCGCCTCCTCCAGGTAGGTCTGCACCACCACGTGCTCGCCGCCCGCTCGGGCGCGCTCGAACGCGCTCTCCAGACCCGCGCGGTCGCGCCGACGCACCAGCGTGACGCCCTGGCCTCCGCTGCCCCGTGCAGGCTTGAGCACCACGGGTCGGCGGTGTTTCTCGTAGAAGACCTCGGCCATCGCAAGGCTCTGCGTGACCAGCGTGGCCGGCGTGGGCACGTCGGGCAGGCTCGCCAGCCAAGCCTTCGACGAGAGCCGCAGCAGCGCGGAGGGGTCGTTCACCACATCCACACCCCGTGCCTTGGCCATCTCGGCAAACGCCAGCAGCGTGGGGTCGAAGGGGTTTGCGCGCAGCAGCAGCACATCGAGGCTGTCGATCCGCAGGTAGCGACGCGGCGCCGTGCGCGTCTGGAGGCCGTGCACCAAGGTCTCGGCGGAGACCTCGCCCGGCTCGAACGCATAGGCCCGGGCGACGAGCTGACCCCGGTCATCCACCTCGAAGTCCCAGCTCTCGACGAACCGCACGCGGTGACCCCGCGCAAGCGCGGCCCGCGCCACATGCACGGTGGTCCAGGTCGCATCCAGCGACGTGGTGCGGGGAATGGCGATGCCGAGAATCAAGGCCGAATGACCCCAGAGGTGGCAGCCTAGGCGGGCCCGCCCCCCCTCGCAAGACCAAGGATGCGACGTCCCGTCACGGCCATGGGTTACCGGCCGGTTCCGGGAGGATCTCGTGCGTTGTACCCTGCTCGGTGCTGGTGCCTTCGGAACGGCGCTCGCCGTGCACCTCGCGCGGCTCGGTCACCAGGTGACCCTCTGGGACCGCGATCCCGCGCGCTGCGAGCACATGAACCGGCTCCGCCACAACCCGCGCTACCTCGTGTCGGTGGAGCTGCCCCACACGCTGCGCGCTGAGTCCGATGTTCGTGAGGCCGTGCGCGGCACCGAGCTGTTGGTCACCGTGGTCCCGAGCCACGTGCTGCGCGAGATCGTGCGGCAGGTCGCCGACCTGGTCGTGCCGGAGGCGCTCGTGTGCTGCGCCACCAAGGGCATCGAAGACGGCACGCTCGACACCATGGCCACGCTGCTCTCGGAGGAGCTCCCCCTCCACGAGGTCCACGTGTTCTCGGGCCCATCGTTCGCGGCCGAGCTGGCGGCCGGTCTGCCAACGACCGTGGTGGTGGCGGGGCCTTCGCCCGGTGCGCGGCAGGTGGCGGACGTCTTCCATGGCGGACGCCTGCGCGTCTACGACACCCCCGATGTGGTGGGTGTGTGTGTGGGCGGCTCGCTCAAGAACGTCATCGCCATCGGCTGTGGCATCTCCGACGGCCTCGGGCTCGGGCAGAACACCCGCGCCGCGATCATCACCCGTGGGCTCGCCGAGATCACCCGGGTGAGCTCCGCGCTCGGCGGCGATCCGCGCACGATGATGGGCCTCGCCGGGCTCGGCGACCTCGTGCTCACCTGCACCGGCGACCTCTCACGCAACCGGCGCCTGGGCAAGGCGCTGGGTGAGGGCCAGACGCTGGAGGCCGCGCTCGCCAGCCTCGGAGGCGTCGCGGAGGGGCTCACCACGGCACGGTCTGCCGCTGCGCTCGGTCGGAAGCTCGGCGTGGAGCTGCCGATCACCGGCCAGGTCCACCAGGTGCTCTATGAGGGCAAGCCGGCCCGTCAGGCGCTCTCCGACCTGCTGGGGCGCGAGCGAAAGGCCGAGTGATCAGCTCGACGCGGCCGCTTCTTCCGCCATGCGATGGGCCAGATCGTGACCCAGCCACCGCTCCACGAACGCGTGGGTGGCGTAGATCAGCGGGGTGACGAGGATCGCCACGCCCACCTTGTAGGTGAAGGACGAGAGGCTCACCTCCAGCGCCTGCACCGCAGACAGCCCGTTGGGCTGGAGACCTGCGGCACCCGGCAGCCAGAACGCGATGTAGATCACCACGAAGCTGTCGATGAGCTGGCTCACCACCGTGCTTCCTGTGGCGCGCGCCCAGACGTGCCGACCCCGCAGGAGCGACCGAATGCGGTGGAAGACGGTGACGTCGACGAACTGCGAGATCGTGAACGCCGCCATCGACCCGATGATGATCCACGAGGACTGCCCGAACACGGCGCGGAAGGTGTCGTCGTTCACCGGCGAGAACGCCGCCGCAGGCACCTGGATGGCCACGAACGAGGCCAAGAAGGTCCACGAGATCATGCCCACCGTCACCCAGGTGATGAACCGCACGGCCCGGCGACCGTAGAACTCGTTCACCACGTCGGTGGTGAGGAACACCAGCGGCCAGAGAATCGCGCCGCAGGTGAGCGTGAACAGCTGGTCCCAGCCGAGGAAGCCGTAGAAGCGAACCTGGAACAACTTCACCGAGATGAGCTCGGCGACGACAGCGCTGCTGATGAGCATGGCTGCCAGCACCACGAGCAAGCGGGTCTCGCGCTGATCAACGGCCCGGGTCATGCGACCTCCCCGCGCCGTTCTACCGCAGGTGACCGCACCAGCCATCGACGACGACGCGAAGCGACGTCGCTGGCTCGCTCAGGGCGCGCTCTGACGGCCGGAAGCGATCGAGGCACGCACGCGCTCCACCTCGCTCGCGATGTCGGCAGGGCGATCCGAAGCAACCGTCATCTTGGGCGCCGCAGCCGGCGGAGCCGACGCGGGGCGCGGGGCGGAGATCGACGCCGAGGCCGGGGCTTCGGACGCGAGGGTCGTCGGCAGGGGGTCGAGCTGCTCGTGCAGTCGCAGCACATCCGCCGCCACCTCGGACGCCTCGGACGGGGAGGCATCTTGGAAGCGCTTGTACCAGACCAGCGCGCGGCGGGGGTCGCCGTAGTCTTCGTAAGCGCGCGCGATGTTTCGGGCTGTGGCCGGATGGGCGTACAGCTCCCAGCTCGCGAGGAACTCGCCGATCGCGAGTGCATAGGACTTGCCCTGCGCGGCCTGCAGGCCGGCCACGTAGTGCGCCTTGGCGTCCTCCTTCGAGCCCGCGAACGCAGGCGTTGACAGCAAGAGCGCCACGATCGACGCGCACGAGAACCTAGAAGTCATCGGGAACACCTTGGTAGCCCCGCGGTGCTGCAGCGGGGGAGGTCGTGGGGGCCGGCTTCGCGGCGGGCGCCGGCGTGGGGGCGGGCTTCACGGCCGGGGCAGGCTTCGCGGCGGAACCGGGCTTCGCAGGCGACGAGGCCGTCGTCGTCGTCTTCGCGCCGCGCTTCGACTTCGAGGCGGCCTTCGGCTCGGGCTTCTCGGACACGGCGTCGACAGGTACCGGAGCTGGCGTGGAGGCCGCAGCGGGCGTGGCCAGGGCGGCCGGCTCCTCCAGCGCATCGAGGCCGCGCGGCATGTCCACCCCTTCCGCGTCGCTCGGACCGACCAGGAGCGAGCTCAACGCCAGCAGCGTCAGGATCACGATGACGCCGACCATGCCCACGAGCGCAGGCTCCGACGTGCGCGAGACCTCCAGCGACGTCCGCCGCAGGTTCACCGTCGGGGCCGTCACCGCCGTGGTGCCCACCCGCCAGCTCTCGCTCGGTCGGTCGCTGGCCTCACACAGCGCTTCGAGGAACGCTTCGGCGGTGGCGTACCGCTCGATCTGGTGCTTGCGCAAGCACCGCATCACCACGGCTTCCAGCGCGGGCGGGATGTCGAGATCCGGAGCCACCTTGGCCATCGGGGGCGGCTCTTCGTGCAGGTGCGACATCATGATCGCCATCGTGTCGCGCGACGAGAAGGGCCACCGACCCGTGAGCAGGCGGTACATCACCACGCCCAGCGCGTACAGGTCGGTGCGGCCGTCCACCCCGACGCCATCGATCTGCTCAGGCGCCATGCAGTGCGGCGAGCCCACCACCACGTCGCTGGCTTCCTGATCGGCGGGCCCCACCAGGGCGATGCCGAAGTCCACGAGCTTCACCTGCTCCTGGCCATCGTCATCGATCTTGAGCAGCATGTTCGACGGCGTGAGGTCGCGGTGGACCACGCCGCGCTGGTGGGCATACCGAAGCGCCGACCCGATCTGCAGCGCGAGCGCCGTCACTCGGCTGGCGGGGAAGGGTCCGCCACGCTTGAGCAGCGCCGAGAGGGTGGATCCTTCCACGTACTCCATGGCCAAGAAGGGTCGCTCATCCCCGAGCAGCCCGAAGTCGTAGAGCGTGACGATGTTCGGGTGGTCGAACGACGCGAGCACCCGCGCCTCGCTGCGGAACTGCTCGGCGAAGTTGAAGTCGACGTCCGGCGCAGACGCCTTGCGTCGGTGCATCACCTTGACGGCGACCAGGCGATCGAGGTCGGTGTGGCGCGCGAGGAGCACCTCGCCCATGCCGCCTTCCGCGATCAGCCGCACCACGTCGTAGCGGTTCGCGATGCGGCGACCGGCCCGGTGCGCAGCCGCGTCGGTCACCGTCGTCGGGTCGTCCGAGAGGTCGTCGATAGGGGGCGGCGCGGCGGTGGACATGTCGGCCTCGGGTCCAGGGGCGTGAACCGTCCCCCGGTCATCGGATCCGGCGACACCGTCCTTGAGGCCCAGATCGCACGCTAAGCGCTTGCTTCGGCCAGCGCCCGCACACGCCCCACCATGCTGTAGAGGCCGTTCCGGCGGCCCATGGAGAGGTGCTGATCGAGCTGCAGGGTGCCGAACGCCGCCGGCGCATCTACAGCGAGCACCTCGGCGGGCGTGTGGTCGTCGAAGATCGCGAGCAGGATCGCCACGAGGCCGCGCACGATGAACGCGTCGCTGTCGGCCTCCAGCCGCAGGCGTCCGTCCTCGATGCGACCGCGCATCCACACCTGCGACTGGCACCCGTGGACCCTGTAGGCCTCGGTCTTGATCTCGTCGGGCACGCCGGGGAGCTGGCGCCCGAGGTCGATCAGGTAGCGGTAGCGCTCCTCGCCCGGCTCGAGCGCCTCAAAGTCGGCGCGGATGGTCTCGAAGTCCAACCCACTCTCCGTTGGGGTGCCGTGGATGCGGCGAAGCGAGCTTCGCAGGTTCACGCGACGACGCCTGCCCTGCGTGGTATGCGACGCCCCCTATCCTGGAGACGTCATGGCCGATCCCAAGAACGCGTGGGAAGACAACGCCGGCGGCGATGCCACCCTCGGTGGCAAGCGCGTGGCTTTCTACGTCGACAAGGAGTGCATCCTCTGCTCGGTGTGCTCGGACGCGGCGCCGAAGAACTTCCGCATGTCCGATGATGAAGACCACGACATCTGCTTCAAGCAGCCCACCAGCGATGACGAGCTGGCTCAGTGCTACGAAGCGATGGAGAACTGTCCGGTCGAGGCCATCGGCGACAACGGCTACAAGGCCTGAGGGCTCGGCGCTCACGGGCGCGTGAGTGCTCCACGATCACGGGCGCGTGAGCGCCCGGCGCAGCGGTCCCCGCGAGGCCTCAGCCTGCTCCACGAGCTTGCGCACGGCCGCTTCCAGCGTGGAGCGGGCGAGGCCGTCGTCAGTCTCGAGCTCGATCGAGAGCAGCACCCGACCGCGCTCGGGGTCGAGCTGGAGCTTGCCTTCGGTGGCGGCGTAGTTGCGCACGGCCAGCTCGGCCAGGAGCCGACCCACACCGCCCGGGTCTTCGGCTTCGGAGAGCTCGGCGAGAGGGGGTGAGGCCAGGAACACGACGTGATCGTCGGCGAACACCTGCGCCGTGACCGGCATCGGGCCCTCGGCCCCTGGCGCAGCGAAGCGCAGGATGTCACCGTGCCGCTCGACGGCGAGGCCCATTGCGGTGAGCCACGCCGTGAGGGTCTCCAGCGAGGGGTCGGCGGGCACCCGCACCGGGATCTGGTCGACCGGCGCCGGAACCTCGGGTGCAGGTGCAGCCCCACAGGCCATCAGCAGCAAGAGTGTTCGCACCGACGCTCCCTGCCCCATGGTATCGCGGAACGCCTCCGGATAGGCGGCGGGGCCCGGGAGGTCCACATGCTGCAGCGTCGAACCCACACGGCCGGCGAGCTGCGCGATGCGCACGTCGGTCAAACGGTCACCATCCAAGGGTGGGCGCAGAACGTGCGCGACCGCGGCGGCGTCACCTTCGTGGTGGTGCGGGATCGTTACGGCATCGTGCAGGTCACGGCCGATGAGCGCAGCCCCGAGGCCGCTCGCGATGCGATGAAGAGCATGGCGCAGGAGTACGTGGTGCAGGTCACCGGCGAGGTGGTGGCCCGCTACAAGCCCAACGCCGAGATGGAGACCGGTGCCATCGAGATCGTCGCCATGGAGGTGGAGGTGCTCTCCCCCACCCGGCCGCTGCCGTTCTCGGTGTCGGGTCCCACCGATGCCAACGAAGACACCCGGCTGCGCTGGCGCTTCCTGGAGCTGCGTCGTGCCGAGCTGCAGTCCAAGCTCGTGCTGCGTCACAAGGCGGTGTTCGCGGTGCGCCGCGTGCTGGATGCGCAGCACTTCTTGGAGATCGAGACGCCCATCCTCACCAAGGCCACGCCTGAGGGTGCCCGCGACTACCTCGTGCCGTCTCGCGTCAACCCGGGTCAGTGGTACGCCCTGCCTCAGAGCCCCCAGCTGTTCAAGCAGATCCTGATGGTGGCCGGCTACGACCGCTACTTCCAGATCGCGCGCTGCTTCCGCGACGAAGACCTCCGCGCCGACCGTCAGCCGGAGTTCACGCAGATCGACGTGGAGATCAGCTTCGCCAACCGCGCCCTCGTGATGGAGGTCGCCGAGTCGATCGCCCGCGCCATGTGGACCGAAGCCGCCGGCTTCGAGGTGGGCGAGATCCCCCAGATGACCTTCCACGAGGCCATCGATCGCTACGGCGTGGACGCGCCCGACATCCGGTTCGGCATGGAGCTGTCCACCCTCACCGAGGCCGTGCGCAGCAGCACCTTCGCGCCCATCTCGTCGGCGCTGGAAGCCGGCGGCATCGTGAAGGCCTTCGTGGTGAAGGGCGGCGCCGAGATCACGCGCAAGCAGCTCGACGCCTGGACCGCGTTCGTGAAGAACTACGGCCTCACCGGTCTGTTGTGGGGCAAGCTCGGGCCCGAGGGCCTCTCCGGTCCCGCCTCGAAGATCGTCGCCGAAGGCCAGAGCCCGGCAGCGTGGCTTGCGGTTGCAGGTGCCGAAGCCGGCGACCTCGTGATCGTGGCGGCGGGCTCGCCGGGTCACGTGAACCCCGGCCTGGGCCGACTCCGCGTGTCGGTAGCGAAGGAGCTCCAGCTCATCCCCGCCGGCCTGTTCGCCTTCTGCTGGGTGGTCGACTTCCCGATGTTCGAGGCCGCCGACGACGGCAGCTGGACACCCATGCACCACCCGTTCACCTCGCCGCGGCCCGATCACCTGCCCTGGCTCGGCACCGAGAAGATGGGCGACATCCTCTCCGATGCCTACGACCTCGTGTGCAACGGCACCGAGATCGGCGGCGGCAGCATCCGAATCCACCGTGAGGAGGTGCAGCAGCGCATCTTCGACGCCATCCGCATCTCGCCCGAAGAGCAGCGCAGCCGGTTCGGCTTCTTGCTCGATGCGCTCAGTCACGGCGCGCCGCCGCACGGCGGACTGGCGTTTGGCCTCGATCGCTGCGCGGCCATCCTCACAGGTGCCGACAGCATCCGCGAGGTCATCGCGTTCCCGAAGACCACGTCGGCGCAGTGCCTCATGACCGGCGCACCGAGCGACGTGCCTCAGGCCGACCTCGACGTGCTCAAGGTTCGGAGCACCGTACCGTCGGCTTGAAAATTCTGACCCGCGCGGATGTTTTGTGAGGGGGTAAAACGGCCGAAAAGGCCGCTGGACTCTGGATAGCTGGCGAATTACTGGCGCGCGCCAAGCCCGGCTGTAGGAGCCCTCCCGATGAATGACCAGGCCGCCCTTGCGATGATCCACGCTGCGCTGCTCGAAGTGGCGCCCGACCGCGTCGCCGAGCTTCCCCCCCTGGCCACCAGCCTCACCATCGAGGCGCTCGAGCTCGACTCTGTCACCACGATGGAGATGATCGGGGTCCTCGAAGAGCGCCTCGACAGCACCTTTCCCGACGAAGAGCTCCCCAAGGTCAACACCCTGGGCGACATCGTCAGCCTCATCCGCGGCCAGAAGGTGAGCGCGTGAACGCGGTCAGCCGCACGTTCCGCGACCAGATCGACAGGGCTTACCTGGAGTTCTTCGAGCTCGCTGAGCGGCGCCGTCGGTGGAACGTGTTCAACGATCTTCCCTGGGAGCTCGCCGAGAAGGTGCCGCTCTGCAACGAGTCGGCCCTGTGCGCCGAGACCTTCTGCGGCGTCGAGATGTACCTGCCCGACTACGTGGCCCAGGGCATCAACGTGGTGCGCGACACCTTCGGCCACGGCTGGTTCCAGGCCAACTGGGGCTACGAAGAGAGCAAGCACGCGCTCGCGCTCCGGATGTACCTGCAGAAGACCGGTCAACGCACGGAAGACCAGATCCGCGCGTTCGAGGTGGAGGTGCTCCGCAAGCGCTGGGACAAGCCCTTCCACACCGCGCGCCAGATGACGATCTACGGGGCCATCCAAGAGCAGGCCACCTTCGTGATCTACCGCAAGCAGCTGGAGGCCGCGAAGGTGCGCGGCGATCACCTGCTGATGAAGGTCTACCAGTACATCGCGAAGGACGAAGCGGCGCACGCTGCCTTCTACCGCGACGTGGTGCAGCTCTGCCTCCAGGAAGACCGCGAGGGCACGCTGGCCGACATGGGCCATGTGTTCGCACACTTCGAGATGCCCGGCGTGGAGCTCGTGCCCGACTACGACAGCCGCGTGGAGGTGATGCGCAAGGCCGGCATCGACCGCGGCGTGTTCCTCACCCGCGTGTGGATGCCGATGCTCAAGGAGCTCGGCGTGCAGCGGGCCGAGCTGGGTCGCGCCCGTCGCGCGCACCTTGCTCGGGTGGCTGAGGCTTGCACCGGCGAGGCCGGGATCGCGTGAGCCTGTCGCCGGGAGCGCCAGCCTACAGCCGTCGCTTCGACGACGCCGTGGCGCTCGCTGTGGACGCGTTTCGTCCCGTGCTGCGTAAGCAGACCACGATCCCGTACATCGCCCACCTGTTCAGCGTCACCGCCCTGGTAGCTGAGCACGGTGGGGATGAGGATCAGCTCTGCGCCGCCGTGCTGCACGACTACCTCGAAGACATCGACCCCGACGGCACCGAGGCCCTCGCCGCGCGCTTCGGAGAGCGGGTCGCCCGGATGGTCGTGGATCTCTCGGACGCCTTGGAGCAGCCCAAGCCGCCCTGGCGTGAGCGCAAGGAACGCTACCTCGCGGCCCTGGCCCACAAGCACGCCGACGTGAAGCTCATCAGCGCCGCCGACAAGGTGCACAACCTGCGCAGCACCCACGCCGACGTGCTCACGCAGGGGCTGTCGGCCTTCCAGCGCTTCCAGGGGAAGGTGGACGGCACGCTCTGGTACTACCGCGCCGTGGTCGACGCGCTGGGCACGGGCTGGAGCCATCCGCTGCACACGGTGCTCCGCGAGGAGCTGGAGCAGCTGCTGGGCGAGGTCGAGCGGCAGCGCAGCGGCGGCTGAGCACCCTCTTCTCGCGAAAGAACTCAAGCGCCTCGGTGCAGGACCTGCTCGGCCAGCGCGAGGTGCTCGCGGCAGCCCACCACGTCCAGCGAGGGCGTGGGCGACCGCTTGCGCAGGTGCCGGGTGCGGAGCGCACGCACCCGCCGCACAGCCTCCTGGCAGGCCCTCTCGAAGGCCGGGTCATCCTCTTGCTGCCGCACCATGGCCTCGAAGGCTGCGAGCTGCAGGAGCGGGTCCTTGCAGGCCAGGAGCACGTCGACCGATGCGTGCGTGGCGCGGGTGACGATGTCGCCGATCTCCCAGCGGTCGGCGACCGCCTTCATCTCGAGATCGTCGGAGAACACCACGCCGTCAAAGCCCAGGTCGCGGCGCAGCAGACGCGGAATCACGCGCGGCGAGAGCGTGGCCGGCAGCTCCTCATCGAGCGCCGGAAACACCACGTGGGCGCTCATCACCGTGGCCACGCCGGCCTCCACCGCCGCACGAAAGGGCGGCAGCTCCCGACGCTGGAGCTGACCCAGCTCTTCTTCCACCGTGGGCAGCGCGAGGTGGCTGTCGAGGTGGGTGTCGCCATGACCGGGGAAGTGTTTGGCGCACGCGATGATCCCTTCGGCCTGCATCGCGGGCACGAAGGCGCGCAGGTGCTCGCTCACTTCTTCCGGCGTGGCACCAAAGGAGCGGTCCCCGATCACCGGGTTCTTCGGGTTGCTGTCGACGTCGGCCACGGGCGCGAAGTCGAGGTCGAGGTTCATCGCGCGCAGCTCGATCGCCATCGCCTGCGCCACGCGTGCTGTGAGATCGCCGGCACGACCCACCACCCGCATCGGCGGCCACACCGTGGCGGGCGCACGAATGCGCTGCACACGTCCGCCCTCCTGGTCGATGCAGCGCAGCGCGGGATCGTGGGCATCCACCAGCTCGCCCAGCTCGCGGCAGAGCTCGCGCACCTGGGCGGGCTCCTCCACGTTGCGGCCAAACAGAATGAAGCCGGCAGGGCGCAGCTCGGCGATCAGACGCCGCAGGTCGCCATCCACCGATGGGCCGGCGAACCCGATCACCAAGCGCTGACCGGCCAGCACCTTGCGGGCATGCAGCGAGGTGGTCTCGCCCACAGCGGTGACACGGTGCATCAGCGATGGCTCACGGGTGGGGGTGCTCGACGAGCTCGATGAGCACACCGTCGGCGCTCTTCGGGTGCACGAAGATCACGCGCGTGCCGTGCGCCCCGGGCTGGGCGGTCTCGGTGGTGAACCTGTAGCCCAGGTCGCGAAGGCGCTGGACGTCGGCGTCGAGCGCATCGGTGCTGAACGCGATGTGGTGCAGGCCGCCGCCTCGTTTCTCCAGGTAAGTGGCGATGGCCCCCTCCCCGTTGAGCGGGTGGACCAGCTCGATGCGCGTAGCGGGCAGCGGGAAGAAGGCCGTGCGCGTCTTGGCGGACGGCACGTCTTCGGTGCCCTCCAGCTTCAGGCCAAGGTCTTCGACGAAGCGACGGATCGCGCCCTCGAAGTCGGGCACGGCAATGGCGAGGTGGTCGAGGCCGACGATCATGAACCCCTCCGGTGATCGGCCAGCGCGGGCCACGCTTCCGAGAGCCAGCGCCAGGCCAGCATGTGAATCGGCGGAGCCACCGGCACGTTCACCTCGTCGCCTGCTTCTCCACCTTGCGCGTGGAACGCGGCCTCGTCGCGCGAGATGCCGTTGGGCGTGCCGACCTCACGCACTTCCACCACACGATCCGACGACGTGTCCCAGCGCACCGGGCGACCCGGCGACGCCGCGCCCACCACGGCCCACAGCAGGCGCGCGATCTCATCACGCTGCGGGTGCGTCTCGGCGCGGGCGATCGCGGCCGCCAGGCGCAGCCGGTCTTGCTCATCGGCCAGGCGCAGCCAGAGGGAGGCGCGGTCGATCGTGCCCACGCCCGAGAGGCGCACGTCGGAACCCAGGCGCCCCGAGAGGGCGTACACGAGCCGGAGCGCGCGCGACACCCGCGTGTCGGGCCCCAGCTCCAGGTGGGCCCGTACCGAAGCGCCGGCGTGCACGATGCGCAGCGGCAGCGCCTTCAGCGCCAGCGTGTCGGTGCCTTCCACATCGTGGGCCTCCCCTTCCCCGTCGAGCCACACGGCGAGGCCGTCGAGGTCGGGCAGGGGGCCGGTGGTGGGGAATCCGAACGTGATCGCCAAGAACAGCTCCGGGGTGGTCGCTCAGCGAGCGCGGGGAGGACCGTCGGTGCGACGGAGCCGGCTGCGGTTGCGCTCGATGGTGCGCTGGTCGTCGCCCGCGACAGGAACGTAGTCACACATCTCGAGCAGCCGCGAGTACACCCGCTCGCCCACACGGTCCACCAGGGTGGGCTGCGCCTCGGGCAGCGATGCGTTCGCCACCCGGATCCCGTGACTGGAGCCCTTCGGGTCGAAGTTTGTGGTGCCGAGCACCACGGTGGCGGCGTTGTAGCGGCGGCTCACGAGCTCATCGAGCACCGTGCCTTCAAACTCGGTGTTGCGGCCCTTCCCGATCTCGTCGATCAGGAGCACATCGCAGGCCGAGAGGGGGTCGAGCAGGTCGTGCGCGCCGCCTGCGCGCTCAAAGGAGCCCTTGAGGTCGGCGAGCAGGTGAGAGAACTCCACGAAGCGCACGGTGACGCCGTGCTCCACGATCAGCGCGCGTGCCACGGCGATCGCGAGGTGGGTCTTGCCGCGGCCGATGCCGCCCCACAGCACGAGGCCGCGCTGCGACTCTCCAGGACGGAAGCCCTCCACAAAGCGCTTGCACACCATCAGCGCCGCCGGATCGCCCCGCGCGGGGTCGTAAGCCTCCAGCGTGGCGTGCTGGTAGCGCGCGGGGATCTGCGCGTCGGCCAGACACTGGGCGCGTCGCGAGGCGACCCGGCAGTCGCAGAGCGACACGCCTGTGGCTCCCGGAGGACGCACCCAGCCTTCGCCTCCACAGCGCGGACAGGGGCCTTTGCAGCATGCGCAGGGCGAGACGCCGAGCACCGAGCCCGCGCGCACCACCGCGCTGCCCAGACCGTAGCAGGCCGTGCAGGACGGATCGGCTGCAGGGTGAAGCACGCGACTCATGCCAGCACCGCATCGACCAAGCGGGCCACCGACCACGCCGGCCAGGCGTCGCGCAGCAGGCCACGGGCGTAGGTCTCGATCACCTCGCTCTCCTCGCCTTCATCGAGCAGGTGCACCACATCCGCGAGCGCTTCAGCCGCCTGCGCACCCAGGGCTCCACGCTCGGCGTCGTCGAGTCCACACCAGGCGGCGTCCTGAGCCGCGAGCGCCCAGTCGGCGAGCTGATCGGCCACAGCGTGCGCATCGTGCGCACCGCCCTGAAGCGACGCCACCTGGGCTGCCAGGCGCTCCAGGGCCTCGGACACCGCCATGGGTGCCGCCGACGCGCACGCGATCTCCGGGAGGCGCACGACCACGGTCTCCGCAGCGACAGGGGCCGCATGCGTAGCCTTGAGCAGCAGCCGAGCGTGGCTGAGCATCAGCGGAGCGCGCACACGACGTGCCCGGCGGCGATCCGCCGCCACCTCCAGCGCCCGCAAGATCGACGCCACACCCACCCCACGATCCAACCAGCGCAACAACAAGCGCTCGTCCGAAGGGGACAGCAACGGCGACCCACCGCGCAGCCGCACGAGGGCCCGACGGACGGTGTCGGCGGCCTCCACCCACTGCGGATCCGCGCCGTCTTCGCCCGGACGGGCGGAAGTGTGCGTCAGATCGGCGTCAGTGTGCACGGGGGGTTCCTTGCTCCGCAGGGGCACACGGTCTATCATCCCGCGGCCCTCGGAACGAAGCAGGTCCCCGAATGCGCCCTTGGCTCGCCATCTGGTTCGTGCTCGCCGCCCCCTCCGCGTGGGCGCAGTCCAAGGATGACTTCACGTCGGAAGACGATGAGGACATCGAGTTCGAGGCTGAGCCCGAGCCCGAGCCTGCTCCGGCCGCGCCTGCGCCTGCCGAAAAGGGCAAGAAGCCGGCCGAGCCCAAGCCCGATCCCAAAGCGAAGACCGAGCCCGTGGCGCCCACGCCGCCGGTGAAGGGTCCCGACGACGAAGAAGATCTGCTCGAAGACGAAGAGGACCTGCAGTTCTCCGACGAGGTCGACGACGAAGGCGCCATTCAGCAGACCGACATGTTCGGCGACGACACCAGCGACACGCAGACGATCCTGCGCGCGCCCGGCACCGACGACGCCGAGCTCTACCGCGCCGAGCAGGCCCGCCTCGCCAGCGTGCCCGCCGATGAAGAGGTGATGGCCTGGGAGGCCTACCTCGAGACCTACCCCAACACGCTGTTCCGCGACCGCATCACCACCCGCATGGAGGAGCTCGAGGGCGCCGCCTACCGGCAGAAGATCCGCCGCACCAGCACCACGCAGAACGCGGCCGACGCCGAGCTGCTCTTCGTGCTCCCCAACCACCTCCCCAACGTCAACCCGCGCAGCAAGGTCCAAGCTGGCATCGACATCGGCGTGCCGGGCAGCTTCCGCGGCATCGCCGACTTCGAGTGGGCGCTCAAGCGCAACGTGTCCGTGCACGGCGGCTTCGCCGGCACCTACGAGGGCTGGGGTCTGGAGCTCGGCACCCGCTACGCGTTCGTGAAGTCGGCCAAGTCCAAGGTGGTGGCCACGCTCATCGCGGACCTCCGTCTGGGCTTCACGCCGCTCGTCTTCCAGTTCCGGCCGCAGATCGCGGTGGGCAAGATCTGGGACGTGGGCAGCAGCGGCGTCAACATCCAGCTGATCGTCTCGGGCGGCACCCGCGTCGGCACGCTCCCTCCGGGCACGGCACCCAACGCCTCCATCGTCAGCCAGATCGGCGTGTTCGGCGGCCTGCACCTGAGCGTGCGCGTGGCCCCGCCGGTCGCCGTGTTCTTCGAGACCGACTTCGACCTCAAGAGCCTCGACCGCGCCGGCGGCCTGTTCGCGTTCCAGAGCATCGGCCTGGGCCTGCGCTTCTTCCCGAAGCTGAAGAACCGCGACGACGATCCCCTCCAGGTCGACGTCGCCGGTCACGTCGCGGTGGGCTCGCAGTACACGCAGTACTTCCTGGGCTCAGTGCAGGCGCAGGGCGGGTACTTCCTGCAGCCCAAGTGGATCGGCCGCTAAGGCAGACCGCCCCGCAGGGCCCGACCCGACCCGTCGCCAAGCGACCCGCTCGGGGATCGGTGACTGGGAAGACAGCGGCGGCGCGGTGCCGGCCGCAGGTCGGCACC